>NZ_AJVM01000065.1:0-528712 GCF_000281735.1 Rhizobium sp. AP16 | reverse complement strand
GGCTACCTGCCGCAGGAGCCGCAGCTCGATCCGGCAAAGACCGCGCTTGAAAACGTCATGGAAGGCGTTGCGGCGAAGACGGACGTTCTCAATCGCTATAACGAACTGATGATGAACTATTCCGACGAGACGGCGGAAGAAGGCGCCAAGCTCCAGGACATCATCGACGCCCAGAACCTCTGGGACCTGGAAAGCCAGGTCGAGATGGCGATGGATGCGCTCCGCTGCCCTCCGGGTGATGCCGACGTCACCAATCTCTCCGGCGGTGAACGTCGTCGTTTGGCACTGTGCAAGCTGCTGCTGTCGCAGCCGGACGTGCTGCTGCTCGACGAACCGACCAACCATCTCGACGCCGAAACCATTGCCTGGCTGGAAAAGCATCTGCGTGCCTATCCGGGCGCCGTGCTGATGATCACCCACGATCGCTACTTCCTGGATAACGTCACCGGCTGGATCCTCGAACTCGACCGTGGCCGCGGCATTCCCTACGAAGGCAACTACTCCTCCTACCTGCTGGCGAAGGCCAAGCGCATGCAGCAGGAAGGTCGCGAAGAGGCCGGCCGCCAGAAGGCGATCGCCCGCGAACAGGAATGGATCGCCTCCAGCCCGAAAGCACGTCAGTCTAAGTCCAAGGCCCGTATCCGCGCCTATGACGAGCTGGTCGATGCCGCAGAGAACCAGCGTCCCGGCGACGCGCAGATCATCATTCCGGTCGGCGAGCGTCTCGGCCAGGTGGTCATCGAAATGGAAGGCATCAACAAGGGCTATGGCGACCGGATGCTGATCGAAGGTCTGTCGCTGAAGTTGCCGCCGGGCGGTATCGTCGGCGTCATCGGTCCTAACGGCGCCGGCAAGACGACGCTTTTCCGCATGATTACCGGCCAGGAAAAGCCGGATAGCGGTTCTATCCGTATCGGCGACAGCGTTCATCTCGGCTATGTCGACCAGAGCCGTGACGCGCTCGATGGCAGCAAGACCGTCTGGGAGGAAATCTCCGGCGGTGCTGAAGTCATCAAGCTCGGCAAGTATGAAATGAACTCGAGAGCTTATTGCGCGACGTTCAACTTCAAGGGCGGCGATCAGCAGCAGAAGGTCGGCAACCTCTCCGGTGGCCAGCGCAATCGCGTGCATCTTGCGAAGATGCTGAAGGCCGGCGGCAACGTCCTGCTGCTCGACGAACCGACCAACGACCTTGACACCGAAACGCTTGGTGCGCTCGAGATCGCGCTCGAAAACTTCGCCGGCTGCGCCGTGATCATCAGCCACGATCGCATGTTCCTCGACCGCCTGGCCACGCACATCCTCGCCTTCGAAGGCGATAGCCATGTCGAATGGTTCGAGGGCAACTTCGAAGACTACGAACAGGACAAGATGCGTCGCCTCGGCGTTGACAGCATCAACCCGAGCCGCGTGACCTACAAGCGTCTGACACGATAAGCTCGCTGCTTTCCTGCCATCGAGAACCCCGGCTTGTCCGGGGTTTTTCTTTGTTCTGGCGAGGGAAATGCGTATTCCTCCGCCGACAGATACTAACAGATTTCCGACGTCCGAATGTCTCCGGCCGCGAATTGGCTCTTGCAGATTGCGGCAAAATCACATAAAGATATCTTTATATCTTGATTGGGTGACGAATGACGGATCTGGTTAAACTGGGCTTGGACAATCTGGTGGATGTGCTGAAGGCGGCAGGTGAGCCGACGCGGCTGCGCCTGCTGGCGCTGCTCGCAGCTGGTGATCTGACCGTCACCGATCTTACCGAAATTCTCGGCCAGTCGCAGCCCCGCATCTCGCGGCATCTGAAACTGCTCGGCGAGGCCAGCCTGATCGACCGTTATCAGGAGGGCGCCTGGGCTTATTTCCGGCTGAAGCAGGACGGCAAGGCGGTGATCCTGGCGCGCGAGCTTCTCCGACACACGGCCGAAAACGATCCCGTATTGCTGCGCGACGGCGAGCGCCTGACTGCCGTCAAGCGTATTCGCGCCGAGCGGGCGCAAGCCTATTTCAGCCGCAATGCCGCCGAATGGGACGAACTGCGCCGCCTGCATGTCGCCGACGAGGATGTCGATAAGGTGATGATCGAGTTGATCGGCCCGCAACAGATCGACGCTTTTCTCGATCTCGGCACCGGCACCGGCCGGATGCTGCAATTGCTGGCGGGGCACTATCGCCGCGCGGTCGGTATCGACGCCAGCCGCGACATGCTGGCCGTAGCGCGCGCCAATCTCGACCGGTCGAACATCACCGCCGCTTCGGTGCGGCATGGCGATATCTTCAATCTGCCGCTCGAGGCGCAGGATTTCGATCTGATTACCATCCATCAGGTGTTGCATTTTCTGGATCAGCCGGAAATCGCCCTCAACGAGGCGGCGCGAATGCTGCGGCCCGGCGGCCGGTTGGTGATCATCGATCTGGCACCGCACGGGCTGGAATATCTGCGCGACGAACATGCACATCTAAGGCTCGGTTTCTCCCATCAGATGATGTCGGATTGGTTGAAAGCGGCGGGGCTTGATGTCGAGCAGGTGCAGGACCTTCATTCGGGGAGGGAAGGCGGCTCAGGGTTGACGGTTACGATCTGGCTGGCGCGCGACCCGCGGCTGCTGATCGCTGCCGAACAGAGCCGACAGGCATCCCCCATTCTTGCTGGGAGAGTTTGATATGTCTTCGAAGAACGAGAACGGCCAAAGCGGCATCCGTATTTCCTTTGAATTCTTCCCCCCGAAATCGGAGGAAGCCGAGGCGCAATTGTGGAATACGGTCGAGGAGCTCAGCGAATGGGAACCGGAATTCGTTTCGGTCACCTATGGCGCTGGTGGCACGACCAAAACGCCGACATTGTCGGCCGTGCGCCGGATGATCCACGAGACCCCATTCACCACCGCGTCGCATCTGACTTGCGTGGGCGCAACGCGTGAAGATACGCATCGGGTCATCGATGATTTTCTCGCAACCGGTGTTCGCCGTTTCGTGGCGTTGCGTGGCGATCCACCAACGGGCGTCGGTTCCGCCTATCAGCCGCATCCGGACGGTTATGCCAATGCTGCCGAACTGGTGGCGGCCCTGCGCGAGCGTGGTGATTTCGATATTTCCGTGTCTGCCTATCCGGAAAAGCACCCGGAGAGCCGCGATACCGCGGCCGACATCGACATGCTGAAACGCAAGGCCGATAACGGCGCCGACAGGGCGCTGACCCAATTCTTCTTCGACAATGATGCTTTCGAGCGTTATCACGACCGCGTTCGCGCTGCCGGTATTACGATTCCTGTCGTGCCGGGCATCATGCCGATCCAGAACCTAACGCAGTTGAAGCGTTTTGCCGGCGCTTGTGGTACCAGCATCCCCTCCTGGCTGGACGATCGGTTTGACGGCCTCGATGATAATGCCGATGAACGCGCCAAGGTCGCCGCCGATGTCGCCGCCGAGCAGATCAAGGATCTGGTGCGGAGGGGCATCCACGAGTTCCATCTCTATACGATGAACCGTTCGCCGCTTGTCTCGGCTGTTCTCGAGCGATTGGGTCTGCAGCGCAAGGCGGATGCGCGCGCCGTCGCCTAACGAAACCCGGGAAATGTAGCCATGAAAAAGCGCATGTCGATCTTCGGCATGCGCTTTTTAAATGGAATAGTTGTTTTGTTTGCTTTCAGGAGTTCGGTTGTCTGCGGCAGTCGTTCTTCGTCAGATGAAAAGCATCGTCACGACGAATAGGAAGGCTGCTCCGACCACTAGGACGTTGATGGATCGTGTCAATCCCATGTCTTCCTCCTTAGTCAACCGTTAGAGTCTATGTCGGAAATGTGTCGCTTGGAAAGCGAATTCGATGCTGCATCGCGGCACGAAACGTAGAAATTGAATCTGGATATCAAAATAAGCTATTGTTTTAATTCGAAAAACCTTCCGTTCACGAAATTTAATGTATCGTTAATTTGGCTGTGAACAAGGTTAAGGTGTACGCCCTTTGCTGAAGTATCACCGGATAATCCTTGGCACTCGTTATCGGCGGCTCGCGCCTGGCGGTAGTCACGCGTAAACCCGTCCGTCCAGAATGAGCAGGCCCGCACCGATCAGCAGCATGCCGATGATTTCCGGCAATCCCAGTCGTTCGCCGAGGAAGAGGAAGCCGAGCAGGATGGCGCTTGGCGGGACGAGCAGGGTGACCAGCGAGGCATTGGTGGCCCCGGCGAGCGCCATGATGCGGAAATAGAGAATGTAGGCAAGGGCGGTGGACAGCAGTGCCATGCCGAGAATGGCGGCGATGACGCTTGCTGGCGGCGTTGCCAGGGTCCAGGGATGATCCACCAGAAGGGCTGCCGGCAGCATGATGATCGAAGAGCCGGTCAATTGACCCGCCGCTACAACAGGCGGAGCCATACCTTTGAAACGCTTGGCATAGATTGCCGCGAAGCCATAGGAGATCGCGGCGAGGATCGGCAGGAGCAATGCCCAGAGCGGGATTGCGGCAGCGCCTGTCACGCTCGGCCCGAGCAGTACGATCGTACCGGCGAGCCCCGTCAGGCAACCGGCGAGCTTGGTGGGCGTCAGCCTCTCATCCGTGGTGAAATGATTGCCGATCAACACGGTCCAGATCGGTGTCGTCGCGTTGAGGATGGAGGCGAGTCCAGCACCCATTTGCGTTTGGCCAATGAAGATCAACACATGCGGTATGGCGTTGTTAATCAGGCCGAGCAGAAGGAATTGCCGCCAATGCGTTCTCAGCAGATCATAGATCTGGAGGCGGCCGGCGATATAGAGATGCAGCGCCAGAGCCGCCAGAGACAGACGGAGGAAGACCAGCGTAAACGGCGGGACGGAGTGCACGGCGATGCGGGCGAAGAAGAACGAGCCGCCCCAGATCAGTCCGAGCGCCAGCAGCAGGCTCCAGGTGAGTGCGTTCATGCCGTTGTTGGTCGTCATCGGGCGTCTCTCCTCGTCTTTCGCCTATTCTGGGGATATGAGAGAGGTTCTCCACCCGTTTCCTGCGGGAGCTTTGCCGAAAAACAAAAAGGCGACCCGAGGGCCGCCTTTCGCTGGAAGAGACGCAAATCTCAAAGGGCGTTCAGCAATGCCTGTGTCGCCCAGCCGTCGGCCGGGAGGCCAAGGCGGAACTGTTCCTTCTGGATGGCAACGCGCGTGCCGGAGCCGAGGATACCGTCGATCTTGCCGACGTCATAACCGCGAGCCTGGAGCTTGGTCTGCAGCGCCTTCATATCGACGTCGTTCAGGCCTTCTTCCGGCATGCCCTTGTTATAGGTCGGGGCGCCGCTCAGGCGTGTGGCGAAATAGGCGGCGGATGTCGTGTAGATGAACGACTGGTTCCATCCGAGATAGGCGTTGTAGTTCGGATAGGTCAGGAAAGCCGGACCCTTGCGGCCCTGCGGCAGGATGAGAGCGGCGGGCAGCGAGCCGAAATTGGTGTTGCCGTCGCGCGGCTTCACGCCGAGTTGGAACCAATCGCCGGCCGTGAGTGTGCCGCCGATGCCGGATTTCTCCCATGGGAGATTGTCAGGCAGAGCAACTTCCTGCAGCCAAGGCTGACCGCGCTGGAAGCCGAGATGCTGGAGGAAACGCGCGGTGGTCAGAATGACGTCGGGCGCGCTGGTCTTCAAATTGACGTGGCCGTCGCCATCGCCGTCCGTGCCGTAAGCAATGATATCGGGCGGCAGCATCTGCGTCTGACCGATTTCGCCAGCCCATGCGCCGGTCGTGGTTGCCGGATCGACATCACCACGCTGTACCAATTCGATCAGTGCGATCAGACGCGGGCGGAAAAATTCAGGGCGGCGGCAGTCATGCGAGAGAGTGACCAGCGCGTTGCGGGTGTTGAAATTGCCCTGAACGGCGCCGTAATCGGTTTCCATACCCCAGAAGGCGGTGATGACGCCTGGAGGTACGCCATAGTCCTTCTCGGCCTTGGCGAAGACATCGGCATACTGCTTCATCTTCTGGCGGCCGATATCCAGCCGGCCCTGGCTGACAGTGCGCTGCGAGAATTCTAGGAAGGTTTGGCGGAACACGCCCTGGCTGCGATCCATGGCGAGGACCTTGGGATCGATCTGCGCCCCGGCGAATGTCTTGTCGGCGGATGCGGCATCCGCGCCGTCCGCGATCGCGTCGGCCTTGACGCCCGCCAGGAACGTAGAGAGGTCACCATCGCAAGCGACCTTGGCAGCGCCGCTACCCTCCGCATTCGACGGGGCGGCTGGCGTCGCGCTCTGCGCCATTGCCACGCTCGTCATGGCTGAAGCGAAGATCAACGCGAGTGCGCTGCGTCGGATGGTATGGCGGTCCATGGGCGATCCTCTTTTCTGACAGAATAGGGTCGCTTTCACAGAAGATTGTGACAGAAGCAAGAGAGAAGTTAGAGCAGTGTCAAGAATTTCCCTGCTTCTCTACTGCCGCTACCCAATTCTGCCAATTCTGCTCGGAGCCGGCGAAAACATTGATGTCCGTCGGCCCCTTGATGCCGGGAATGACGCCGGTTGAGGTATATTGCCAGAAGGCCCAGGACCGGTCGGTATAGGTCGCCGTCGGATGCTTGGCGACCGAGCGGACCCAGAAGTGATAGTCCTTGAAGTAACCTGCAAGATTCTCGCGATGGAAGTCGACCGAGGTGTAGATGATCGGGCGCTTGCCGTAATAGGCTTGCAGGCGATCCATGAAACGCTTCATTTCCGTCCGGACCGTCTCCGGAGCCGGTCTGGTACGGCAGGTTGGGGAGCCGGGATTCCATTCCACGTCAACAACAGGCGGAAGCGCCATGGCATCCTTGGGCACGTTGCGGATGAACCAATCGGCCTGCTCGTCTGCCGTCGAGCAGAAATAATAGAAATGATAGGGTGCGTGCAGGATGCCGGCCGTGCTGGCTTCCTGCCAATATTCGCTGAAGCGCGGATCGATCCTGTCCTTGCCTTCGGTCGCCTTGATGAAGACGAAGGAAACACCGGAGCCTTTGACCGTCTGCCAGTCGATATCGCCCTGCCATTTGGACACGTCGATGCCGTGGATGGGATGGCGCTCGGGGTGATCACGGCCGAAGTCCTGCGGCTTGGTATCCTTGAATCGTGTTTTCGGAAGGGACGCTGTCTGGAGAGCGTCATAGCCCGTCGTGCAGCTGTTCAGGAGAAGGGCGAGCGGCAGTAAGCACAACAGAAGCCTGCGCATGGATATCCCGTTATGGCGCGAGTGATCTTGCTGCCCCAAGGTTTGGCTTCCGTGATGTCTGGTCCCCGAAAATCCAAAGAAGCGGCGGGCCAAGCTGCTTGCAGCTCGGCCTTACCACTTTATTCACCATATCAACGTAAAAAATCCGTTATCTTCAAGTAAATTCTTATACTTGAAGCGCAAAACAGCCGAATTCCGGTCTTTGGCCTAGGCGATCGGTTTGATGATGACGGCTCTCCAGGCATAACCCCGCCCGATCTCTTCGAAGATCAGCTTAGCGCCGCGAGTTTCAACCCGTTCTTCCAGCACCGTGCGCAGGTCGGCGCGCGGGGTGACATGGAACTTCTTCAGCCAGCCTTTCAGCACGGTGCGGAACCAGCCGGGCAGGCGCTCCTGCTGGCCGAAATCGACAATATGCAACTCGCCGCCGGGGGCGACGGCATCGAGCGATGCATCGATTGCACTCTTCCAATCGGGGATCATCGACAGCGCATAGGAGACCATGACGCGGTCGAAACCGCCGACACCAAATTCGGTGGATGAGAAAGCGGTGGCGTCGGCGACGCGGAAGTCCGGCATCTGCTTCAGGCCACGAAAATTATTGCGGGCCGAGAGCAGCATTTCCTGGGAAATGTCGAGACCGTAGAGCTTGGCAGAGGGGAAGCGGCGATGCGCCAGCAACATATTGCGGCCGGTGCCGCAGCCGACTTCGAGCAGGGAGCCACCGAAGGGGACGTTGAGATGGGCGATCGTGCGATCACGACCGAAGAGGTAGTATTTGCGGGTCAGGTCGTAGATGTGCCGCTGGTAGCGGTACATGCCGTCCATCAGTCCGGCATGGTTCTTCGAATTCGTCTCAAGGCCTGTATCCGCCTGGCTCACGATTTTTTCCCGTAGATATGGAAGCCGCCGTAGATCGCCGAGCGGTCGCGGACGTTCAGTGCCTGCGAGCGCTCTTCATCATAGGCCCATTGATCGCGGATCGCGGTCGAAAGGCGGCCCTCGATGATGCTCTTTTCGGCGGCGGTGCGGAAGATGACGCGCGCGCCTTCGCGGGCCGTGCGGGTGATTTCCGCCCAGAGTTCGTTGAGCTGCTCGTCGGTCATCCAATCCTGCGCGTCGAGCAGGATGTAGCGGTCGCGCGAGGCGGCGGGCTTGGAGGCGAGCAGCTCGGTGAAGTTGGCATGATGCACGCTGACGCGATCAGCATTGGCGCGGATGGCGGCGTAATGCTCGGGCTTCAGATAGGTCGGCAACGGACCCTGATGCTGAGCGGCATAGCGACGCGCGAAGGCCTGCCAGGCAAAATAGTTGTCCTGCATCGGGAAATGGCAGGCCAGCTTTTCCAAGCGATGCCTCAGGACACCGGAAATGGAATCGTCGCCGGCAAGGCTCGCAAGCTCGTCATATTGCTGTGGCGGAATGCCAAGTCCGAAAAGTGAGCTTTTGCGGCCGAGCAGCCAGCGCACCATCGGCCTGTCGAAGATCGGCGCAATCTCGTTGTCGAAGAACTGCCGCTGCTCGCGCAATGTGCGGGCTTCGGTCAAGGGGGCGAGGCGGACGCCGTGCAGGCGCGCCAGCACATGGGCGGCGCCGATGAAGCGGCCGAGCAGGCCGGTCTTGTAGATGTTGCGGTTGAACACCGTAACGCGGCGGCGGCCGTACATGTCGCGACCGTCCCAATAGGCGGCGGTTGCCGGGTCGAGCCGTGGTGCGATGAACTCTTCGTATGCCTGGCTGTTCGTATCGATGCCCGGCGTGGCGAAGAAACGCACCAAGTCAGCATGGCCGGGCAGGAGCCGGAAGGCGGCGAGCTTGAGCTTGTTCAGCGCGATATGGTGACGATTGAGGTCGACCACGTCGATCGAAGCCGGGCTCTGCGAGAGATAGGCGAGCATATTGCAGCCGCCGGACCCAATGGTGACGATGCGATGATGCGGCTGAAGCTCCATCGCCTCCATGTCGATATCCGGATCCTCCCAGATCTGCGGATAGACGAGGCCTGAGAACAGCATGCCGAACAGACGTTCGGAAAAGCCGGCCTTGGACAGGGCCTTGTGTTGCAGCAGAGCGTCCTTGAGTTTCCGATTCTTGTGGAGACCGGCTTCCGGGGCGAATTCCGTCATCTGAGTCTTGTCACCAATTTGTCAGGTTCAGGGCGTGTAACCCGGCAATGCTACAGTCTGATGACGTGGCCTGTTGGTAGCTTCGGCCATGCGGTGGCCGCGCGGATATTTGCGGAACTGTGATGACGATAGGTCTTTCATATTGCGGCGTTTCCTGATTGTGTCCGCAGACCTTTGGAGGTGTATGGCATGCGTTTTATATCGAGAGCGATTACGGCTCTTGTTCTTTTATTGCTGATCATTGTTGCCGGTGGCATCGTCTGGCTTTCCGTTTCGCCGCCGGAATTGCTGAGGGTCGGCGACGGCTATGCCGCCAAGATCGTCTGCTCGAACACCTTTATCGCCAAGCGCGATCCCGATCAGGTACTGGCGGATGACGTGCAGGCGCCGGGTAATCCGGCGCTGAAACTCGTCCGGGTTTCGGTCGATCGGGAGGAGGGGGTGGTGACCGCCCGCATCCTCGGCATGTTTGCGCCGAACTATGCGCTCTATCGCGGCGCGCTCGGCTGCGTGACAGTGCCGGATGGTGACCTGCAGGCAGCTCGTAGCGCGGTTTTCCTGAACAAGGTCAAAATGCCAAAGCGCGATTCTCCCTGGCCGGATGGAGACAAGGTCGCGGGCGATCAGGATGCGACAGGCGCGGCGCTCTCGAAGCTCGTGACCGATCCGGCTCTTGCCGGCCCGTCCATGCGCGCCGTCGTCGTGATCAAGGATGGTCGTATCGTGGCGGAATCCTATGGCGAGGGGTTCGGCAAGGGCACGCCGTTGATCGGCTGGTCGATGACGAAAACGGTCAATGCGGCGATCATCGGCCGGCTGATGCTGACCGGCCGCATGTCCTTCGATGATCAGAACCTTCTGCCGCAGTGGAGTGCCGACGCCCGCAAGAACATCAAGCTCAGCGATCTCCTCGGCATGGAAAGTGGTCTCGCCTTCAACGAGAGCTATGGCGCGGTATCGGACGTGACGCGCATGCTTTATCTCGATCCGGACTCGACCGGGATCGCTGCAAACGCGCTGCAGCAGGCTCCTGCCGGCGAGCGTTTCAGCTATTCGAGCGGCACGGCGACGCTGCTTTCAAGAGTTTGGATGAACAAGCTCCCGAACGAAAGCACTGCGATCGCCTATCCGCGCGATGCCTTGTTTGCGCCGCTCGGCATGTCGAGCGCCGTGCTGGAGGCCGACGAGCGCGGCACCTTTATCGGCAGTTCCTATCTCTATGCGACGGCTCGCGACTGGGCGCGCTTCGGGCAGTTCCTGTTGCAGGATGGTGTGTGGAAAGGCCAGCGCCTGTTGCCGGAGGGTTTCGTCGGCGCGATGCGTACGCCGACCAAGGCATCGGAAGGCGCCTATTCGCAGGTTCAGGCCTGGCTTGCCGGGCCGGGCGGCTCGGATGCGCAGTTCGGCCTGCCGGCGGATACGTTCTGGATGCTCGGACATGACGGCCAGAGTGTTGCCATTGTTCCTTCAGCCAATCTTGTATTGGTGCGGATGGGATTGACGCCGAGCTGGCTGGACTACAAGCCGCAGATCCTGCTGAAGAAGATCCTGGATGCGACAACGCCGGCCAAGACCTGAGGTCCGACCGGCGTTTGAAATTTAAAAAACGAGATCAGTAATTGCCGTTGGCGACGTCCGTCAGGCCCTTGCGCTTGGCGTCATAATAATAGCCACGCGCATAGAGCTGAACGGCCTTGACTTCCTTGTTCTCGGCCTTGTTATCAGCGACCATCCACGCGCCGCGCAGATATTTCGCGGCATATTTGATGTTGGTTTCGGCATCGAGCAGACCCGACGCCGGGCCTTCATAACCCATCGACTTGGCGGTGTTGTACTTGATCTGCATCAGGCCGAAATAGCCGGCCTTGTTATAGGCTTTCGGATCGTAACGGCTCTCGCGATGAACGACGCGATGAATCAGCGATTCAGGGATTTCGTAAATCTTGGCGTATTTCTGGATGAGCTTCGTAACATAGCTCTTTTCCGCCGGCGGCACGTTGGATTCGTAATTCGGAGTGGTCAACACGGCTGAAACGACAGTAGGGCCGCTGGTGTCGAAGTTGAAGTCGTAGCGCATGCGGTTGTCGGCATAACGCAAGGCGCCGATCTGCTGGGGTGCGGCGTAGGCGACTTCGGCAGGCGCCATGACTGGTGCATCTTCATCCGGGCGTGGTGTTGGCACTGCTACTGAGCGGATTGCCGCGACGTCCGACGTCATAGGAATGGTTGATTGAGCGGCGGAGGCCGAGCTCGAGACCGGAAGAAGCGCGCTATCGCCGGGGCGTGCCGGGTTTGGCATCGGGATGGCGACAACGGCAGGGATAGGCGGTTCGTCGGAAGCGGCATAGGCCGCCGCTGGAGACGTGTTTGCGGTCGGCACGCCGGTCGCGGCCGCGATGGCAACCGTGCCCTGGTTTGGGGCGTTGGGAGCATTTGCAGCCGGAGCGCCCATGCGATCCTGGGCTGCCTGGATCTGGCCCTGGCCAACCGAACCGGCTTGAACGCGGTCGGACTTCATCAGGACTGCCTGCTGCTGGGGCTGGCCTTGCACGCCGGTCGCAGGAGCGGCGGACGCTACGGCAACGCCTCCCGTGGACGGAGCAACAGCGCCAGTCGTCGAGGCTGTATTCGGATGCGGCACGTTGGTTTGTGCCGACGGGAGCCCGGCCTGGGACGTCTGTTGCTGAGTGCTAGCGCACCCCGCAAGAGCGCCGCACATCATTGCCGAAAAGGCAACGCTGCGCTTAAGGCTGGGAAATCCAATCGCTACCATTCTGTCACTTTCGAAAAACCACCCTGTGTCCCGCGATGCAATTTCGTCACAGGATCGCTAAATTTATGAATTCCCATTAACCTATGAATGATCCCATCGCAACCCTGGACGGCCTCAAGCGGCCATCCGACGGTATCCGGCGGTGACGGCGCCGGCCGCGATCAACAGGGTTCCGCCCGTCCGGTTGACGGCGCGTTGCACGCTTGCCTTGCGGATAAAGCCGCGCGCCATATCGGCAACGAAGACGTAGACCAACGAATTCAAAGCCGCCAAAGTCAGGAAAGTGGCTTCCAGAATAAGGGTTTGCTGGAGGAATGGCTTCGACATATCGAGAAACTGCGGCACGAAGGCGATGAAGAAGACGATGCTCTTCGGGTTCAGGGCCGTTACAACATAGGCGTGCATCAGAATTTTGAGTGGTTTTTCCTCAGGAAGATTGTCGTTGTCACCCATCGGACCAGTCACGATCGGCGCACGCCAGAGCTTGATTCCAAGGAACATAAGGTAGGCTGCGCCGACCAGCTTCAGGACCGTAAACAGCGTCGCCGAGGTGGCGAGCAGCGCGCCAAGACCGGCAAGCGAAGCTGTCATCGCGGTGAAGTCGCCGAGCGTTACGCCGGTGACCGTTGCGAGCGCCGTCTTGCGGCCATGACCCAGCGCATAAGAGATCACGAGGAGAATGGTCGGGCCGGGAATTGCCAGCATGATGCAGGATGCGGCGGCGAAAGCGAGCCAGGTTTCAATTGTCATGGAATCCTCCTCTATTCCTTTTCGCCGCCAGCAAAGACATTTGATTTGCGATCCGTCAATTAGGATTGCGTGTATTTCTGCCCGATATGATCCATAACCCCAGCAAACCACGGCAAGGACAGATCGAAGGGTTTGCCGCCCTTGATGCGCGGGAATTCGATGGTGCGCAGCTTGCCGCCCTGGCCTTCGTCATGGCCGGTGACGCCGGACACCTTGTTCAAGGCGCTTTCGACCGCGAGGTCGACCATGCCCTGGATCAGGCGCAGATCCTCGCCGTTGGCCGGCGCCGAGCGGGCGAAGTAACCCGACTTCTGCACCATGGAGCGCTCAGCTCCGAGGAGGGACGCGAATTGCTTCTGGAACCAGCTGCCGACATTGATGGTGTCGATCTTCACATGGCCGAAGGCGTCGCGCTTGATGGTCTCACCGGAGGCCTCGCGCTCGGCGACGATGGCGTCGAGTGCAGCACCTTCCGAGACGAACAATGTCACATGACCGGTCTTGTTCATCAGCGATTTAAGGCGGTCGGCCTCGGCCTCAATGTCAAAGTCCATTTCCGGCAGATAAAGGCCATCGATGCTCTTCATCTCGGCATTGGTCATGAAGCCTTCGACATATTCATTGGCACTGGTCTTCTGGATATAGGCGCGGGCGGTTGCCGCCGTCAGCCAACCGCAGCTGCGGCCCATGACTTCATGGATGACGAGGGTGCGCGGTGCAGCGGTCTGTTCGTTGCTGACATTGTCGAAGAAGTGCGCACCGACTTCGGCGGCCGTCCAGGCGCCGAGAGACTGGCGGATCGGCACTACATCGTTATCGACCGTCTTCGGCAGGCCGACTACGGTCAGATCGTAGCCATTGGCGCCGAGATAGGCAGCGAGATCGGCCGCCGTCGTGTTGGTGTCATCGCCACCGATCGTGTGCAGGATGGTGACGCCATCGGAGGCGAGGCGTTCCGCGGCGACGCGCAGCGGATTTTCACCTTCCTTGACCAGGCCGCGTTTGACGCAGTCGGCGGCATTGGTAAGCTTGACGCGGCTGTTGCCGATCGGCGAACCGCCGTAGCGGTGCAGCAGGTATGCATCCTCGCGCATGCGGGGGGTGATCTCGATGCGGTCGCCCAACAGAACGCCCTGATAACCGGAGCGATAGGCGATGAGATCAAGATCGGGCGCGACGTCGGTATAACGCTGGATCAGGCCGCCGACAGCGGAAGAGAGACAGGGCGCCAATCCGCCTGCGGTGAGCATTGCGACTTTCTGTTTGGCCATGGGGATCCTCCTTGCAGCCGTACTGCATCATTTCGGTGAGTGCCGTCGGAATGGATGCGACAGGCGGGCATGGCTGTAAAGTAAAGAATTTAAGAAAATCGCGCTTTGCTGGTTATCGCCACAGGGAATATTCCCAGTCGCATGAGTTTGAAAACGACGGTACCGAACACGGTATCATTACTGAATTGTGAAAAGTGTTTTCGGTCTTGCGACCAATGGACAGCTTGCAATCGCAACCATTATTTGATCAACGTGTTTCCTATCAGGAAGGATGATTAAGGCCGTGATGTCGTTTTGGGAAAAGTTGCTGAATGCTGTTGGCAGCACCGCTGGCAATGCCCTGTCGGCTGTGGTCGAAGCTATCCGCACGCTGTTTGAAGGCGACCCGGAAACTCGCCGCAAGGTTGCTTTTTCCGTCGCTATCATTGCGCTTTCCGCCAAGATGGCGAAGGCCGATGGCGTGGTGACCGAAAACGAGGTCAATGCCTTCCGCGAGATCTTCGAATTCCCGGAAGATCAGGCGAAGAACGTTGCTCGCCTTTATAATCTGGCGCGTCAGGACGTCGCCGGTTACGAGGCCTATGCCGAGCGGCTGTCGTCGCTTTGCGTTACCTGCGCCGCCAATTGCCCGGTCCTGGAAGACGTGCTCGACGGCCTTTTCCATATCGCCAAGGCCGATGGCCTGATCCATGAGAAGGAAATGGCTTTCCTTCAGCACGTCGCGCAGATTTTCCATATGAGCGAGCAGCGCTTCGAGCAGATCATGGCGCGCCATGTCAGCGCCGACGGCCGCGATCCTTACAAGGTGTTGGGCGTTTCGCCCCAGGATGATTTCACGACCATTCGCCGCCGCTATCACGGCCTGGTCTATGAGAACCATCCCGATCGTCTCGTTTCGCGGGGCGTGCCGGAGGAGTTCCACGTCATCGCCAATGAGCGTATGGCGGCTCTCAACGCCGCTTACGAGGAAATCGAGAGAGAACGCCGCGCCGCATGAGTTCCTTTCCGGCAGATTTTGCTGGCGCCAGCGTGCAGCCGTCGCCGAACCATGGCGAGCGGGAGGGCGGGCGCAAGCCGGACATGATCCTTCTGCACTATACGGGCATGGGCACAGCCGAAGGTGCGCTTGATTGGCTCTGTCGCGCCGAAAGCCAGGTGTCGAGCCATTACTTCGTCTTCGAGGACGGGCGGGTGATCCAGCTCGTGCCGGAGGAGCGTCGTGCCTGGCACGCCGGCAAAAGCCTGTGGCGGGGCGAAGCCGACATCAATTCGCTGTCGATCGGCATCGAAATCGCCAATGCCGGTCATCCCGGCGGGCTGCCGGATTTCCCCGACGCGCAGGTCGAAGCGGTCATCGAACTATGTCGCGATTGCGGCCAACGCTGGGCAATCGCGCCTGAGCGGGTGCTCGGACACTCCGATGTCGCCCCTGTTCGCAAGGTCGATCCGGGCGAAAAATTCCCCTGGGCGCGACTGGCGGCCGCGGGTGTTGGCCACTGGGTCGAGCCGGCGCCGATCACCGGCGGGCGGTTCTTCCAGAAGGGCGATGTCGGCCAGCCGATCGAGGCGTTGCAGTCCATGCTTTCGCTCTATGGTTATGGAACTGAAATTACAGGTGAATTCTCCACCAAGCTGGAAGGGGATGTTCAGGCTTTTCAGCGTCATTTCCGTCCGGAGCGGGTAGACGGTATTGCTGATTTTTCGACCATCGACACGCTGCATCGCCTGCTCTCCAGCCTGCCTCGCTTTTCCTGATATAAGCCGTCCCTTGTTGACGGTTGCAGGCCAGCTCTCGAGCTGAAAAAGCCTAAGGTGCTGCGCTGCCACATGATTTCCCTATTATTTCCGCATTGCACTGGTCTAACGGCGCTTGCTGAACGGCGGCCGTGCAAGTTTAGTTTGTGTGTCGCACGGCCGTAAACAAACAACGGGGACCGTGCCCTCCGGCGGCTCTTTTTGCCTCCCGCCGGACTGATGGTGGATGCCATCCGCGATCCCACGCCTGGAGACAAAAGACTACATGAAAAATTTGATTGTTGCGGCGGCAGCGTGCGTGAGCGTGTTGCTGACAGGATACGATTCTGCCTTTGCAGGCCAGCGTGGCGAGAGAACCGAGACCGTTTCATTGCGGATCACCAAGCGCACGGCCAACTATCCGATATCGGGTGTCCCCGCGGAACTGCGCGACGTGGAAAATTCCTTCACCGGACGAAAAGCCTATTCGGCGCTGATTACCAAATACGCCAAGCAGAACGGCGTGCCGGTCGAACTGGCGACTGCCGTTGTCCAAATCGAAAGCAATTTCAATCCGAGAACGCGTGGCAGCGCCGGCGAGATCGGCCTGATGCAGATCAAGCCGGCGACGGCACGGCTGATGGGTTATTCCGGTAGCACCAAGGGTCTTTACGATCCCGAGACGAACATCAAGTTCGGCATGAAATACCTTGCCATGGCACAGGATCTCGGTGGCGGCCCGACCTGCAATACCATCCTCAAATACAATGCCGGCCACGGCGCGACCCGCATGAATCCGATCTCCAAGAGATATTGCGGCAAGGTACTGGCGCTGCTCGACTAAGGTCGATTTCCAGCGGGATCGCGAGTAGGGCGGAATCGCTTTCCATGTTATCGAACGCGTGATCATTCGTGAGGGACGTAATATGGCAGCGGATTTCAGGTTCATCGTCGTCGGGCGAGGAATGATGGGGGCGGCAGCCGCCCGCCATCTGGCCAGACAAACGGACGGTATCGCCGTCATCGGCCCGGACGAACCGGAAGACCGCGCCAATCATCAGGGTGTGTTCGGCAGTCACTATGACGAGGGCCGCATTACCCGTACTATCGATCCCGACGCCGACTGGGCGCGCCTCGCCAACCGGTCGATCGCCCGCTATGCCGAGATCGAGCGCGACAGCGGCATCCAGTTCTATTCGCCGGTCGGCTGCCTTGTCGTCGGACCGAAGCGGGGTGGAGCCGATGCCTATGTCGCCGACGTCATCGATGCGGCATCTCGGTTGGGCGTCCGTACCGAGCTTTTGGACGGTGCCGGGCTGAAGGCGAAATTTCCCTTCTTCTCTTTCGCGGAAGGCAGCGAAGGTGTCCACGAGCCACAGGGCGCTGGCCATATCAGTCCCAGGCGGCTGGTGAAGGCGCAGTCGCTGCTGGCGGAAAAGGTGGGAGCGAAGGTCATCAAACAGACCGCCGTCTCCATCCGCGACGAAGGCGGCCTGGCGGCCGTCACCACGGCAGAAGGCGAGACGTTCCATGCCGAGAAAATTCTGCTTGCCGCCGGCGGTTTCTCCATTGCGGAGAATCTGTTGCCGCGACCAGTTGAGATGAAGGTTTATGGCCGCACGGTAACTTTCTTCGAGGTCAGCAAGGATGAAGCCGAGGCGATGTCGGCGATGCCGTCGCTGATCTCCAAGACGCTCGACGATGCCGACAGCATCTATATGCTGCCGCCGATCCGCTATCCCGATGGCAAATATTACATGAAGATCGGCGGCGATCCGGACGACCTCCAATTCGATAGCGAGCCGGAACTACGCGCATGGTTTCGCACAGCCGGCCGCGATAAGGCGCGCGATCACCTGGCGCGGATTTTCCACGAGTTGGTCCCCGGCGTGACCCGGCCGTCCTCGCTTACCAATTCCTGCGCCGTTTCCTATTCGCCGACCGGCTACCCGATGATCGGCTATACGTCTTCGCCGCGCGTGGCGGTTCTGACTGGCGGCTGCGGCACGGCGGCCAAGAGTTCGGATGAGATCGGCAGGCTTGGCGGCGAGCTGCTGCTCGAAGGTCGAATCAAGGACGACGGCTACCGCACGGATTTCTCAGCACATTTCCGCGCCTAGGTCGAAGCTGGGATAAAGCCGTATATTTCGGTGGCAATTGCCGGCTGTCTCGGTTAATGAGCCTCTGCCAGTTGGCCGGGCAGCCGCGCTTTACCAATGCCGAAAGGCGGTAGGGGGAGGAAAGTCCGGGCTCCACGGAAACACGGTGCCGGATAACGTCCGGCGAGGGCGACCTCAGGGAAAGTGCCACAGAAAGCAAACCGCCTGATTCTTGGATCGGGTAAGGGTGAAAGGGTGGGGTAAGAGCCCACCGCGTCTCTGGCGACAGCGACGGCACGGTAAACCCCACCGGGAGCAAAACCGAATAGGGATGACGCGGAGCGCGAAAGCGCTCCAGCCCGTTTCCGGGCCGGTCATCCGGGTGGGTTGCATGAGGCGGCGCGCAAGCGTCGTCCCAGATGAATGGCTGCCACGTTCCGGCCTCGGTCGGAGCCATACAGAACCCGGCTTACAGGCCAACTGGCAAATCATCCTTCGCGTCGCCGATGCCTCGTCATCCGGGCTCGCGGAACATTTTTCAGGCGATCGAAAGCCTTGATTCTCAGCCTTTCCGCCATGTCCGGAGGAAGCGTTTTCACCTGTGAAAACAAACCGTTTTGGAGCGTCTGTACAGGGCGATCATAACCATTCGTTAAACTTAACGGCTTATGAATATTTAGGCTGTGGCCACGTCTGTGTGGCTTCATCCCATTGACGCCCATATGGTCCCATGGTATCCCAAAAGCACATTGCACAAGGGCAAATCAGTGCCCATTCATCGCAAAGCCATGATCCCTCCCTTCAAGGAGGAGTCGGAAGAGTGTTCGTTCTTTCGGCTTGCGAAGCTGTGTCCGATTTTGGCTGTGTCTGTGGGCGAGTAGTTGCCCGTGGGTCATGGGGAACGGGTGTTTCGCGTCATGAACCGCTTCCTGTCGAATGCGACAAACAGGATCGATGCCAAGGGCCGGGTTTCCGTGCCGGCGGCGTTTCGGTCCGTGCTGGCGGAGCGCAATATCCAGGAGCTGTACTGTTTCCAGGATTTTGTGTTTCCGGCGATCAGCGTCGGCGGCCTCGATCTGCTCGACCGGTTCGAGCGGCAGATTGCGGCGGACGATCCGTTTTCGCCGGCGGCGAACCAGATGTCGCTCCTCATTCACGGGGGCGGGGTCTTTATGAAGCTCGATGCGGAAGGGCGGTTGATGGTCACGGATTTCATCCGCGACTTCACCGGCATCGCCAACGAGGTGACCTTTGTGGGTCGGGCGGATCATTTTCAACTGTGGCAGCCGGAGGCTTTCCAAGCCTTGCAGGCGCAGGCACGAGAGGAGCGCAAGCTGGCGGGGCGGCGCTCGGAATAGAACGGGGAAACGGAATGGTGGCGAATTCAGGCGGAGGTTTGACTGATGCCGATGGCGGACCGGTTCGCCACATTCCGGTTCTTCTCAAGGAAGTACTCGAGGCGCTGGCGCCTGCTCCCGGCAAGCTCATTCTGGACGGCACGTTCGGTGCCGGCGGTTATACATCGGCCATCCTGGCGGCCGGCGCCGATATGGTTGCGCTGGATCGCGATCCGACGGCGATCGCTGCGGGGCAGGCGATGGTCGCCGCGCATGCGGGCCGTCTGACGCTCATTCAGTCACAGTTTTCGCAGCTCGCCGATCATGCGCCGCAGGGCGGGCTTGATGGTGTCGTGCTCGATATCGGCGTCTCCTCCATGCAGCTCGACGAGGCCGAGCGCGGTTTCTCGTTTAGCAAGAACGGACCGCTCGACATGCGTATGTCGGCAAGCGGCGTGTCGGCAGCCGATGTCGTCAATCACGCCAAGCTTGCCGATCTCATCCGCATCTTCGTCTTTCTCGGCGAGGAGAAGCAGGCTCCGCGGATCGCCCATGCGATCGAAAAGCGCCGGGCGGAGGCACCCTTCGTCACCACTCGCGACCTTGCTGGTCTGATCGAAATCGTCACGCCGCGAAAGGCCAAGGACAAGATTCATCCGGCCACCCGCGTCTTTCAGGCGCTGCGCATCTTCGTCAATGACGAGCTTGGTGAACTGGCGCAGGCGCTGTTTGCCGCCGAGCGGGCGCTGAAGCCGGGCGGGCGTCTGGTCGTCGTCACTTTCCATTCGCTGGAAGATCGCATCGTCAAGAAGTTCTTCGCCGATCGCTCCGGCCGCGCCGGCGGTTCGCGCCATATGCCCATGGTGCATGAGCGGCTGGCGACGTTCGATCCGATCGGCAAGCCGATGATTTCGGCGAGCGATGCGGAGGCGGAGATCAATCCGCGGGCGCGTTCGGCTAAGCTTCGCGCCGGCCTTCGCACCAGTGTTCAGGCCGAGGCCGCCGATCTTTCTATCTTCGATCTGCCCAATCTCGCCAGTCTCGGAAAGCTCGGAGGTTGATATGCTGAGGACTTTTGACATCGTTCTGATTGGCGTCATGACGGCAATGGCCAGCGTTACCTATACGATCAAGCATCGTGCCGAGCTGAAGCTCGAAGAGGTTCATCGCCTTGAATCCGAGATCAAGCTGGAGAAGGACACGATAGAGCTTCTGAAGGCGGACTGGGCGCTGGTCGTTCAGCCGAACCGCCTGGAGCGGCTGGTCAACAACTATAATAGCGAACTCAAGCTGCAGCCGACCCTCTCGACCGCGATCGTGCAGCCGAGCGAATTGCCGATGCTGCGCACGCAGCTTCCGCCTGAAATTGTCGCCGATGCCAAGGACGGCGCGAAGGCAGGGAATGCCAAGACCGGCAGCACCAAGGCGAGCGGCGGCAAGGTTGCTGCTGCGGCCGCGAAGAGTGGCGATAGCACGGATGCGGAGATCAGGAAGGCGATCGCCGATGTCGCCTCGGCTCCCGCGCCGCGCCCAGCTACAAAGCAGCCGTCGCTGGCAAAGCGCAAGAAGCAGGATGTCGACAATATCGCAACGGGATCGGTGAACGAGTGATGTCTTTTCTTTCGCGCATCATGGTCTTGAAAAGCAAGGCGCATTTCTCCACCGACGGCAACAACCGCCCGAGCGGTGGCTTCGGAAATTCAACCTTCGAAGGCGTCCGCAAGCGCAAGTCGAATCAGGCCAAGAGCCGCGTCGTTCTGCTGGTTGCAAGCTTTACTATTGTTTACTGCATCATCGGCGGACGTCTTGCCCAGTTTGCCATGACGGCGCCGGATACGACGTCGAGCATCCTGCCGCCGGACCGGCTGATGGCGTCGCGCCCTGACATCGTCGACCGCAATGGCGCACTGCTTGCCACCGATATCCGAACCGTGTCGCTGTTTGCCGAGCCAAACAAGATCATCGATCCCGACGAGGCGGTCGAGGAATTACGCACCGTGCTGCCCGATCTCGACACCAAGGGCACCTACAAGAAGCTTGCGGTCAAGACCTCGCATTTTGCCTGGCTTCGCCGGCAGTTGACGCCGAAGCAGCAGAGCCAGATCCTGGCGCTCGGCATTCCCGGTATTGGTTTTCGTCCGGAGAAGCGTCGCTTTTACCCGGGCGGCTCCACCGCGTCCCACATTCTCGGCTACGTCAACATCGACAATCGCGGCGTCGCCGGGATGGAAAAATACATTGACGACCAGGGGCTTGCCGATCTCGCCGCCGCCGGTATGACCAACTCTCAGCCGCTGCAGCCGGTCAAACTCTCGATCGATCTGCGCGTGCAGGACATCGTCCATGACGCTGTCGTCAACGCCGTCAATAATTTCCAGGCCAAGGGTGCCGGCGCGGTGGTACTCGACGTTCACACCGGCGAAGTGCTGGCAATGGCGTCGGCTCCCGATTTTGATCCCAACTATCCGAACGAAAGTGCCTCGGAAGGCTGGCTGAACCGCATGACGAACGGCACGTTCGAAATGGGATCGACCTTCAAGACCTTCACCATGGCCATGGCGTTCGACTCCGGCAAGGTCACGCTGCGTGACGCCTTCGACGCCACCAACCCGATCCGCATCGGCGGGTTCACCATCAAGGATTTCCATGGCCAGCGTCGCGTGCTGACCGTTCCGGAAATTTTCCAGTACTCCTCGAACATCGGCACGGCGAAGATCGCCGATCTCGTCGGCATCGACGGTCACAAGGAGTTTCTGACGCGCATCGGGCTGCTCACCAAGATGCATACCGAGCTGCCGGAAGTGAAGATGCCGAGCCAGCCGCGCGTGTGGAAGAAGATCAACTCGATCACCATTTCCTTCGGTCACGGCGTCTCCACCACTCCGCTGCAGACGGCCGTTGCCGGTGCTGCCCTTGTCAACGGCGGCAAGCTGATCGACCCGACCTTCCTGCCGCGCAACCGTTCCGAGGCCGACGAGGTCGCGAAAACCGTGATCAAGAAGAGCACTAGCGACAATGTCCGCTTCCTACTCGATTTCAACGGCTCGAAGGGATCCGGCCGCGCTGCCCGCGTTCCGGGTTATGATGTCGGCAGCAAGACCGGAACGGCCGACAAGGTCGTTCATGGCCGCTATTCGAATACGCTGAACTTCAATACCTTCCTGGCGGCGTTCCCGATCGACAATCCGCAATATATTATCATGACCTTCTGCGACGAGCCGAAGACCGGTGAACATGGCGGCACGATCTCGGCCTTCACGGCGGCGCCGATCGCCCGTGATATCATCGCGCGGGCCGCGCCGATCCTCGGAATCCAGCCCAGCTTTGGAAAAGATAACTCGGCCTTGCTGGTGTCTTATTAAGCGTGAAAGAATACACGGGTCGATTCGCGAGAGGGCGGACTGATCAAAAACGAAAAGTATATTCGATGAACTTGCGGGACATTGCCGGAAATACGTTTCCGGAACTCAACGGACAGGTCGGCGGGGCACTTGGCGATCTTGAGATAACTGGCCTTTCCGCCGACAGTCGCAAGGTTGCACCGGGCATGGCGTTTGTCGCTGTTGCCGGCACGAAGGCTGACGGCGCAAGTTTTATCGCCGACGCTGTTTCCCGTGGTGCATCCGTCGTTATCGCCGGCCATGGCGCAGCCGTTACCGGCGCCCCGCTTTTGACCGTTGCCGAGCCGCGCCGCTTTCTCGCCGTTGCCGCCGCACGCTTTTATGGCAAGCAGCCTGAAACGATGGTCGCCGTTACCGGCACCGCCGGGAAGACCTCGGTTGCGTCCTTCACGCGCCAGATCTGGGCCTATGCCGGTCATCCGGCCGCGATGATCGGCACGACAGGGGTCGTGTCGCCGACGCGCAACGATTACGGTTCGCTGACGACGCCCGATCCGGTGTCGTTGCACCAGTTGCTCGCAGCACTCGCCGATGAAGGGGTGACCCATGCGGCGATGGAAGCCTCAAGCCATGGCCTCGATCAATTCCGCCTTGATGGCGTCAGGTTGGCGGCCGCCGCCTTCACCAATCTTGGCCGTGATCACATGGACTATCATCCGACGGTCGAGGATTACATGGCCGCCAAGATGCGCCTGTTCCGGGATCTGTTGCCGAAGGGTTCCCCGGCGGTCATCTTTGCCGATGATCCATGGTCGGAACAGGCGATTGCCGCTGCCCGCGATACCGGGCAGGACATACGCACCGTCGGCCGCAAGGGGGATTTCCTGGCGCTGAAGCGCGTCGAGCATTTCCGTCACAAGCAGATTGCCGAAGTGCATGTCGGCGACGATATTTTCGAGATTCACATTCCGCTTGCCGGCGATTTCCAGGTTGCCAACGCGCTGGTGGCGGCAGGCCTTGCCATATCCACCGGTGTTGCCGCGCCGGTCGCGATGGCGGCGCTGGAGAAACTCGTGGGTGCCGCCGGCCGGTTGGAGCTTGTCGGTCATACCCATGATGGCGCACTTGCCTATGTCGACTATGCCCATAAGCCGGATGCCCTGGAAAATGTGTTGACCTCGGTGCGGCCGTTCACCACCGGCCGCATCATCGTCGTTTTCGGTTGCGGCGGCGACCGCGATCGCGGCAAGCGGCCGATCATGGGGGAAATTGCGTGCCGTCTGG
This sequence comes from Rhizobium sp. AP16, assembly GCF_000281735.1. NCBI lineage: Bacteria > Pseudomonadati > Pseudomonadota > Alphaproteobacteria > Hyphomicrobiales > Rhizobiaceae > Rhizobium > Rhizobium sp. AP16. The sequence continues at coordinate 504,839 of NZ_AJVM01000065.1, read as the reverse complement.
CCGACGTTGTCATCGTCACCGATGATAATCCACGTTCTGAAGAGCCGGCAGCGATCCGCGCCGAGATCATGGCGGCGGCATCCTGTGCTACCGAGATCGCCGATCGCGCCGAAGCGATCCGTGCGGCGGTTAGCATGTTGACATCCGGTGACACGTTGATTGTCGCGGGCAAGGGGCATGAGGAAGGTCAGACGATCGGCAGCGTTACGCTGCCCTTCTCCGACCATGCCGAATTGCGCAAAGCATTGGAGGAGGTAAAGTCTTGAGCTGGCTTTGGACAACTGAAGACATGATCGCCGCCATTGTGGGTCGCTCCTTCGGGGCGATGCCTGAAGGCATTACGGGGATTTCCATCGACAGCCGCTCGATCAAGCCCGGCGAAGCCTTCTTTGCCATCAAGGGCGATCGGGTCGATGGCCATGACTATGCGAACCTGGCGATGGCCAATGGCGCAGCAATGATCGTCATCAGCGAGGCGCGGCTGCCGGCCATGGGTCGGCTGACCGTGCCGAAGATCGTTGTCGACGACGTCCTGGCGGCGCTCGGAAGATTGGGTGTTGCCGCGCGCCAGCGCACGCAGGCGAAGATCATCGCCGTCACGGGATCGGTCGGCAAGACGACCACGAAGGAAATGTTGCGCCGGACGCTCTCGCCATCCGGCAAGGTGCATGCCTCCGTCGCCTCCTTCAACAATCACTGGGGGGTGCCGCTCACCTTGGCGCGTATGCCTGAAGATACGGATTTCGGTGTCTTCGAGATCGGTATGAATCATCCGGAGGAGATCCGACCGCTTGCCAAGATGGTAGAGCCGCATGTGGCGATCATCACCACGATAGCGCCGGCTCACCTCGGCAATTTCAAGAGCATTACGGAAATCGCCGCCGCCAAGGCGGAGATTTTTGACGGCGTCGCGCCGGGCGGGCACGTCATTCTCAACCGTGACAACGACCAGTTCGAATTCCTGGAGCGCGCCGCACTGGCCGCCGGTGTCGAGCATGTGCATAGCTTCGGTCAGCACGCCAAGGCGGATGTTCGGCTGGCGGAATTCAACGCTTCGGAAGAAAATTCGACGCTGTGGCTGACGATCGGCGGCGAAACGATGGAAGTGGCGATCGGCGCACCCGGACGGCATATCGCGGAAAATGCGCTGGCCGTTCTCGGGACTGTGATGCTGGTCGATGCCGATCTCGACAAGGCGATCGACGCGCTCGCGACCCTGCAGGCCGAAAAGGGCAGGGGGCAACGCCACAAGCGGGTCGTCGGTAACGGCTATTTCACGCTGATCGACGAAAGTTACAACGCCAATCCCGCATCCATGCGCGCGGCTATCGCGCTGCTGGCTACATCTTCGCCGGATGCGAATGTCGGGAGCAGGGCGGGCAGGCGGATCGCCGTTCTCGGCGACATGCTGGAAATGGGGGATTATGCCCAGAGAGTGCATGCCAACCTTGCCGGGCCGCTGCTTGCGGCCGGCATCGAGCATGTCTGGCTGGCGGGTCCGGAAATGGCGGCGCTCAGGGATGCGCTGCCTGAAAGTGTTTATGTCGAATATCGCGAGAACACGGAAGAGCTCGCGGAATTCGTACTCAATTCCGTCGCTCCAGGCGACGTCTTGATGGTGAAATCGTCGCTGGGGACAGGTTTCGGGAAGATCGTGACGGCTTTGCTTGACAAGTTTCCAGCATTCTCCGACACGGAGCCCCACTCCCATCAGGGGCTTTAGAAAGGGCTCTTATGCTAATCTGGCTTGCCGAACTGTCGGACCATATTCATTTTTTCAGTACCCACTTCAGATTTCTCAATCTGTTCAGATACATCACGTTCCGTACAGGCGGCGCCTTGTTCACCTCGGCGTTGATCGTATTCCTCTTCGGGCCACGAATCATCTCTTCCCTGCGTGTGCGTCAGGGCCGGGGGCAGCCGATTCGCGCTGATGGTCCGCAGACTCACTTCAAGAAGGCCGGCACGCCGACCATGGGCGGGCTGATGATCCTGGCCGGCATTGTGGTGTCGTCGCTGCTGTGGGCCGATCTCGCCAATGTCTATGTGGTTGCGACCTTGCTCGTTACCCTCGGCTTCGGTGCCATCGGCTTTTATGACGATTATCTGAAGGTCACGAAGCAGAGCGACAAGGGTTTTTCCGGTCGCGCCCGCCTCGGCCTCGAATTTATCATCGCCGCAATCGCCGTCTACTTCATGATGAACACGGCCCTGTCCTCCGGCCCCGCCGGCTCGACCTTCGGTTCGTCGATCGCCTTCCCGTTCTTCAAGAGCTTCATGCTCAATCTCGGCATGTTCTTCGTGCTGTTCGGCGCCTTCGTCATCGTTTCTGCCGGCAATGCCGTGAACCTGACCGACGGCCTTGATGGGCTTGCCATCGTGCCGGTCATGATCGCGGCGGCGTCCTTCGGTGTTATCGCCTATCTCGCCGGCAACTTCGTTTTTGCCGACTATCTGGCGATCAACTTCGTGCCTGGCACGGGCGAGTTGGCTGTGGTGCTCGGCGCTGTTATCGGCGCCGGTCTCGGATTCCTCTGGTTCAACGCGCCACCGGCAGCCATTTTCATGGGCGATACCGGTTCGCTGGCGCTTGGTGGCCTGATCGGCACGGTGGCGGTTGCCACCAAGCATGAGATCGTCATGGCGATCATCGGCGGTCTCTTCGTGCTGGAGGCGCTTTCGGTGATCATCCAGGTTGGTTTCTTCAAGATGACCAGGCGCCGCGTCTTCCTGATGGCGCCGATCCACCATCACTTCGAAAAGAAGGGCTGGACGGAAAGCCAGGTGGTCGTGCGTTTCTGGATCGTCGCGGTCATCCTGGCGATGATCGGCCTCTCCACCCTGAAGCTGCGGTGAGGCGACGATGATCCCAGTCACCACGCTCAAGGGAAAAAAGGTCGCTCTGTTCGGCCTCGGCGGCTCGGGCTTTGCCACCGCGCGGGCGCTTGTCGCCGGCGGCGCGGAAGTGACTGCCTGGGACGACAATCCCGATAGCGTGGCGAAGGCTTCGGCCGAAGGGATCCCGGTCGCCGATCTTAGAACCATCGATTGGAACGGGCTGTCGGTTTTCGTGCTGTCGCCGGGCGTGCCGCTGACGCATCCGAAGCCGCATTGGACGGTCGATCTTGCCCGCGCCGCTGGCGTCGAGGTCATCGGTGATGTCGAACTGTTCGTGCGCGAGCGGCGCGAGCATGCGCCAGATTGCCCCTTCATCGCCATTACCGGCACGAACGGTAAATCCACCACGACGGCGCTGATCGCCCATATCCTGCAAGCGAGCGGCCGTGACACGCAGCTCGGCGGCAATATCGGTACGGCCATTCTGACGTTGGATCCGCCGAAGGCGGAGCGCTATTATGTTGTCGAATGCTCCTCTTATCAGATCGATCTCGCCCCGACGCTCGACCCTTCCGCCGGCATCCTGCTCAATCTGACGCCTGATCATCTCGATCGGCATGGCACGATGCAGCACTATGCCGATATCAAGGAGCGTCTCGTCGCCGGCAGTGGCGTGGCCATCGTCGGCGTTGACGACAGCTATTCCTCACTGATCGCCGACCGTATCGAGCGAGCGGGCGCCAAGGTTATTCGCATTTCGCGCCGGCATGCGCTGGCGGGCGGGCTTTACGCGGAAGGCAGCCGTATCATCGAGGCATCGATCTGCGCGATCGAGGAGATCGCCGATCTCGATGGCATCCAGACATTGCGCGGTAGCCACAATGCCCAGAACGCGGCCGCCGCGATCGCCGCCTGCCTGGCGGTCGGTGTTTCCGGCGACGATATCCGTGCCGGGCTCCGATCCTTTCCCGGGCTTAAGCATCGCATGCAGCCGGTCGGCCGGCGTGGTCGCGTCGTCTTCGTCAACGATTCCAAGGCAACCAATGCGGATGCGGCCGCGCCCGCGCTCTCCAGTTACGATCGTATCTACTGGATCGCCGGCGGCTTGCCGAAAGAGGGTGGCATCACGACGCTGGCTCCGCTCTTTCCGCACATCGCTAAGGCCTACCTGATCGGCGAAGCCGCTCCAGCCTTTGCGGCGACGCTCGGCGAACAGGTGCCCTACGAGATTTCTGGCACGCTGGAGCGCGCGGTCGCCCATGCGGCTGATGATGCGGACAAGGACGAGCATGAGGCGGCGGCGGTGATGTTGTCACCGGCCTGCGCAAGCTTCGACCAGTACAAGAATTTCGAAGTCAGGGGTGACGCCTTCGTCAGCCATGTGGCCGCGATTGAGGGTGTCACCATGCTGGTTGGTTCAGCAACAGGAGGCAAATGATATGGTAAGCCGCGTTGAGCGTGGGGCCTTGGCCGAATGGTTCTGGACCATCGACCGTGTGTTCCTGGCATTATTCGTCCTGCTGATCGGTATCGGCTTCATGCTCTCCTTCGCGGCGTCGCCCGCGGTTGCCGAGCGCATCGGGCTCGAGCCCTTCCATTTCGTCAAGCGCCATGCCCTGTTCCTGGTTCCGGCGATTGCGGCGATGATAGGCATCTCCTTCATGACGCCGCGGCAAGTGCGGCGAACGGCGGTTATTCTCCTGATCGTCTCGCTGGCGATGATGCTGTTCGCCTTGTTCTTCGGCATCGAGGTCAAGGGATCGCGGCGCTGGGTCAATATCGCCTCGCTCTCCGTCCAGCCGTCGGAATTCATGAAGCCGGCCTTTGTCGTAGTCTGTGCCTGGTTGTTTGCCGAGCATGCGCGCCAGCCGGAGATTCCCGGCAATCTCTTCGCTATCATCCTCTTCGGTATCGTTGCAGCCCTTCTCGTCGCCCAGCCGGACCTTGGTCAGACGATCCTCACCTCCGCCGTTTGGGGCGGCATGTTCTTCATGGCCGGTATGCCCTGGCTGTGGATTTCGGTGCTTGGCGGTCTCGGTGCCGGCGGTTTCGTGACGGCCTATTACGTCTTTCCGCATGTGGCGCTTCGCGTCGACAAGTTCCTGACCGGCGAGGGTGATACGTTCCAGGTCGATACCGCCAAGGAAGCCATCATTCATGGCAATTGGTTCGGGGTCGGTCCAGGCGAAGGTATCGTGAAACGCATCATTCCGGACGCGCATACCGACTTCATCTTCTCGGTGGCGGCCGAAGAATTCGGCGCCGTCTTCTGCATGGTTTTGGTCTGTATCTTCGCCTTCCTGGTGCTGCGAGGACTGTCGCATGCCTACAAGGAAAAGAACGACTTCAACCGCTTTGCCGTCGCCGGCCTGGTGCTGCAGATCGGTATCCAGTCGATCATCAATGTTGGCGTGAACCTGCAACTGCTGCCGGCCAAGGGCATGACGCTGCCGCTCATCTCCTATGGTGGTTCGTCGATGACTGCCATCTGTGTAACGGCGGGCTTCATCCTGGCCCTGACGCGCCACCGGCCGGAAAAGCGGGCTCAGGACCGCAGCCAGTTCCGCGTGACGCATGGGCTGCCGGCGGAGTGATCGAGTTGGACCTGTTTACTCCTCACTCCCATCCCCCGGCTTTCGACCATTCTCTGTTCGCATTTGCGAAGATGGCGGTCTATGAAGGAAGCATGACGCGCTTCGATGACGCGGCTGCGGCGGCTTCCTATATTAGGGAGATGCCCCGCGTCGAGGGGTATTCGCGGGAGCGAAGATTATGAGTAAAGGCATTATCCTGCTTGCCGCCGGGGGAACCGGCGGCCATGTGTTTCCGGCCGAGGCGTTGGCCTACAAGCTGAAGGAGCGCGGCTATTCCGTGCACCTCGTCACCGACAGCCGCGCCGAGCGTTATGCCGGCAAGTTTCCGGCCGATGAGATTCATGTCGTACCATCGGCGACGATTGGCTCGAAGAACCCTATCAAGGTCGCCCGATCGCTATGGACGCTGTGGACGGGTATCCGCGCTGCGCGCAAGCTGATCCGCACCATCAAGCCGCTCTGCGTCGTCGGCTTCGGTGGTTATCCGACCGTGCCGCCGCTGCTTGCCGCCACCCGCATGGGCGTGCCGGCGATGATCCATGAACAGAATGCCGTGATGGGCCGTGCCAACAAGGCGCTTGCCGCGCGTGTGCAGGCGATCGCCGGTGGTTTCCTGCCGGAGAACGGCGGCACGTTTCCCGATAAGACGGTGACGACGGGCAATCCCGTGCGTCCGGCCGTCATCGAGGCCGCCAAACAGCCTTATGTGCCATCCGTTCCGGATGATCCTTTCAATCTGGTCGTCTTTGGCGGCAGTCAGGGCGCGCAGTATTTTTCCAAGGCGGTGCCGACGGCCATCAGCCTGCTGGAGGAGCCGCTGCGCAAGCGCCTGCGGATCACACAGCAGGTCCGTCCCGAGGATATGGAAACGGTCAATAGCTGCACCAGGAAGCTGGAGATGGGCGCCGATATCGCGCCGTTCTTCAGCGACATGGCCGAACGCATCGGCGCTGCCCATCTCGTTCTCTGCCGTTCCGGTGCTTCGACGGTGTCGGAACTGGCCGTCATCGGCCGTCCGGCAATCCTCGTGCCCTATCCCTATGCTCTGGATCACGATCAGGCGGCCAATGCGGCGGCTCTTGCGGCGACCGGTGGCGTCAAGGTCATTCCGCAAGCCGAGCTCACACCGGAGAAGCTTTCGACCATCCTTCGCGGTGCGATGACGATGCCGGACAAGCTTTCAAAGATGGCGGCCGCAGCCAAGCAGGCGGGCAAGCCCGATGCGGCAAGCTTGCTTGCCGATATGGTTGAGGCTATTGCGGCAAAACGTTCAATTCAAGACTTCAAGGGGGCAGGCGTATGAAGCTGCCGAAGGCCATCGGCCTTGTGCATTTTATCGGTATCGGCGGGATCGGCATGAGCGGCATCGCCGAGGTGCTGCATAATCTCGGCCATCGCGTGCAGGGTTCCGACCAGTCGGAGAGCGCCAACGTCCAGCGGCTGCGTGACAAGGGTATCCCGGTCCATATCGGCCACAAGGCCGAAAATCTAGGTGATGCCGAGGTCGTGGTTGTTTCCACCGCCATCAAGAAGAGCAATCCGGAACTCGCCGCCGCGCGCGAAAAGCTGCTGCCGGTGGTGCGCCGCGCCGAGATGCTGGCCGAGCTGATGCGGTTCCGCAATGCCATCGCCATTGGTGGCACGCACGGCAAGACGACGACTACCTCGCTGGTGGCGACGCTGCTCGAAGCCGGTGGGCTTGACCCGACCGTCATCAACGGCGGCATCATCAATGCCTATGGCACCAACGCCCGCATGGGCGAGGGCGAGTGGATGGTGGTCGAGGCCGACGAATCGGACGGCACCTTCCTGAAACTGCCAGCCGATGTTGCCGTTGTTACCAATATCGATCCGGAGCATCTCGATCACTATGGCAATTTCGACGCCGTGCGTGCCGCCTTCCGGCAATTCGTCGAGAATGTGCCGTTCTATGGCTTCGGTGTCCTGTGCATCGACCATCCGGAAGTACAGTCCCTGGTCGGCCGTATCGAGGATCGCAAGATCATCACCTATGGCGAGAACCCGCAGTCCGACGTCCGTTTTTCGAATGTCCGCATCGACGGCACGCGTTCGCTGTTCGATATCGAAATCCGCAGGCGCCGCACGGGCAAAGTGATCCACATCAAGGATCTCGTCATGCCGATGCCCGGTCGCCACAATATTTCCAATGCCACGGCGGCGGTTGCCGTTGCTAACCGGCTTGGTATCTCGAACGAGGCCATCGCCAAGGGGCTTGCTTCCTTCGGCGGCGTCAAGCGCCGTTTCACGCTGACCGGCGAATGGAACGGGGTCAAGGTTTTCGATGATTACGGCCATCATCCGGTTGAGATCAAGGCTGTGCTGAAGGCGGCGCGCGAAGCGTGCAAGGGTCGCGTCATCGCTGTTCACCAGCCGCATCGCTATACGCGCCTGGCGAGCCTCTTTGAGGAATTCGCCGCCTGCTTCAACGATGCAGACAGCATTTTCCTCGCACCGGTCTATGCCGCCGGCGAAGAGCCTATCGAGGGCGTGGATTCGCAGGAGCTGGTATCGCGCATCAAGGCTGGTGGTCATCGCGACGCGCGCTATCTATCCTCTCAAGAGGATCTAGCCCCTCTGATTGCAGAGATTGCGCAACCGGGTGATTTTGTGGTTCTCTTGGGGGCTGGTAGCATCACATATTGGGCAGCATCATTGCCAAAGGAATTGGAAGGCCTCTCGGGTAAGTCCGCATGAAACAGGTAAATGGGGAAAAGCTGCTGGCGTCGCTTGGCGACAGTGTAAAGGATATCAGGGGTCGGCTGACGCCGGATGCGCCGATGGATCGCGTCACATGGTTTCGCGCCGGCGGGTTGGCGGAACTGATGTTCCAGCCGCATGATACGGATGATCTGATCGATTTTCTGAAGATACTGCCGGATGATGTGCCGCTGACGGTGGTCGGCGTAGGGTCGAACATCCTGGTGCGTGATGGCGGCATTCCCGGCGTCGTCCTGCGGCTTTCGGCCAAGGGCTTCGGTTCGGTGGAGCTTGCTGGCGAGAACCGCATTCTGGCCGGCGCCATTTGCCCGGACAAGCATGTGGCCGCCATGGCCATGGATAACGGCATCGGCGGCTTTCACTTTTACTACGGCATCCCCGGTGGCATCGGTGGCGCTGCGCGCATGAATGCCGGCGCCAACGGTGCCGAGACGTGCGAACGCGTTATCGAGGTGCATGCGGTCGACCGCAAGGGCGTAAAGCATGTGCTGACCAATGAGGAGATGGGTTATACCTATCGTCATTCGGCGGCGGCGGACGACCTGATCTTCACGCATGTTCTGTTCGAGGGCTATCCCGAGGATCGTACCAAGATCCGGGCCGAGATGGATGCCGTGCGCGCGCATCGCGAGACTGTGCAGCCCATTCGCGAAAAGACCGGCGGCTCGACCTTCAAGAATCCCGACGGCCTTTCGGCCTGGAAGTTGATCGACGAAGCGGGCTGCCGTGGTCTTGTGATCGGTGGTGCGCAGATGTCGTCGCTGCACTGCAATTTCATGATCAACATGGAACAGGCGACCGGCTACGATCTCGAATATCTCGGCGAGCAGGTTCGCCGTGAAGTCTTCGAAAAGTCCGGCGTGAAGCTCGAATGGGAAATCAAGCGTCTCGGCGGCTTCATGCCTGGCCGCGAAGTTCGCCCGTTCCAGGGTGTCACGACGGAGTAGGATTGCTCCCTTCGTTTTGACCTCACGTATCGACTCAACAAAAAGGCCGGGTTTTCACCCGGCCTTTTCAATTGGTTATGCTGAGATTCTCAGATTTCCTTGTTGCTCGACAGCAGGATGCCGATGAGCGATAGGGCGGCTGCGCCGGCGAGATAGTAGCCGACATAGCCAAGGCCGTAGTTCGTCGCCAGCCAGGTGGCGATATAGGGTGCCAGCGAAGCGCCGACGATGCCGCCGAGGTTGAAGGTCATCGAGGCGCCGGTATAGCGCACCGCCGTCGGGAAGGGGGCAGCGAGCGCCGCGCCGATCGGGCCGTAGGTGAAGCCCATCAATGCCAGGCCGATAATCGAGCAGGCGAAGGCACCGGCGAGGCCGGCAGTCAGCAGCGACGAATAGAACAGGCCGAAGATCAGAATGCCGACCGTCGTCAGGCCGAGGATCAACCGGCGCGAATAGCGGTCCGACAGCAGGCCGGAGATCGGGATCGTCAGGCCGAAGAAGACGACGCCGACGAGCTGGACGACCAGGAACTGACCCTGCGAATAGCCGAGGCCCAAAGGCAGCGGTCCATTGCCGGGTGCTCTCGTACCCCAGCTCAGCGTAAACGCCGTCATCAGATAGAAGAGCACGAAGGTCGCCACCGCAATGATGGTGCCGAGTATCAGGCTGCGGAAATGCGAGCGGAAAATCACCACGATTGGAACGGAGACACGCTCTTCCTTTTCAATGGCGCGGCGGAATTCCGGCGTTTCGGTGATCTTCAGGCGGACATAGAGGCCGACCGCCACCAGCAACAGGCTGAGCAGGAAGGGAACACGCCAGCCATAGTCGAGGAAGGCTGCATCCGACATGCTCTCGCGCAGGATGAGGAAGAGACCGGCGGAGAGAATGAAGCCGATGGGTGCGCCCAGCTGCGGGAACATGGCGTACCAGCTACGCTTGCCCTCCGGCGCGTTTTCCGTGGCCAGCAGCACTGCGCCGCCCCATTCGCCGCCGAGGCCGAGGCCCTGGCCGAGACGGCAAAGCGCCAATAGGATCGGCGCGAGAATACCGATCGATTCATAGCCGGGCAGGAGACCGATCACCACGGTCGAAAGACCCATGGTCATCAATGCCGCCACCAGCGTTGCCTTGCGGCCGACCCTGTCGCCGAAATGGCCGAAGATCATCGCGCCGATCGGACGTGCGAAGAAGGCGATCGAGAAGGTCGCGAAGGATTGCAGCGTCGCCGAGGTCGGGTCGCTGGCGGGGAAGAACAGCTTGGGGAAGACGATAACCGCCGCCGTCGCATAAACATAGAAGTCGAAGAATTCGATTGTCGTGCCGATGAGGCTCGCGATCAGAACGCGCGCCGGGGAGTTCGCAACAACGCTGTTCGATGACGAGGGGCTCGGCGATAAGGGAGATATCGCGTCAGTCATGGTTTCACCAATTTTTATGATGCTAAAATGCTGCCTCAGCAGGCAACGCGTGTCCTTAGCGTAATTTTTGTTCAGCGCAAATGTTTAAAAAGCAAGAAATCAACAAATGCGTGCTACCATTTAGCCGTAATCGTTGAGTCGCAAGCAGTTAGGCGAGTGTTTGCCCTTTTTGTAGGCATCCAATCGGCGGGTTGGGAAAGACTCTATTTTCCGCAAAGGGCAAACTTTCGCTTTGGTCTAGGGCAAAGGAGAAGGGGTTCATGCAGAAAAAGCTTATTGCGGAGTTTCTTGGGACGTTCTGGCTCGTATTCGGCGGCTGCGGAAGTGCAATCTTCGCAGCGGCGTTTCCAGGCCTTGGCATTGGTTTTCTGGGCGTTGCACTGGCGTTCGGCTTGACCGTACTCACCATGGCCTATGCGGTCGGTGGTGTGTCGGGTGGCCATTTCAATCCGGCGGTTTCCGTCGGGCTTACGGTTGCGGGTCGTTTCCCGGGTTCGCAGCTCATTCCCTATATTGTCGCGCAGGTGATCGGCGCTATCGCGGCGGCGGCCGTGCTTTATCTGATCGCCAGCGGTAAGGCGGATTTCCAGCTCGGAGGCTTTGCGGCCAACGGCTATGGCGAACATTCGCCGGGCGGCTATTCGCTGGTTTCGGCGCTGGTTGCCGAAATCGTCCTGACGCTGTTCTTCCTGGTCGTGATTCTCGGTTCGACCAGCAGCAAGGTGCCGGCGGGGTTCGCGCCGATCGCCATCGGCCTCGCGCTGACGCTGATCCATCTGATCTCGATCCCGATCACCAACACATCGGTCAATCCGGCCCGTTCGACAGGGCAGGCGTTGTTCGTCGGTGGCTGGGCGTTGCAGCAGCTCTGGTTGTTCTGGGTCGCTCCGATCGTCGGCGGGGCGATCGGCGGCCTCGTCTGGAAATTGGTCGACGATAAAGACTGAGATCGGGCGTCATAATCCTTACGTAGGCCCGCGCCGGACACCCCGTCGCGGGCCTATTTGTTTAAAAAAATCTAAAGGCGGATATTTCCAACGTAGCAACTCTCTGATTCTAATGGCAGAATTCTTTAGGTCGATTTGATTCGAGAAAATCGATTTCGGCGAGAGCGGTCAGAAGTTAACGAAAGTAAACGCTTCATTAACCTTAATGTCGTTCTAATCGGGTCACAGAAGAGGTGGCGAGAATCGCTGCCAGACGGACCGAACGGACGTCAGTTGAAGATGGTGAGCTGGGGGTATTGATGGGTGGCAAGCATGTGGCTGTCCTTTTGGGCGGATTTTCCTCGGAGAGGCCTGTCAGCCTGTCCTCGGGAAAGGCATGCGCTGATGCCCTGGAGGCCGAAGGCTATCGCGTTACGCGCGTCGACGTCGAGCGCGACGTGTCCGCGCGTCTTGCCGACCTGAAGCCGGATGTCGTTTTCAATGCTCTGCACGGTCCTTTCGGTGAGGATGGCACGATCCAGGGTGTCCTCGAATATCTTCAGATTCCCTACACGCATTCCGGCGTGATGGCTTCGGCGCTGGCGATGGACAAGGCCCGCGCCAAGACGGTTGCGGCTTCGGCCGGCATTCCTGTCGCTGCTTCGCTTGTCCTGAACCGCTTCGATATTGCCGGCGAGCATCCGATGCCGGCGCCGTACGTCGTCAAGCCGGTGCGGGAAGGGTCCAGCTTCGGTGTTGTGATCGTCAAGGAAGAGCAGGCGCATCCGCCGCAGATCATCGCCTCGTCGGAATGGCGATATGGTGATGAGGTCATGGTCGAGCGTTATATCCATGGCCGTGAACTGACCTGCGGCGTCATGGGCGATACGGCACTCGGCGTCACCGAGATCGTGCCTCAGGGCCATAGTTTCTACGACTACGATTCCAAATATGCGGCGGGTGGATCAAAACACGTCATCCCGGCGGAAATTTCACCGAATCTTTACCAAAAGATACAATTATTGGCGTTAAGGGCGCATCAAGCTATCGGCTGCCGTGGCGTCAGCCGGTCTGACTTCCGTTTTGACGATCGCTTCTCCGAGGAGGGTGAGCTTATCTGGTTGGAGATCAACACCCAGCCAGGCATGACGCCTACCTCGCTGTTGCCCGAAATGGCGGCTCACGCCGGCTATTCTTTTGGTGAATTTCTCCGGTGGATGGTGGAGGACTCGTCTTGTTCGCGCTGACGGTCAAAAATATGAGGCGGTCCCGCCACCGTGTCCAGCTCGAGATCGATGATGTCGAGGACGCATTCGTATTGCCGCGGCCGATGCGTCGCGTTGTACGTTTCCTCGTGAGCCTCGGTTCGGGTCGCGTCAATATTCCAGCGCATACCGGTACCGTCTCCGCGCTTGCTCTGTTCGCTGCGACCGGCTTCTACGGCATGTCGATCGGTGGTCATACGCAGGATGTGGCGCAGGCAACGACGTCGGCTGCCGGCTTTGCCATCGAAGATGTGAAGGTTTCCGGCAACGACCAGACCTCGGAAATCGAAATCCTGCAGCTTCTCGGTCTTGATGGCACCACGTCGCTGGTGGCGCTCGATGCCGATGCCGCGCGCCAGAAGATTGCCAATTTGCCGTGGGTGGAGAACGTCGAAGTCCGCAAGGTCTATCCGAAGGCTATCGAAGTGAAGCTCACGGAGCGCAAGGCTTATGCCATCTGGCAGCATGGTTCCGAACTCTCGCTGATCCAGAAGGACGGCAGCGTCATCGCGCCGCTTCGCGACAACAAGTTTGCTCAGTTGCCGCTTTTTGTCGGCCGCGATGCGGAGACGGCAGCTGCGTCGATCGATGAAGAGTTTGCCAATTGGCCTGATGTTCGCAGTCATGTGAAGGCATTCGTGCGTGTCGCCGGCCGCCGTTGGGATCTCTATCTCGACAACGGCGTGATCATCAAGTTGCCGGAAGACAATATCGATGGCGCGCTGGCGCGGCTGACCAAGCTCGAAAAGGACCAAAGCCTGCTGCAGCGTGATATCGCAGCCGTGGATCTTCGTCTCGACGATCGCATGGCCATTGAATTGACCCCGGATGCCGTGGTTCGTCGCCAGACGGCGCTGGACGCAAGAACCAAGGCTTTGAAGAAAGCAGGGCAGGATACATGAGCTTGTTCAGTTCGTCCCATTTCGGTCTGCCGCGTCTGAAGCCGCTGTCCTCCAAGCGGTCGCACATCGTATCGGTCCTCGACATCGGCTCGACCAAGGTGGTCTGCATGATCGGCCGGCTTACGCCGCGCGAGGAAAGCCAGGTTCTTCCGAACCGCACGCATAATATCGAGATCATCGGCATCGGCCATCAGCGCTCACGCGGTATCAAGACCGGTGTAATCGCCGATCTCGACGCGCTGGAAAACGTCGTTCGCCTGTCGGTCGATGCCGCAGAGCGCATGGCTGGCCTCACCGTCGACAGCCTGATCGTCAATGTTTCCGCCGGCCGTCTCGGCAGCGACATCTATACCGCCACCATCGATCTCGGCGGCCAGGAAGTCGAAGCCAACGATCTGAAGAAGGTTCTTTCCGCCGCTTGCCAGCAGTCGCTCCGTCAGGAACGTGCCATTCTGCATTCGCTGGCAACCGGTTATTCGCTCGACGGCGAACGCGGCATCCGCGATCCGCTTGCGATGTTCGGTGACGAGCTGGGCGTCGACATGCATGTCGTCACCGCCGAGCGGGCGGCGCTTCGCAATCTCGAGCTTTGCATCAACCGGGCGCATCTGTCTGTCGAGGGCATGGTCGCAACGCCTTATGCCAGTGGTCTTGCGGCTCTTGTCGATGACGAAGTCGAACTCGGCTGCGCCGCCATCGATATGGGCGGCGGCACGACGACGATCTCGGTCTTCGCTGAAGGCAAGCTGGTGCATACCGATGCCGTCAGCCTTGGCGGCCATCACGTTACCACCGACCTTGCACGCGGTCTTTCGACCCGCATCGAGGATGCCGAGCGGCTGAAGGTGGTGCATGCCTCGGCGCTCGCCAATTCCTCGGAAGAGCGCGAACTGATTTCCATCCCGCCGATCGGCGAGGATGAACGCGACCAGCCGACACAGGTGCCGAAGGCGCTGGTGTCGCGCATCGTCAGAGCCCGCATCGAAGAGACGCTGGAGCTGATCCGCGACCGTATCCAGCGCTCGGGCTTCAGCCCGATCGTCGGCAAGCGCGTCGTGCTGACGGGCGGCGCCAGCCAGTTGACCGGCTTGCCGGACGTGGCACGGCGCATTCTTGCCCGCAACGTTCGCATCGGCCGCCCGATGGGCGTATCCGGCCTGCCGACGGCAGCCAAGGGACCGGCTTTTTCGACGGCGGTCGGACTGATGATCTATCCGCAGGTCGCGGACATGGAGACACACGCGGCGGGCAGCGGTCTGCTCTCGTCGCTTGGAGGTAACAACAGCCGCATCGGCCGTGTTGGCCAATGGCTGAAGGAGAGTTTCTGAGTGCCTGATCCCGGATCGCGACAAGCGCTTTCCGGGCAGGGGTCAGGCGAATGAAATATAGTGAATTGGCCGGCGTGGCGATGCGGCCATAAAGAGAAGGAACGGGTACAATGACTATCAAGCTGCATAAGCCAGATATCACCGAGCTGAAGCCGCGGATCACCGTGTTCGGTGTTGGTGGTGGTGGCGGCAATGCCGTCAACAACATGATCACGGCAGGCTTGCAGGGCGTCGATTTCGTCGTCGCCAACACAGATGCACAGGCTTTGACGATGACGAAGGCGGAGCGGATCATTCAGCTCGGCGTCAACGTCACCGAAGGCCTCGGTGCTGGTTCGCAGCCGGAAGTCGGTCGCGCCGCCGCTGAAGAGTGCATCGACGAGATCATCGACCACCTGAACGGCACGCATATGTGCTTCGTCACCGCCGGCATGGGTGGTGGTACGGGCACTGGCGCTGCGCCGGTCGTTGCACAGGCGGCCCGCAACAAGGGCATCTTGACCGTCGGCGTCGTCACCAAGCCGTTCCACTTCGAAGGCGGCCGCCGCATGCGGCTGGCTGAAATGGGCATCCAGGAACTGCAGAAGTCGGTTGACACGCTGATCGTCATTCCGAACCAGAACCTGTTCCGTATCGCCAATGACAAGACGACCTTCGCCGACGCGTTCTCGATGGCCGACCAGGTTCTTTATTCGGGCGTTGCCTGCATCACCGACCTGATGGTGAAGGAAGGTCTTATCAACCTCGACTTCGCTGACGTCCGTTCGGTCATGCGCGAAATGGGCCGTGCAATGATGGGTACCGGTGAGGCTTCCGGCCAGGGCCGCGCGATGCAGGCTGCGGAAGCGGCTATCGCCAATCCGCTGCTCGACGAAACCTCGATGAAGGGCGCGCAGGGCCTGCTGATCTCGATCACCGGCGGCCGTGACCTCACGCTGTTCGAAGTCGACGAAGCTGCAACGCGCATCCGCGAAGAAGTCGATCCGGACGCCAACATCATCCTCGGCGCTACTTTCGACGAATCGCTGGAAGGCATCATCCGCGTCTCCGTCGTTGCGACCGGTATCGATCGTGCGATGAACGAAGCTGCCGAACGGAATATGGAATTCCGCCCGGTCGCAAAGCCGGCTATCCGTCCTTCCGCGGCCGCCGCTCCGGCAGCGGCCGCAGCCCAGCCTGCCCATGTCGCGCAGGCCCATACCGCACAGGCGCAAGTCAACCAGGCTCCTGTTGCACCGGCTCCTAGAGCCGTCGATCCGATCGCGCAGACCATTCGCATGGCGGAAGCCGACATGGAACGCGAGTTGGAAATCCAGATGGGAGCTCGTCAGGTTCCCGCTCCGCAGCCGGCTATGCAGCAGCCTGTCGTTCAGGAGGAAAGCTTCCGTCCGCAGAGCCGCATCTTCGCAGCCGCACCTGAGGCTCAGCCGGTCCGTCAGGCTCCGGTTCAGCCGCAACCCCAGCCGGCCGCGTATCAGCAGCCGGTGATGCAGCAGCCGATCGCCCGGCAGGCTGTTGAGCAGGTTCGCATGCCGAAGGTCGAGGATTTTCCTCCGGTTGTTAAGGCCGAGATGGAACATCGCGCTCAGCCGGTTGCCGCACAGGCTGCCGAGGAGCGTGGTCCGATGGGCTTGTTGAAGCGAATCACCAATTCGCTCGGTCGCCGCGACGAGGACCCGGCTTTCAACGACATGACGGCTTCGGCTCCGAGTGCTGCCCCGCAGCAGCGCCGCGCACCGTCGCCGGAGGCCAGCCTCTACGCGCCGCGTCGTGGCCAGCTCGATGACCAGGGCCGTCAGGTCCCGCAGGCTCGCATGACGAACCAGGAAGACGACCAGCTCGAAATCCCGGCCTTCCTGCGCCGGCAGTCGAACTGATCCGGTCCAAGACATCCTTTTAATAGGATGCTAACCATGTTTGGTGAATCCGGGGCTCACGAGCCCCGGATTTCGTTTTTTGAGGCCTGTCTTTAATCTTAAAATTACCTAGCAAATTCAATCATCTGCTTTCGTAACAAAGCGAAAGAAACAGTGATTTGGAATGCGATCCCCCCGCGCGTATGTAAAGGGCAAGCGAGCCTGCGGAATCGCATCAGACAATGATTGCATGTGGTTTCCGCGGACTAGGTAACAGACTGAACCAGCAATGAGGCAGGGGTCCAAAGGTGACCGCCCCGGCTTGGTACAGACAGACGAAGGCAGATTTTATATGGCAATCGGATTGCTGGGTTTTCAGACCACCATCGCAAACCCCGTGACACTTTCGGGTATCGGCGTTCATTCCGGCGCCAACGTGTCGATCACGTTCTACCCGGCCGAAGCTGGCACAGGTGTCATTTTCCAGCGCATGCATGACAATGGCGACGTGACGGAACTGCGCGCGGTTTCCTCGCAGGTCGGCAATACGGATCTTTGCACGATTCTCGGTTTCTCTCCGGCGCGCTCGGTCGCGACGGTCGAGCATGTCATGGCGGCAATCTACGCGATCGGTCTGGACAATGTCATCGTCGAAGTGACCGGTGCGGAAATGCCGATCATGGACGGCAGCTCCTATCCCTTTATCGAAGCCATCGAGCAGGTCGGTATCGTCTCGCTTGGCGTCAAGCGCCGCTACATTCGCGTCACCAAGCCGGTTCGTATCGAAGCCGGCGGCTCCTGGTGCGAGTTTCGCCCCTATGACGGCACACGCTTCGAAGTCGAGATCGACTTCGATTGCCCGCTGATCGGCCGCCAGAAGTGGGAAGGCGACATGACTGCCGAGACCTTCAAGAAAGAACTGTCGCGCGCCCGTACCTTCGGCTTCATGCGTGATGTCGAGCGGCTCTGGGCTTCTGGTCATGCGCTCGGCTCTTCGCTGGAAAATTCCGTCGTCATCTCCGACGACAACACGGTGATCAATGTCGAAGGCCTGCGTTACGCCAAGGATGAGTTCGTCCGCCACAAGACGCTGGATGCCGTTGGCGATCTGGCGCTGGCCGGCACGCAGTTCATTGGCTGCTACCGCTCTTATCGCGGCGGTCACCGCATGAATGCAAACGCACTGAAGGCGCTGCTGAGCGATCCCTCTGCCTATGACGTCGTCGAAACTTCGGCGCCGCGTCAGCGCGCACACAGCCGCGATTTCGTCACCGTGAATGCTGCTGAATTCGCTCCCTGGTCGGCGTGACCTCCAGAAATCCAGGTGGGTAAAGTTGCCGCTCCCGCGAGGGGGCGGCTCTTTTTTTGACAGGAGATTCGCGGGTGGCATCTGGAGGTCGAGTACTTTCTCGCAATCGGGTGGCCCGGAAAGAAATCTCTTGTCGATACAACGATTAAAGCCTGCCATTTGGCGGGCTTTGCCACAAAAATGCGTTAATGCTTCATCATTGCGTTGCCCTGATGGTGCTTTTGCGGCTAGAAACGCCAGCGAGAGAACGCCGTTTCCGCAACAACGGCTAGTGGGACAGTCATCCGATGGGTTTTGCAGGGTCTGAAAGCATGAAGATTACAGCACGGGCTTTGCTCGTATCGCTTCTCCTGGCCGGTACCGGTGCGGTGGTAACGGGTTGCAATACGGACAAGGACATCGACATCAGTAAGCTCGGTGTCGAGACCGATCCGCCGGAAACCCTCTACAATCAGGGCCTTGCCAACATCAAGGCCGGCAACATGGCGGAAGCCGGACGCAAGTTCGACGCCATCAACCAGCAGCAGCCGTTCTCCGAATGGGCGCGCAAAGCGCTGGTGATGAGCACCTTCGTCAAGTACCGCACCGGCCGTTACGACGATGCCGTGCAGTCGGGCAATAGCTATCTCAAGCAATATCCCGGCTCCGAAGATGCCGATTACGTGCAGTATCTCGTCGGTTCGTCCTATGCCAAGCAGATCGTCAGCGTGACGCAGGATCAGCGCGCGGCGCAGCAGACGATCGAGGCGATGAGCAAGGTCGTCACCAACTATCCTAGCTCGCAATATGTCAGCGATGCGCAGGCCAAGATCCGTTTCGCGCGCGACCAGCTCGCCGGCAAGGAAATGCAGATCGGCCGCTACTATCTCGAGCGCAAGGATTACCTTGCGGCCATCTCTCGCTTCCGTATTGTCATCGAGCAATACCCGACGACGAATCAGATCGAAGAGGCTCTGGCTCGCCTGGTTGAAGCCTATTATGCCATGGGCATCGTTCAGGAAGCGCAGACTGCAGCCGCGGTTCTGGGTCACAACTATCCGGATAGCCGTTGGTACGCCGATTCCTTCAAGCTTCTGAAGACTGGCGGCCTTTCGCCAAATGAAAACGAAGGCTCCTGGATTTCGAAGGCGGGCAAGAAACTTCTTCTTGGGACGTGAGATTGAGCGCGCATGCTGATCCAGCTTTCGATCCGCGATATCGTCTTGATCGAGCGGCTGGATCTCGCCTTCGAGACCGGGCTCTCGGTGCTGACCGGCGAGACGGGCGCGGGCAAATCCATCCTGCTTGACAGTCTGTCGCTGGCTCTTGGCGGGCGCGGCGACGGCGATCTCGTACGCCATGGCGAGGAACGCGGCCAGGTGACGGCCGTGTTCGATGTCGGCATGCAGCATGCCGCTCGCAAGCTTCTGCGCGAAAACGGCATCGATGATGACGGCGACCTGATTTTCCGCCGTACCCAATCCGCCGACGGCCGCACTAAGGCTTTCGTCAATGATCAGCCGCTCAGCGTTCAGCTGATGCGCCAAGCCGGTCAGCTTCTTGTCGAAATTCATGGACAGCATGACGATCGCGCTCTGGTCGATACCGACGCGCATCGTATGCTGCTCGACGCTTTCGCCGGCATTGCCGACGACGTGCAGGGTGTCGGGCGGCTCTACAAGGTCTGGCGCGATACCGAGCGGACGCTCAGGAAGCAGCGTGAGCAGGTGGAGAATGCGGCTCGCGAAGCCGATTATATCCGCGCGGCGGTCGAGGAGCTGGAGAAGCTGTCGCCGCAGGATGGCGAAGAGGATGAGCTGGCCGAGAAGCGTTCGCGGATGATGAAAGCCGAGCGCATTGCCGGCGACATCGCCGAAGCTTCCGAGTTCCTGAACGGCAATGCCTCTCCGGTGCCCCATATTGCCTCGCTGGTGCGCCGGCTGGAGCGTAAGAGCCATGAGGCGCCGGGCCTGCTTGAAGACACGGTAGCCTTGCTTGATGCGGCCCTGGACCAGCTCTCCAACGCCCAGATGGAAGTGGAAGCGGCTCTCCGCAAGACCGAATATGATCCGCGGGAATTGGAGCGGGTTGAGGAGCGGTTGTTTGCGCTGCGTGCCGCCTCGCGCAAATATTCCGTGCCGGTAACCGAGCTGCCGGCGCTGGCCGTGAAGATGATTGCGGATCTCGCCGATCTCGATGCCGGAGAAGAGCGGCTGGCACGGCTGGATGCCGAACTGGCCGTCGCCAAGGCTGCCTATGATGCCGCCGCACACAGCCTCTCCGATAAGCGCCATCATGCCGGCGAAGCGCTTGCCGCCGCCGTCATGGCCGAACTGCCGGCGCTGAAGCTAGAACGGGCGCGCTTCATGGTGGAAATCACCACGGATGCCGAGGGAGCTACGGCCGAGGGCATCGATGTCATCGAATTTCATGTGCAGACCAATCCGGGCACGCGGCCGGGACCGATCACGAAGGTCGCGTCGGGCGGCGAGCTGTCGCGTTTCCTGCTGGCGCTGAAGGTGGCTCTGGCCGATCGCGGCTCAGCGCCGACCCTGGTTTTCGACGAAATCGACACTGGCGTCGGCGGTGCGGTGGCTGATGCAATCGGCCAGAGGCTCAAGCGGCTTTCCGATCGCGTGCAGGTGCTCTCCGTCACCCATGCGCCGCAGGTCGCGGCGCGTGCTGCCACGCATCTCCTGATCTCCAAGGGGCCGGTTGCCGACGGTTCCGAGAAGATCTCCACCCGCGTCGCTACCATGGCGCCGACGGATCGCACCGAGGAGATCGCTCGCATGCTTGCCGGTGCGTCGATTACCGAAGAGGCGAGGGCGGCGGCCAAGAGGCTGTTGGCGGGCAACGGCTGAGAGCATCAAGCCTCATCCAACGCACTTCCCATTCCGCAAATTTTCACTAAAACATCTCGGAAATCCGGGAGTGCGAATCCATGAGCAGCGAACAGAAGCCCGTCGAAGATTTGACCGAAGAAGAGGCAGCCGCTGCGCTTGCCTATCTGGCCGCCGAGATCGCGCGCAATGACGCGCTTTATCACGGCAACGACGCACCGGAGATTTCGGATGCGGAATATGACGCGCTGAAGCGGCGCAACGATGCCATCGAAGCGCGCTTTCCAGCACTCGTTCGGGCCGACAGCCCATCGCGGCGGGTCGGTGCCGCGCCGTCCGAAACCTTCATGCCCGTCGTGCACGCACGGCCGATGCTGTCGCTCGACAATACCTTCTCGCAGGAAGACGTGCAGGATTTCGTCGCCGGCGTCTATCGCTTCCTCGGCCGGTTGCCCGACCAGTCGATCGCCTTCACCGCCGAGCCGAAGATCGACGGGCTCTCCATGTCGATCCGCTATGAGAATGGCCGGATGGTGAGCGCGGCGACGCGCGGCGACGGCACGACCGGCGAAAACGTCACGGCCAATATCCGCACCATCAAGGAGATCCCGCAGACCCTGCCGGCCGGCGCGCCCGCGGTCGTCGAGATACGCGGCGAGGTCTATATGGCCAAGAGCGATTTCCTGGCGCTGAACGCGCAGATGGAGGCGGAGGGCAAGCAGACCTATGTCAATCCGCGCAACACCGCAGCCGGCTCGCTGCGCCAGCTCGATGCCAAGGTTACGGCCAGCCGAAAGCTGAAATTCTTCGCCTATGCCTGGGGCGAGATGTCCGACATGCCGGCCGACACGCAGTTCGGCATGGTGCAGACGTTTGGAGAATGGGGTTTCCCGGTCAATCCGCTGATGAAACGGCTGAACTCGGTTGCGGACATTCTCGCCCATTACGACGAGATCGGCCTTCAGCGTCCGGATCTCGATTATGATATCGACGGCGTCGTCTACAAGGTCGATAGCCTGGAACTGCAGGCACGCCTCGGCTTCCGCTCGCGCTCGCCGCGTTGGGCGACGGCACACAAGTTCCCGGCCGAGCAGGCGCTCACCCGGTTGCTCGATATCGACATCCAAGTTGGTCGCACAGGCGCTCTGACGCCGGTCGCGCGACTGGAGCCGATTACGGTCGGCGGCGTCGTGGTGACCAATGCGACGCTGCACAATGCCGACTACATCAAGGGCATCGGCAATAAGGGTGAGCCGATCCGCGATGGCCGCGACATTCGCGTTGGCGACATGGTGATCGTGCAGCGCGCCGGCGACGTCATTCCGCAGATCGTCGACGTCGTGCTGGAGAAGCGGGAGGCATCGAGCGTCGCCTATGAATTCCCTAAGACCTGCCCGGTCTGCGGCAGCCATGCGGTGCGTGATATCAATGAAAAGACCGGCAAGGTCGATGCGGTGACGCGCTGCACCGGCGGCTTTATCTGCCGGGCGCAGGCGACGGAGCATCTGAAGCATTTCGTCTCGCGCAATGCCTATGACATCGAGGGACTCGGTTCGAAGCAGATCGATTTCTTCTTCGAAAGCGACGACCCGGCGCTACAGGTACGTACCGCGCCCGATATTTTCACCCTGGAGAGGCGGCAGCAGTCGTCGTTGACCAAGCTGGAGAATATCGACGGCTTCGGCAAAGTCAGCGTTTCCAAGCTCTATGCGGCCATAAACGAGCGGCGCGATATCGCCCTGCATCGCTTCATCTTCGCGCTCGGCATTCGCCATGTCGGCGAGACCACGGCAAAGCTCCTGGCGCGCTCCTATGGCACCTATGAGGCTTTTGAGGCGGGGATGAAGGAGGCGGCCCCGCTCGCGGGTGACGCGTGGAACGACCTCAACAATATCGAGGGTATCGGCGAGGTGGTCGCCCGCGCTGTCGTCGAATTCTATAAGGAGCCGCGCAACGTCGAGGTGATCTCGAAGCTGCTTGACGAGGTAAGGCCGCAGGAGGCGGAGCAGCCGACCACCTCGGGCAGCCCGGTCGTCGGCAAGACGGTGGTTTTCACCGGTTCGCTGGAAAAATTCACCCGCGACGAAGCCAAGGCTAAGGCTGAAAGTCTCGGCGCCAAGGTCTCCGGCTCGGTCTCGAAAAAGACCGACATCGTGGTGGCGGGACCGGGCGCCGGCTCGAAGCTGGACAAAGCGCGGGAGTTCAACGTGCAGGTCATGACTGAGGATGAATGGCTGGAACTGATCGGCGGGTAATCGGCGGCGGCGATCCATGGACCGCCGCCTCTGGCCGTTTACATCCTGATCCGCGCCATCGTGAAGGCATCCACATATTCGCCGTTGCGAAATGCAAAGGCTTTGAGCCTTCCCTCTGTCTCAAAACCGAATTTCTCGTAGAGCCGGATCGCAGGCCCGTTGTCGACATAGACGGTCAGCTGCAGTCGCTTGATCGCCAGCCAGTTGTCGGCGGTGTCGACGAGGGCAGCAAACAGCGCAGAACCTATACCCCGGCCGATGAAATCGTCATGGACGCCCATTCCGATGTTTCCGGTGTGAATCTGGCGGCCATCATGGCGGCGTAGGCCGGCGTTGCCGACGATTTGCCCCTCGAGCAAAGCGACAAGGCTGATCGCGCCAGGCGTCGGCTTTTCCAGCCATTGCCGGGTTTCCTCGATGCTCTGAAAGGGCAGGCGGAGTGTGCCGGCGCGAAAGCCGGGCAGATTGGCAATAAGGGCGATGCCTTCGGCATCAGATGGAGCTGCGGCTCGAATCTCTACTCCAACGGCTTTTCGTGGTCGTCGCCGGTCCGGTTCTTGCTGTCCTGAATTCATATGGCTCTCCTTGATGTTCAGGAGGAGAGCAAGGACTTCAAACCCTGCTCGCCTCGGCAGGGGTTGAAGGGGATCGCAGTCAGCTTAACGCAACGCTGCTTCCACTCGCCCTGCAAGGGGTGAGGTGGCGAGAAGATGCATCATGGTGGCGCGGTTTGCGATCATGCCGCCAGCTTCCGGTGTTTTTGCCCGGAAGTCAACAGGATGGCCTGCGTCTGTGATGGTGTTGGACGTGGCAGGCGATGCGGTGAAGCTTGCCGTCATCCACATGATGGAATGGGGAAATGCCAGGTTCATGGCTGGGCTTAAGAGCGGGTGATGACCACGTCGACCTCTTGCATCCCCCGAGCGCTATCTTACTTTAGCAATGCCGCTTGAACTCCCGGCGGCGCATGTCGGAGGATGATTGATGACGTCTTTGAAGTTGCCTGCTGCTCTTGCCGCGTCGTTCCTGGCGCTGGCGCCCGTTTCCGCATCCGCCGAGGTCGTCGGCAAGGTTGGAGTGGACTGGACCGGCAATGATATTCTGGTTGATGCCGTGCCTGATCCGGGCGTCTCCGGCGTCACCTGCCACGTCACGTATTTCGACCGCAGCGTCATCGACCGGCTGAGAAAGGGCAACTGGTTCGAGGATCCCTCCAACAATTCGATCGCCTGCCAGCAGACCGGCCCGATCTCGATCGGCGACATCAACCTGTCGCAAGGCGGAGAGGAAGTGTTTCGCGCCGGGCTGTCGCTGATCTGGAAGAAGCTGGTGGTCACTCGGATCTACGACAAGAAGAACGATACGCTGGTCTATCTTATTCATTCGCGCGAGTTGACCAACGGCTCGGCGAAGATGGCGATTTCCACCATTCCTCTGTTCAGCCAGACCGTGACCTGGAAGAACGGCAAGCCCAACTGAGATTGCCTGGCTGCTGGTTGAACAACCATGAAGAGGATTGTACCAAAAAAAGTTTAGCCTTTTAGTTGCCAAACCCACTTAAACGCTTCCGCATTGCGTCATTTTGGTGCAATTTTATGGGCGAACGTGGGAGTGGGACTTCCATCTGTTCACGGCCTGCATGATCCGCCCGCGCCGGCTACACCCCTGCTGGCGTCGGCTTAATAACACAATCGCCCTGAAGCAGCCGCTTCAGGGCGATTTTGGTTGAAGCTATTTTCCCAGATCAGGCAGCCTGCGCCAATTGCTCGGCGATGACGGTGTCGAGGTTGAGGAAGCAGACCATGGTCTTTTCCCGTGCCACGATGCCGCGGCAGAAAGCCCGCTGTGCTTCCGGAATGATTTCCGGCGGTGGCTGCAGGTCTTCGCTCTTGATGGTCATCATGTCGGACACCTGCTCGACCAGCAGGCCGACGAGCTTGCCGGCGATATCGGTGACGATGATGGCGGAGCGTTCGGACGGCTCCGTCATCTTCATGCCGAGACGGCAGGCCATGTCGATAACCGGGATCACTGCGCCGCGCAGATTGATGAGGCCAAGCACATAGGGCGGAGTATGCGGCATCGGCGTCACCGGCGCCCATCCGCGGATTTCGCGGATGGCCATGATGTCGATGCAGAATTCCTGGCCGCCGAGATGGAAGGAGACGATCTCCAGATAGGCGCCCGATTGTTTGATGGCATTCGTCATGGTGAAGGACTTCCCGTTTGGCGCCGGCGGCACGCGGCAATGGCGATTGCAAGGGGGATCGGCTGGAGCGGTTCAATGCTGCTACAGCATCCGAAGGCTTTGGCGCTCGAAAGGCGCTCGGCTGCTTCGGCGGGCGTCATGCCCTTCTGAATCAAGATGGATCTGCCGCAGGCCCTGCGACCGGCGAATCTGACTTCGCCTATTGGGTTTGATGTTGGCGCGGACAGGTTAGGATTGCTTTAACGCCGGGACGAATTCCGGTGCATGTGAAAACATCTTCTTGAATTGCGTCTCCCGGTGCGACCCGTTACACCCGGGCAGTGATCGCCCGCCGTCTCGCATGCCGAGTGTTAGCCGGGCATGGTGGGGAAGAAGCAGCGATGAAAACCGTGCGAATTGTTGTCTGGGTGGCCGTGTTGATCATGGCCGGAGTGCTGGGATGGTTCACCATCGAGGGCAGCAAGACACCGGAGGCGGCAGCCGAAGGTCCCTATGGAGTGCCGTTTACGCTTACGGCGCAGAATGGCCAGCCGATCAGTGAGCAGGCCTTTCGCGGCAAGCCGACGGCGCTGTTTTTCGGTTATACGCATTGCCCTGACGTTTGCCCGACCACGCTGTTTGAAATGAACGGCTGGATGCAGAAGGTTGACCCTGACGGCACGAAGCTCAATGCCTATTTCGTCACTGTTGATCCGGAGCGCGATACGCCCGCAATCATGAACCAGTACGTGTCCAATGTCTCGAACCGCATCACCGGCATTTCCGGCGATCCCGCCAAGGTGATGGACATGATCAAGGGCTTCCGGGTCTACGCCAAGAAAGTTCCACTCGACGAGAAGGATCCGAACGGCGATTATACCATGGATCACACCGCCTCTGTCTTCCTGCTCGACGCCTTCGGCCGCTTCGCCGGCACGATCGCCTATCAGGAGGATCCGGATGTTGCAGTCAAGAAGCTGGAGAACCTGATCAAGAAGGGATAGGGCGCCTATGGAGGATAGGGCCGGGGGAGAGAGGAAATCCAAGTCCATCCTGATTGCGGGTGCGGGTCCGGCTGGCCTGACCGCAGCGCTGGAGTTGGCTCGCCGCGGTTTTGCGCCTCGCATTATCGATGATGGCCAGGGGCCGACGCCTTTGGAAGAGAGCCGGGCTCTCGGCATCAATGCCCGCACACTGACGCTGCTTTCGCCTTCCGGCGTTGCCGAGCGCATCGTCACGGCAGCTCAGCTGATCATGCATTTTCATATCCGTTCCGGAGCGAAAGTCCTTGCCGATGTCGATACGCGGCAGGTGCCGGGGCGCTTTGGCGCCATGCACGTTCTGGCGCAGGGCGCGACTGAGCGGTTACTGATCGAGGCGCTCGCCGCCTACGGCATTGCGCCGGAATGGCAGACCGCGGTCGTGGCGGAGACGATCGCCGATACTCGGAAGCCTGAGGTGACGTTGCGACGCGCCGATGGCGGCACGGAAACCGTTCGCCCCGACATTCTGATCGGTGCCGACGGCGCGCATTCGGCCGTGCGCAAGGCGCTCGGCGCCGGTTTCCCCGGCGAGGCGTTGGAGGCTTATTTCTATATTGCCGATTTTCGCTATGCCAAACCGACGGACTCGCATTTCGTCGAGATCACGCTTTGCGATCCCGGCTTGATCGGGCGCTTGCCGGTGTCTTCCGATGTCCTGCGCTATATCTCGACGCGGGAGGATTTTGAAAGCCGCATCGTTCATCCGGACACAGTCGTCGAAAAGATCTGGGTCTCGCAGTTCCGCATTCATTTCCGCCACGTCGAGCCGATGGCCAAGGGCAATGTGTTCCTGGCGGGCGACGCGGCGCATATTCATTCTCCGGCAGGGGCTCGGGGCATGAATCTTGGCATAGAGGACGCCTGCTGGCTCGCCTGGCTCATTGCGGAAGGGCGCGAAGAGGAGTATTCGGCCCTCAGAATTCCAGCTGTGAAGCAAGTGCTGAAGCAGACCTATGGTCTGACCCGCTTGATCACCATGGAAAATGCGCTGGCGATCGCGGTGCGCAATCTGTTCGTGCCGCTGTTTTTGCGTTTCGGGCCGGCGCGGCGCAGGCTGCTTTACAATGTCGCCGGCTATGACACGCCGAAGCCGCCTTGGATCGACTGGGCCGAGTAAGAACAAGAGAGAGCGAAGAGTTGAGTGAAATCCGCCTTTACGTGACGACGACCGAGAAAAAGTCCGAGCAGGTTCTCGATCTGATGACGCCGGTGTTCGAAGATGAAGAACTACCTATCGCAACCAGCGAGATCGATGAGAAGAGCGACATCTGGGAAGCGTCGATCTATCTCTATGCGGATGACGAAGACGACGTGCGCGCGCGTTTTGCGGCTTTGCTGAAGCCGGCCTTTCCCGAGCTTGTCATCAAAAAGGAAGTCATTCCCGATGTCGATTGGATCGCCAAGTCACTGGAGGGCTTGAAGCCGGTCCGTGCCGGGCGCTTTCTGGTGCATGGTTCCCATGACCGAGACAAGATCGGCTCGAGCGATATCGCCATCGAGATCGATGCCGGCCAGGCCTTCGGCACTGGCCATCACGGTACGACGGCGGGCTGCCTGGAGACGATCGAAACGGTACTTGCCAGCCGGCGGGTGCGCAATGCGCTTGATCTCGGCACCGGCAGTGGTGTTCTGGCGATCGGCGTGCGTAAGCTGCGCAATATCCCGGTTCTCGCCACCGATATCGATCCGATCGCCGTCCGCGTCGCCCGCGAGAATGTCCGCCGCAACGGCATTGCATCTGGCATCGCGCTGGAAACGGCGCCGGGCTTTCATTCCACGGCCTTTTCCCGCCATGGGCCTTTCGACCTGATCATCGCCAACATTCTGGCCCGGCCGCTGATCAAAATGGCGCCGCAGCTGGTCGCTCACCTGGCACCCGGCGGCTCGGTCATCCTCTCGGGCATTCTTGCCGAGCAGCGCTGGAAGGTGTTGGCGGCCTATAATGGCGCGAAGATGCGCCATGTTCGCACCATCTGGCGCAACGGCTGGGTCACCATCCATCTCGACCGGCCTTGAGCCGGTCTATCTTCCATTGGGGAGTGGCTTTTAAAGGCCCTTAAAACGCAAAAGGCGATGCCGAAGCACCGCCTTGCTGATCGGTATTTGACCGATCTTGCCCGCGAGCATGTGGAGGAGTGCTCAAGCGGGCTCTACCGTTCTGGTTCGATCCGGGTGGGAGGAGGAGTCCCGGTCCGATCCAATATGAACGCTAGCTCTTGTAATTGTCAGTAGCGACCGCCACGGCTTGCGCCGATTGCTTTCGACGTTTCGACTTCGAGCTGGCGAAGTGCGCCGACAGAGTGGCGTACGGTGCGCCGCTCGCCAGCCAGTGCCGGGCTAACATATGCGGAGCGAGAGATAGGCATTTTCATTGTCCTTTTCGAGCGGGTTCGCTGTGAACCCCGTTTGATGTGCACCATATAGCGACTCGCCCCCTTGCGTGGCAGGGGGTATGCTTCATGGGAGCTATGCAATTAATGCATATTGCCTGCCGCTATGATGTCACAATCGATCTCGGTTGCTCACGAAATGGGCGAAATTGTTAACGGGCGACTCGCATCGCCGACTGGCGGATCGGTTGAGAAGTCCCGTGCGCCTATTCGCGCGTGATCTTGTGCGAAAATCGTGTCGCACTTGCCGGGATCATGCTCTAACATGCTGTTGCCGCTCAGTTTCGCGGATTCTCGGTCAGTTTCGGATTAAGCCATGTTCCAGTCTTTCGACGTCACATCCACCCCGCAATTCGGTCGCGAGCGCGTCACCGGCCTGCGTGCTGCGTTCAGCAATCTCGGCATTGACGGCTTCCTTGTGCCCCGTGCGGACGAATATCAGGGTGAATATGTGCCCAAATGTTCGGAGCGCCTGGCCTGGCTGACGGGATTTACCGGATCGGCAGGTGTTGCGCTCGTGACACAGTCTCAAGCTGTTGTTTTCGTCGACGGTCGCTATGTGACGCAGTTGGCCGAGCAGGTGGACCGATCCGTGTTCACCGGCGGCGATCTCGTTGATGAGCCGCCGCATGTCTGGCTGCCGCGTCATGCGAAGAAAGGCTTCCGTCTCGGCATCGATCCGTGGCTGCACACTGGCGCCGAAGTCCGGCGGCTGGAAAAGGCGCTGGCGGAGATCGGCGGCAAGCTGGTCTTTCTGCCGCATAACCCGCTGGACAAGCTCTGGGCCGACCGTCCGGCTGAGCCGCTTGGCGGCGTCATCATCCAGGATATCGGGCAGGCTGGCATCTTGGCGAAGGACAAGTTGGCGACCATTGCGGCCGATCTGAAGGCGAAGAGCCTTAAGGCTGCTCTGATCACCGATCCGTCCTCTGTTGCCTGGATTTTCAATATTCGCGGCAACGACGTGCCGCATACGCCGCATCCGCTGGCGCGCGCCATCATCTATGCCGAGGGGGAGACGGAAATTTTCCTCGACAAGCGCAAGACCAAGATCGAGGCGGAGGCTTACCTCACGCAGATCTGCAAGCAGCTTCCTCCTTCCGAACTCGTCAAGCGACTGGCTGCTGCCTCCGCGAATGGCGGGAGCATCCTGGTCGATCCCGATCTGGCGTCCTATGCGCTGACCGACATCATTCGTCGCGAGGGTGGCGAGGTGGTGGAGGGCACGGATCCGGCCAAGCTGCCGCGCGCCCGCAAGAATGCCGCGGAAATCAATGGCTCGGCTGCCGCCCATCTGCAGGATGGCGCCGCCATGGTCGAGTTCCTCTATTGGCTGGAGACTAGCAAGCCGGGCACGGTGAGCGAAATCACCGCTGCCGAACGGCTGGAGGCAAGCCGCGCCCGCGTCGGCCAGAGCATGCAGAACCCGCTGAAGGATATTTCCTTCGACACCATCTCCGGCGCAGGCGAGCATGCGGCGATCATGCATTATCGCGTGACGACGGAGACCGATCGTCTGATCCAGGCCGGAGAGCTGTTCCTGATCGATTCCGGCGCGCAATATATCAACGGCACCACCGATATCACCCGCACGGTCGGCATCGGCGCGGTCCCTAAGGAGCAGAAGCGGTTGTTCACGCTGGTGCTGAAGGGCATGATCGCCATCAGCACGGCGCGTTTCCCCAAGGGTACGCGCGGCTGCGATCTCGATCCGCTGGCGCGTATCGCGCTCTGGAAATCCGGCGTCGACTTTGCTCACGGCACCGGCCACGGTGTCGGCTCCTATCTCTCGGTGCATGAGGGGCCGCAGCGCATCTCGCGGCTATCGACGCAGGAATTGCTTCCCGGCATGATCCTGTCGAACGAACCCGGCTATTATCGTCCGGGCCATTTCGGCATTCGTATCGAAAACCTGATCTATATTCGCGATCCCGAGGAGATCGAAGGCGGCGATATTCCGATGCTCGGCTTTGAAACGCTGACCTTCTGCCCGATCGACCGCAGCGTTATCCTTCCGGAGCTGCTGACCCATGACGAACTGCATTGGCTGAACGACTATCACGCCAGGACTCGTGAAGCGCTGATGCCGCTGATCCACGATCCGGATATCCGGGCCTGGCTGGAGAATGCGACGCTGGAATTGAGTCACTAAGAGCGCCTATCCCGCCCCTGGCGGGCGGGAAAGCGATTTCTTAGGATTAGATGAGGGCTCGTCCCTCGGCTAATTCTTAGAAATCGCAAGGGCGGGGGTGGGTAGGGACGCACGGATCTTTGAAGCAAGGGACCAAGAAATGGCCCCCCTCTCTTGCAATTTCAATGGCTTAGAAATTGCGATGAGCTTTTGAATGGGCAGAGCTTTCCGTACCGCAATTCCTAAACCAGTGAAATTGCTTTCTCGCTCGCCAAGGGCGAGATAAGGCCTGCATGTCGCTTTAAATCCCGGCAAAATGCCGCCACGCCATCACGACGGCCCATCCCGCGATCAGCATGAATGTGGATGAGAAGCGCAGGCCGACCAATAGCGCGGCGAACATAGCCACCTTCGTGTCCCAGCCGCCGTTGAAGAAGGCCGGGGCGACGAGGGTTGTAAGGACAGCGGCGGGTACCGCATTCAGCGCGGCTTCGACGCGTGGCGGAATGCGGGTCATCTTGACGATCAGGATGTAGCCGCCGATGCGCGTCAGGAAGGTGACGAGGGCGGCCGTGAGGATCAGCAGGACCATATGCAAGTCGAAATCGAACATGGTCAGACCTCGTGATGTTCATTGACGAGGTCGGGCTTGCGGTTCGCCTTGATCGGCGGCAGCATGGCGGCGAGGGCGACACCCGCGAGCGCACCGATGCTGACATGCCAGGGCGAGCCGACATAGCGATAGGCAATGGCCGAAACACCGGCGCTGGCGATCACCACGGGCAGGAAATTGTCGCGCTTGCGGAAGCCGATGACGATGCCGAGGAAATAGATCGGCAATAGGATATCGAGGCCGATCGCCTTGGGGTCGCCGATCATGCTGCCGAGCAGGCCGCCGATAAGGCTCAGCACCACCCAGACGACATAGATGACGGCGGCGAAACCCAGATACCAGGCGAAGGTGACGGGTTTGCCGCTCTCGTGACGCTTGACCGTTTCGGCAAATTGTGGATCGACCAGCAGGAAGAAGGTGAAGAATTTCTGGACCGGCGAGAAATGCCGGATGTAGCGGGCAATCGCGGCCGAGTAGAGAACATGGCGGAAATTGACCGCCAGGATCGACAGCACGATCAACCAGGCTTGTACGTTGTGGCCGAAGAGATCGATGCCGACCATCTGGCTGGCGCCGGCATAGACCGTGCCGCTCATCAGGGTGAGTTCGCCGAGCGACATGCCCTGGTCATGCGCCAGGGCGCCGAACAAGGCACCGAATGGTGCCGCCGCGATGGCGACCGGAGTGCCGCCCTTCAGGCCCTCAAAAAAATCCGCGCGACTCATGGTCCGCTTTGTCCTTTATTGAAAGCCCAACACATAGCCCGCTAAATCCGCGTGGATTTAACGGGCTATGTGCGGAGCAAAAATACAACTGGCTTTGCGCGTCCGGTGGGATGCGCGGCGCACGGAGGAGCTGTAAGCTGGGAGGCAAGCATCGGCAATTCAATTTCCTTGATAGGACAATCGATTCCGTTGAACAACCGATGGGATATGTCCACGAAACACCTGGGTGTCATCGATGAAGAAAATCACCTTCCCGAAGGAAGAAAAGGCCGCGATCGTGGTCCGCCTTCAGAAATATTTCGCCGACGAACTTGATCAGACGATCGGCACGCTGCCGGCTGAATTCCTGCTCGATTTCTTCACCACCGAAATCGGCCCGCATTTTTACAATCAGGGCCTGCGCGACGCCCATGCGGCGCTGATGACCAAGATGGAGGATTTTGGCGAGGCGATCTATCTGCTGGAGAGGGAGGCGGAGAAGCGCTGATCGGCTTTATTTCTTCGGTTGGAACGTATGCTCCGGCCCCGGAAACGTCCGCGCCTTCACCTCTTCCGCATAGGCTTCCACCGCCTTTGAAACCGTCGGCGCCAGCTGAGCGAAGTGCTTCACGAAGCGAGGTTTGAAATCGCTGAAGAGGCCTAGCATGTCGTCGGAGACAAGGATCTGGCCGTCGCAGGCGGGTGAGGCGCCGATCCCAATGGTTGGGATACCGACCGAAGCGGTGATCTCGCGAGCAAGGGTTTCGACGGTGCCCTCGACGAGGAGCGCGAAGGCGCCGGCTTGCTCGATGGCTTTTGCATCCCGACGGATCTTCTCGGCTTCTTCTTCCGAGCGGCCGAGCGCGCGATAGCCACCTGCCGTTTTCACCTGCTGCGGCATCAGCCCGACATGGCCGAAGACCGGTACGCCGCGAGCGGTCAGGAATGCGACGGTCTCGGCCATCTCTTCCCCGCCCTCCAGCTTGACGCCGTCGCAGCCGGTTTCTTTCAGGATCCGAACCGCATTGCGGAAGGCTTGCTCTTTCGATTCCTGATAGGAGCCGAATGGCATGTCGACGATGACGCAGGCTTTTTGGACGCCCCGCATGACGCCCTGACCATGGGCAATCATCATCTCCAGCGTCACGCCGACTGTCGATTCCATCCCGTAGAGTACCATGCCAAGGGAATCACCCACCAGAAGCAGGTCGCAATGCGGGTCGAGCAGCCGGGCGATTGGCGTCGTATAGGCCGTCAGGCTGACGATCGGGCGGGTGCCCTTCATCGCTTCGATCTGGGAGGTGGTGTTGCGTTTGGTCAGTCCGGTAGCGCTCATGTCAGGCCGCCTTTTCGCTGGCGGCCTGCTTGCGGCCGATGATGCGATTGTCGAGCAGGCGGGTTGCGCCGATACGCACGAAGAGGGCGACGAGGATGGGCTGGCGCTGCAGGCTCGTCAGCGGCTCCAGCGTGTCTGGATGGCGGACAGCGGTGACTTCGGGCGTTGCCAATGGTTCGCTGGCGATGAAGTCGCGCAGTGCCGCTTCGAATGCGATGGGATCGTCGGCGCCCTCGTTATAGAGTCGTTCGGCTTCGGCCAGCGCCTTCGGCACGATGACGGCGGCGGCACGCTGTTCCGTCGAGAGGTAGACGTTGCGTGAGGATAGCGCGAGGCCATCGGCATCACGGATCGTCGGCACCGGCACGACACGGACCGGCTGAGCCAGATCCTCCACCATGCGGCGGATGATCGCCACCTGCTGATAATCCTTCTCGCCGAAATAGGCGCTGTCGGGCTGGACGATATTGAAAAGCTTGGTGACAACAGTGGCGACGCCGGCGAAGTGGCCGGGGCGAACAGCGCCTTCCAGCTCCGTGCCGAGCTTCGGCACCTCGACAACCGTTTCCATCGGCCGGGGATACATGTCGGCGACGCCGGGCGCGAAGATGAAATCGACCTTGCCGTCGCGCAGCATGGCGCTGTCCCGCTCGAGATCGCGCGGATATTTCGCCAGATCCTCGTTGGCGCCGAATTGCAGCGGATTGACGAAGATGGAGACAACGACGATGTCGTTTTCAGCTCTGGCGCGGGAGACCAGCTCCATGTGACCGGCATGCAGATAGCCCATGGTCGGCACCAGGCCGATGCTTTTGCCGGCTCTGCGATGCGCGGCAAGCCGTTCGCGCAATGCGGCTATCGTGCTGATCGTTTCCATGATGCTCCTCCGCGGACGCGCCGCCCGACGCTTGTCCGTCTCCCGTCTTTTGATTTTGGCGGCTCTTCTAACGTGTGCAGTGCAAAAAGGCAATTCAAGGAGAGGCGGTCATCCGCTCTCGTGGTTCGAGACGGCATTGCTGTCTTCCTCACCATGAGAGCTAACGCTCCGTGCAATCTAATGCCAAATCAGCGCTTGCGAGCAGCGCGGCGTTCACTCCACCTCATGCTGAGGTGCGCAGCCCAAAGGGCAGCGCCTCGAAGGATTGGGGCGGCCCGGATCCATCAAAGCTTTTCATATAACTTAGCGTTTTTCTCAATCTTTTGCTGTTAGCTGCCGCCATGGCGAAGATCGTGGCATTGGCGGCATATTTTTATCAGGCAGCGATTGCCTTCGGGTTGCTGATCGCGGTGGCGCATCTGTTGGCGCCGGCGGATTATGCCGCCTATTCGTTGTTCATCTCTATCAGCCAGTTCGCGGCGATCTTCTGTTTCGAGTGGATCCGCTTTGCCTGCAGCCGCTTCTATCCCGGCCAGGCGCTTGGCAGCGAGGCGGCGGAGCGTACGGCATTGAGCATCGAGTTTGCTGCCTGCGCCGTGATCTGCATTCTGGTTGCCGGTGCTTCGATCTTCTTTGCGGTGCCGCCCGAGATCGCGGTGCTTGGCAGCCTTGTGGTCATCCTTCAGGGTGGCAGCGACCTGCATCTGACCATGCTGCGTTTCCGCCAGGAGTTTCACGCCTTTTCACGCTTGCAGGGCTCGCGCGCCACTATCCTGGCCATTGGCACGCTGGCCGGTGCGGCGATTGCGCCGAATTTCACTTCTACGGTGGCGGGCCTGCTCGGTGGTTATGTCGCCTATAGCATCCTGGCGATGTTTCTTACCCGCAACAGCCTCCGCGAGGCGGCGGGTTTTCAGCCGCTGCTGGTCAGAAAACATTTCGTTTATGGCAGTGTGGCGGCTGGAGCCTCGGTCATCGGGCTTCTGGCGCCGCTTGGTCTGAAATCGATCCTGACGGCGGTCTTGGGGGCAGGTGGTGCTGCGGGCGCGCTGCTGGCGCTTGATCTGCTGCAGCGGCCTTTCGTGCTCATTGTTGCGGCTCTGCAGGCGATCCAATATCCCGATGTGGTCGCGACCTATGATCGCGAGGGTGCGACACCGGCGTTCCAGCGGCAGCTTGGCGGCTACTATTCGCTGCTATCGGGCTTCACGCTGATGACGGCGGCGGGGATTTTCGCGTTGTTGCAGCCGGTCGGTCATTTCGTCATTGCGCCCGGTTTGCGCGAGGGCTTTCTCAGTGCCGCGCCGTTTGTCACCGGCCTTGCCGTCTGCCGGGCTCTGACGCTCAACATGCTGCCGACGCCGGCGCATCTGCGCCATCGGCTATTGGCGATCTTCCTGCTGGCGGTGGTGGATTGCGTGCTGCTCAACGGCGGAGCCTTGGCGGGCGGCTATCTTCATTCCTTCAGCGACGGCGCGCTGATGGCGGGCGGCATGGTCGGCGCGCTGATCGCGATGGTGATCGGGGGGAAGGTGCTGATGGCATTACCCTTCGATTTCGTCTGGCAGCCGGTCGTGCTTTCCGCCGTCGGGCTTGCCGTGCCGGTCCTTGCTACCGCCGGATTCGACTATTCGCTATGGATCTCGGTTGGGGCGGGGATTATCGGTGGCGGTATCTTCTGCCTGCTCGGCCTCTACAGCTATTTCGTGACGATGTTCCGTCCGCGGATGGCGTCGTAGCTCAGAGTTCTTCGAGCATTCTCAGCACTTTTTCGGCGCTGTTGTCCCAAGAGAAGCGGGCGACATTCTCATGGCCTTTTTGGCGGAGATCCACGCGCAACGCCTCATCTCCGGCGATCCGGCGCATGGCCGCGACCAGCTCATCCTGCTTCGTCGGATCGAAATAGAGCGCGGCGGTGCCGGAGGCTTCGCGTACGGCAGGGATATCGGCCGCAAGCACCGGGCAGCCTTGCGTCATTGCTTCCAGCGGCGGAATGCCGAAACCCTCATAGAGGCTCGGAAAGACGAAGGCGGTAGCATGGCGCTCGAGTGCCGCGATTTCCGCATCGCTCAGCCGGCCGGGGAAAAGCATGTGGTCATTGGATTGAGGGCCTTCCGATTTGAATACGCTCGGCGCGGTGCCGCCAACGACCACCAGCTTTTGATCTGAATTGCCAAGTGCCTTGAAGGCACGGATGGCGAAATCGAGGTTCTTGTTCGGCTTCATCGTGCCGACCAGCAGGAAGAAGCCGTTCCTCTTGAGACCTAGGCGTGGGATGATGGTTTCGTCCGGTTCGATGGCGGCGAAATGATCGACGGCGTTATAGACGACATCGATGCCGTCCGCGGGAACGCGGAAGACGGAAGCCAGCTCTTGGCGGGAGAATTCCGAGACGGTGCCGATCTTCGCGGTGCGGGTCAGGACCGCACCGAGCGCGCCATGCAGCAGCCGATAGCTGCGCTTGAACGACTGCGGATGTCGGAAGATGGTCACGTCATGGATGATCACAGCCTGATGGCGATGTAGCAGCGGACCGCTGCCGCCGAAGCCGATCAACCAACCGCCTCGCGAGCGGGCAAGCAGCGCCGTCTGCTCCCAGAGATGGCCAAGGCCTGAACCGAAAGCGTCGATCGATATGGCCGAGAGTTCGATATCGACCGGCGTGTCGCGCGGCACCGCCAGCCTCCACGTTGCGCCCTTCAGTGCGGTGGGTACGGCCCCGGCGGCGATCTTGCGGTCGAGTGCCAGCGTCAGCTCTCGCGCAAAGCGCTGCACGCCTGACAGAGGCTGGCCGAGAAAACGCCCGTTGATGGTGATCGACTGCACGCGAATATCCCGATTCCCTAATATCGGGAATAGCTTGCGCCATTTTCTTTAGAGAAGCTTTAGCCTGGGATAAGAGATTTTAAGCAAGAGCGACTTTGCTGCTGATAATGGCGACGCCGCGCGTCCGCATCTCGTTGATCGCCGCTTGAACGCCGGCTGGATCGATGCCGCGGCTGGCGTCCTCGATGAAGCGAACGGTAACGCCCGGCAGCATCTCGACGGCGTCGAGCGCCGAGAATTTCACGCAATAGTCCGTCGCTAGCCCGCAGAGATCAAGCTCGGTCACGCCCTCTGCGCGCAGCTGCGCGGCAAGGCCGGTGAGGGCCGCCTGATCATTATCGCGGAAGGCCGAGTAGCTGTCGACATCCGGCTTTTGACCCTTCTGCTGGATGAAATCGATGCCGTCGACATGGAGGGCGGGGTGAAGCCGGGCGTCCTCGGTATTTTGCACGCAATGGTCCGGCCACATCATCTGCGGCTTGCCGGAGAGCATGCCCATTTCGAAGGGTTTCTTGCCGGGATGGGCGGAGGCGAAGCTGCCATGGCCGGCGGGGTGCCAGTCCTGGGAGGCGAGGACCATGTCGTATTTGCCGCTGTCGATGAGCTTGTTGGCAACAGGCACCACCTGATCGCCTTCGGGAACCGGCAGATTGCCACCGGGGCAGAAACCGTTCTGGATGTCGATCAGCAGCAATGCTTTCATGAGGCCTGTCCTTCCGTTTCTGTTGCGCTGCACGATGCCAAGCGTTGCGCTGCGGATCAAGCCTTTTGCGCCGCGCCTGATGATCAGGCGCGGCGCAATGGTTTTCGAAAGCTTACGAGGGCTTGTGACCCTTGAGGCCGTAGAAGGCGATATAGACGTAGCAGATGATCGGCATCAGGAAGGCGAGGTGGATGCCGATGGTGTCGGCAAGTCCGCCCTGGATCATCGGCAGGATGGCGCCGCCGACAATGGCGAGGCAAAGGATGCCGGAGCCCTGGCTCGTATATTTGCCGAGGCCATGCAGCGCCAGGCTGAAGATCGTCGGGAACATGATCGAGTTGAACAGGCCGATCGCTAGCACCGACCACATGGCGACATGGCCGGTCGTGAGCACGGTCACCAGAAGCAGGATGGCGACGATAATCGCATTGAAGGCCAACGCCTTGCCATCGTCGACATGGCGCATGACCAGCGAGCCGATGAACCGGCCGATCATGGCGCCACCCCAGAAGTAAGAGACGTAATGCGCGGCTTCGGCCTCGGAGAAATGGGCGATATCCGCCTGGCTCAGAAAGTTGACGAGGAAGCTGCCGATGCTGACTTCAGCGCCGACATAGAGGAAGATGCCGACCGCGCCGAGGACGAGGTGGCGATACTGCCAGGCCGACCCGCCGCCGCGCATGGGCTCGATCGTTTCCTCATCTTCGACGTCGGGCAGTTTCAGTGCCGCAAAAATGGCGGCGAGCAGCAGGAAGGCTGCGCCGAGCATTAGGTAGGGGAGCTTCACCGCGCCGGCTTCAGCAAGCCTGATGGCATCGAGCTGTTCCGGCGTGGCGTTGGTGGCAGCGACCGTTGCGGCCGAGAGGATCAGCATGGCGCCGAAGATCGGGGCGATGGTGGTGCCGAGCGAATTGAAGGCCTGGGTCAGGTTCAGGCGGCTTGCGGCGGTATCCGGAGGCCCGAGCACGGTAACATAAGGGTTGGCTGCGACCTGCAAGATGGTGACGCCGGCGGCGAGCACGAAGAGGGCGCCTAGGAAGAGGGCGTAGATGCGGTAGCTCGCGGCCGGGATGAACAGGGCGCAGCCGATGGCGGCGATGACGAGGCCGACGACGATGCCCCATTTATAGCTGATGCGCTTCACCAGCGCGCCTGCCGGCAGCGACACGATAAAATAGGCGCCGAAGAAGCAGAGCTGGATCAGCATCGACTGCGTGTAGTTGAGCTGAAAGACACTCTTCAGGTGCGGCACCAGAATGTCGTTCAAGCAGGTAATGAAACCCCACATGAAAAAGAGTGAGGTGAGTGCGATAAGCGCGAATTGATAATTACCCTGGCCCTGGTGCGCGGAGGCGCGACCGCCGGCGGGCGCAGAGCTTGTTGCTATGCCAGCCATTTTTTTATCCTCGATTTTTGTTTTTGCCAGGCGAGGGTGGGACCCCTTCAGGTGTGCCGAACGGCAGGCTGGCAACGGCTTGCCGAGACATCGCGGGAGGCGCGCTGACTCGAAGCCGCAGAACTCGATATAAGGGATTGGTCCGAGATTGGTAGCTTGCTAGCGATGCGGATTCCGCAGGGCAGGCGTGTCAAGGGCGGGAGGCTTAAGCAGCGCTCACCACAACTCATAATATAGGTCGCGCCAATCTGGATTGGCGTTCTCGATCAACTCGATTTTCCACTGGCGATACCAGCGCTTCAGCGACTTTTCGCGTTGAATGGCGGCACTGATATCGGCGTGATCTTCATACCATACTAGCCGGGTGCAGCCGTATTTCCAGGCAAAGCCGGGTGTCAGACCTTCTCGATGTTCGTAGATTCTACGCTCGAGATCTGAGGTGACGCCGATGTAGAGCGTGCCTCGCTTCTGATTGGTGATGATGTAGGTATATCTACCCATGCGTGTATAGTGCCGGTGGGAATGATGGCCGTCAAGAGTTTGAGAGCGGACCACAGTATTCGCGTTTGCCACTGTGGCTTAACATACACTCCGTCATCCTCGGGCTTGACCCGAGGATCCACGCACAAGGCTCACTGCTTCCGAAAAAGTCTTACCGCCAGATGCAATGCCTCCAGCATCGCAAGTAGCATTCCCAGCCTGATGTCTAAAGTGACGTTAAACGCTGCGTCGAAATGCTTGAGCCTGGATCCTCGGGTCAAGCCCGAGGATGACGGAGTGTGTGGGGAATACGGCAACACACAGAGAGAGAGAGCAGAGTTTTCCCGCGACCAGAAATTGCGCATTTGTTTTTCGAGGCGAGTTATGAAAAATAAATTCAATTAAAAATATACGCTCGCATCAATTGCATCCGCAAGCGAATGTAATATTGTTTGGGCTGGGGATCAAATCGAGGGGCCGCCATGTCATTCAAGGAAGAGGTTGCTGAACTATCGAAGCGCGCAGTCTCTGCGCAAAATATAGCTCTGACGGAAGAGGCGACCAAGAACGCTCTTGTTATGCCATTTCTGCGAACGCTCGGTTTTGATGTGTTCGATCCAACGCAGATCGTGCCGGAATTTGTTGCTGATGTAGGATTGAAGAAGGGCGAAAAGGTCGATTACGCTGTAAAGATCAACGACAAGATCGAATTTATTCTTGAGGCGAAAGCAGTTAGTGCGAATCTTTCGCAAGCTCAATATAGCCAACTGTATCGGTATTTTTCGACGACGGATTGCTCGATTGCTATCCTTACAAATGGCATTCAAATCTGGTTTTTTACCGATCTTGACGCGCCCAATAAGCTCGATAGCAATCCATTCTTTAAGTTTGATCTTTTCGACTACGACGACAACGATCTGAAAGAACTCGAAAAATTCCATAAAGAAAAATTCTCGATTGATGATATCAAGAGCTCGGCCAGTACCCTCAAGCGGATGAAGGCGACGATTAGTTGTATCGAAGCGCAATTTAATGATCCCGATGACGAGTTCGTTCGCCTGATCTCCAAGGAAATATATGATGGCAAGCTCACCGCTGGTGTCGTTGCCGAGTTCAAGCCGATCATTAAACGTGCGTTTGAAGATCTGGTTCGTCAAAAAATTCAAAAACGGTTGAGCGCCGCGTTCAATGAGAACGTGAACATTCCGACGATAAAGGATGTAGATTCGGTCACTCAGATCAACGATGACGGGGACGGCATCGAGACGACTCAAGAAGAGATCGATGGCTTTAATATCGTAAGAGCTATCGCCGCCGAACTAGCGGATGTATCGCGAATTGTTATGCGTGATCAGAAATCATATTGCGGCATCAATTTCGATGACAATAACCGCAAGCCGATCGTCAGGCTCCATTTTAATTCCAAGACCAAGTTCCTAACGATCTTCGACGCCGAAAAGGCGGGGTCTCGGTTTGATATCACGCAGACCGCAGACATCTTTAAGGCCAAAGCGCAAATTCAGGGTGTGATACAGTCTTACGTTGCCAACGGTTCCTGATCACACCCGCTCCACAAACCCATCCAAGACCCTTTTCTGCCCCGCGCGATCGAATTCGATCGTCAGCTTGTTCCCCTCGACGTCCGAGACATTGCCGTTGCCGAACTTGATGTGGAACACGCGGTCGCCGACGAAGAATTTTGAGGGTTCGGAGGAGGTGGATTTGGCGATGAGTTCGCCGTCGATGGTACGGGTTTTGGGGCCGCTTTCGCCGTAGCCGATACGTTCCACCGCATGGCCGGAGCGGGAGCCCCAGTTGTCGCGGGTGGCGTCGGTCTTGTTTGCCTGGGCGCGTTTCCAGCCGGGGGTGGAATAGGAATTGGCGAAGGGCTCGGTCTTGTCGAAGCGAGACTGGCCATAGCCGCCGCGGCCGTAACCGCCGTAGGATTGCTCCACTTCCGCGACTTCGACATGGGTGACCGGCAGTTCGTCGAGGAAGCGTGACGGAATGGTCGATTGCCATAACCCGTGGATGCGGCGGTTGGAGACGAACCAGATGTGGCAGCGGCGCTTGGCGCGGGTGAGGCCGACATAGGCGAGGCGGCGTTCTTCCTCCAGCCCGGCGCGGCCGCTCTCGTCGAGCGAGCGCTGGTGCGGAAACAGGCCTTCCTCCCAGCCGGGCAGGAACACGGTTTCGAATTCGAGGCCCTTGGCGGAGTGCAGCGTCATGATCGAGACGGCATCGAGATTTTCGTTCTGCTCGACGTCCATGACGAGGGAGACGTGTTCGAGGAAACCACGCATGGATTCGAAGCTGTCCATCGAGCGGATGAGTTCCTTCAGGTTTTCCAGCCGTCCGGGCGCTTCCGCCGATTTGTCGTTCTTCCACATGTCGGTATAGCCGGACTCTTCGAGAATCTGCTCGGCGAGTTCGGTGTGTGGCGTGTTTTCGAGCAGGCCCTGCCAACGGCGGAAGGACTGCACGACGTCGAACAAAGCCTTGCGCGGCTTCGGCTTCATCTCGTCGGTCTCGATAATGTCGGCTGACGCCGCCAGCATCGGGATGTCGCGGGCGCGGGCGTAGTCGTGCAGGGCGCGGACAGTGGTGTCGCCGAGGCCACGCTTCGGCGTGTTGACGATGCGCTCGAAGGCGAGATCGTCGGCCGGCTGGCAGACCAGGCGGAAATAGGCCATGGCGTCGCGGATTTCGAGGCGCTCGTAGAAGCGCGGGCCGCCGACGACGCGATAGTTCAGGCCGAGCGTGACGAAACGGTCTTCGAATTCGCGCATCTGGAAAGAGGCGCGCACCAGGATCGCCATGTCGTTCAGTCTGTGCTTAACGCCGCTGGAATTGCCGCGCTGAAGCTGCTCGATCTCCTCGCCGATGGCGCGGGCTTCCTCCTCGGAATCCCAGGAAGCGTGCACCTGCACTTTGATGTCGTCGGGATCGGTGCGATCGGTGAACAGCGTCTTGCCGAGGCGGCCTTCATTATGGTTGATCAGATGGGCCGCAGCGCCGAGAATGTGCTCGGTGGAGCGATAGTTGCGCTCCAGCTTGATCACCTTGGCGCCGGGAAAATCCTTTTCGAAGCGCAGGATATTGTCCACTTCCGCGCCGCGCCAGCCATAGATCGACTGGTCGTCGTCGCCGACGCAGCAGACATTCTGCAACTCACCCTTCGGCCGCTGTGCCAGCAGGCGCAGCCACATATATTGCGCCGTGTTGGTGTCCTGATACTCGTCGACGAGAATGTAGCGGAAGCGCTGGTGATAGTCTTTCAGGACATCCGGATTCTGCCGGAACATGTTGATCGGATGCAGCAAAAGATCGCCGAAGTCGCAAGCGTTGAGCGTCTTCAGACGAGCCTGATAGGCGAAATAGAGTTCACGCCCCTTACCGTTGGCGAAGGCGCGGGCGTCGCCCTCGGGAATATCGGCGGGGCTGAGGCCCTTGTTCTTCCAGGTGTCGATCATCCCGGCGAATTGCTTGGCCGGCCAGCGCTTGTCGTCCAGGCCCTCGGCCTGGATCAGCTGCTTAATCAGCCGGATGACATCGTCGGTGTCGAGAATGGTGAAGCTGGAGGAGAGGCCGACCAGCTCGGCATGGCGGCGCAGCAGTTTGACGCCGATCGAATGGAAGGTGCCGAGCCAGGGCATGCCCTCGACCGCGCCGCCAACGAGCAGCGCGACGCGTTCCTTCATCTCTCGGGCGGCCTTGTTGGTAAAGGTGACGGCGAGGATCTGGCTGGGGAAGGCGCGGTTGGTGGAGAGGATATGGGCGATACGGGTCGTCAGCACCCGCGTCTTGCCGGTGCCGGCGCCGGCGAGCACGAGAACCGGCCCGTCCAGCGTCTCGACCGCCTCCGTCTGTTCCGGATTGAGGCCGGTGAGATAGTCGGGCCGCCGGCCGCCGTCGCGCGCCGCCATGGCGCGGGCCGCAATGCCGCCGCCTACACTGGCAGGGCTGGGCGCTGGGGCGGCCCGGCGCGGAACCAGGTGTTCCGGCTCCTCGTCGAAGAAGGGAATGTCGTCATGTCCGATGGTCATGCGGCTCAATGTAATGATTCTGCCCTGAAAGGCAAAAGAAACGGCCTGGAAATAGAACAAAAAGTGCACATTCACCGGTGTATGAAGGTCATAAAGAGGCTATTTTCGTGCCTGAACCGGGATGCGGGGATGCGAATGAAATGCCTCGTTGTCTCCGCCAAAATTACAACTTTGTCATAATGCGCAGCAAAGCTTGCCGCATATGTTCAAAAAAACGATAGTGCAACAAATCGGGCACAATCCTGCGTTATATCGCCGCTTGCCTGATGCTTGGCCTCAGTCAGTGCGCCTGACGCGGCGAGGCATATTAAACTGACGACGCGATTTCATCGCCTCTGACACAATGAGCCGGAGACGTACATGACCGCCTGGAAGCAGCTTTCCTTGTCTTTTCTCCTGCTAGCGGCGGGCATTGTCGCGGTCGTGGCGTTCGTGCCCGGCACGGCGGGATTACTGCGGGCAGTTGGCGTCCCTGAAGCCGTTGTGGCGACGGTTGCGCCTGGCAAGGGTACCAAGGGTGAGAAGGCAGCGAATGGCGGTGCGCGGCGTGGCGTGGATACGCCCTTGGTGGTGACCGAGGCCGTGGTCAGCGGCGTGGTCAATGATCGACTGAGCGCCATCGGTACCGGCGATGCCATCCGTTCCGTCGTCGTCATGCCGCAGGCAACGGGCACGATACGCGAAATCCTCATCAAGT
Organism: Rhizobium sp. AP16; assembly: GCF_000281735.1. NCBI lineage: Bacteria > Pseudomonadati > Pseudomonadota > Alphaproteobacteria > Hyphomicrobiales > Rhizobiaceae > Rhizobium > Rhizobium sp. AP16. The sequence continues at coordinate 460,207 of NZ_AJVM01000065.1, read as the reverse complement.
CCGGCAATCATGTGAAGCAGGGCCAGGTGCTGGCCCGCCTCGATGATGACGAACAGATCATCGCTCGCGGCCAGGCAGAGGTGGCGTTGAAGAGCGCTGTCGAGAAATCGCAGCTCTATCACACCATCAAATCCAGCGTGTCGCGCATGGATGTCTTCGACTCGGAGATCGCCGAGCAGGGCGCAAAATTGGCGCTGCAATCGGCCGAACTGGCGCTGAAGCGTCGGGATATCGTCGCGCCGATTGACGGCATCGTCGGTATCGTTCCGGTCGTCATCGGCGACAACGTCACGACGACGACCAGCATCGTTACGCTCGACGACCGTTCGGAAGTGCTGGTCGATTACTGGGTGCCGGAGCGGTTCGCCAATACGGTCAAGGTCGATCAGCCGGTCGAGGCGACGTCGGTGGCGCGGCCGGGACGGTTGTTCTCCGGCGTGGTCGAGGCGGTCGACAACCGCGTCGATGGCGCCAGCCGTACCTTGCGGATTCGCGCCCGCATCGACAATGCCACGGACGAGCTGCGCGCCGGCATGTCCTTCAATGTCGGCATGCGCTTTGCCGGGGAAACCTATCCCTCCGTCGATCCGCTGTCGGTGCAGTGGGATGGCGAAGGCTCCTACGTTTGGCGCGTCGTCGACGGCAAGTCGACCAAGGTGCGTGTCAGTGTCGTGCAGCGCAATCCGGATGCGGTGCTGGTTCAGGCCGATCTCAAGGATGGCGACCGGATCGTCACCGAGGGGTTGCAGCGCGTGACCGAGGGCGGCGCCGTGCGCTTTGCCCGCGAAGTCGCCGAGGCCACGGAGGCCGTCACGCAATGATGGGGCACGGCAACGATACCGGCGATGGGGCCGGGACAGGCACTGGTTCCGGCAAGCAGGCTTTTACCGCGCTTTTCGTGCGCCGGCCGATCCTGGCGCTGGTCTTCAACACGCTGATGGTCGTTGCCGGCCTTGCCGCCTATTTTGGCGTCGAGGTGCGTGAATTGCCCGATGTCGACCGTCCGGTGGTGACCGTGCGAACCATGTTCGACGGCGCTGCGCCGCAGACGGTGGATCAGGAGCTGACCAAGGTTATCGAAGGCGCGGTTGCCCGCGTCAGTGGTCTGAAATCGGTCTCGTCCAGCTCCTCCTTCGGCCAGAGCCGGGTAACGCTCGAATTTTCCGACGCCATTGATCTCTCCGTTGCCGCCAACGATGTTCGCGATGCGATTGGCCGCATCACCGAGCAGCTGCCCGACGAGGCGGACGCACCGCAGATCGTCAAGGCGGATTCGGATTCGCAGCCGATCATGCGCCTTGCCGTCACCTCCAATACACTGACCATGGACGACCTGACGCAGCTCGTCGACAATGAGATCACCGATCGGCTGGCTTCTGTCGATGGCGTTGCCGATGTCGAGCTTTATGGCGATCAGGAGAAAGTCTTTCGTATCGATGTCGATCAGGGAGCGCTTGCCGGGCGAGGGTTGACGATCGGCGACCTGACGACGGCGCTGGCAACGGCGGCGCTCGATGTGCCGGCCGGATCGTTGAAGAGCAATCGGCAGGATATCGTCGTGCGCGCCACGGCCGCGTTGCAGACGCCCGAGGACTTTTCGCGACTGATCGTCAAGGATCGCGTCCGGCTCGCCGATGTCGCGACTGTGACGCTCGGTCCCCGCGACGGGACTACCGCCCTGCGTTCCAACGGCGTGCAGGGCATCGGCCTCGGCATCATCCGGCAGGCGCAATCGAACACGCTGAACATCTCCAATGGCGTGAAAGCCGTGGTGGCGCAACTGTCGAAATCCCTGCCGGAGGGAACCCGTATCGCGATCACCAGCGATGACGCCGTGTTCATCCAGGGTGCGATCCATGAGGTGGTCCTGGCGCTGATATTGTCGGGGCTGATCGTTACCATCGTCATCTATCTCTTCCTGCGCGACTGGCGCGCAACGCTGATCCCGGCGGTCACCATGCCCGTGGCGCTGACGGGCACGCTGGCGGCGCTCTACATGGTCGGCTTTTCGATCAACATCCTGACGCTGCTGGCGATCGTGCTTGCGACCGGCCTCGTGGTCGACGATGCCATCGTCGTTCTGGAAAACATCGTGCGTCGCAGGTCGGAAAAGATGGGGCCGCGTGCGGCGGCGGTGCTTGGCACGCGCGAGGTCTTCTTCGCGGTCATCGCGACGACGGCGACACTTGCCGCGGTCTTCATTCCGCTGTCCTTCCTGCCGGGGCAGGTGGGCGGCCTGTTCCGCGAATTCGGATTCGTCCTGGCTTTCTCCGTCGGCCTGTCGTCGATCGTGGCGCTGACGCTTTGTCCGATGCTGGCCTCGCGCATGCTGACCAGGGAGATGCGCGAGGATCACGGCGTGCTCGGCCGTTTTGGCGCGCTGTTCTCCAGTGTCTATCGTCGTACGCTCGGGGCTTGCCTGAATGCGCCGCTGGTGGTCATCGCCTTTTGCGCGATCTTTTCAGCCGCGGCGATCTTTGCCTTTCTGGGCGTCAAGAGCGAGCTAACGCCGAATGAGGACCGCGCTCTGGTGATGCTCCGGCTGACCACGCCGCAGGGCGCCAGCCTCGATTACACCAAGGATCAGTTGCAGCGCGTGGAGGAGAACCTGCAGCCCTTGATGGACAGCGGCGATATCCGCAATGTCTATGCAATTTCCGGCCAGAACGGGCAGGTGAACACCGGCTTCATGGTGTTGACGCTAGCGCCCTGGAGCGAGCGCCATCGCACGCAGACCGACATCGTTGCCGATATCAACCGAGCGATGGCCCGCGTGCCGGCGCTGCGCGGCAATGTCTTCCAGTCGAACAGCCTACGCATTCGCGGCGCCGGCAGCGGTGTGCAGATGGCGCTGACGGGCAATGATCACGAGGCACTGACACAGGCGGCGCTGAAACTGGTGCAGGCGCTGGACACCACCGGCCAGTTCGATACACCGCGTCTCAACAACGAGCCGACCCAGGCACAGGTCTCCGTCGCGATCGACCGCGAGCGCGCCTCCGATCTCGGCGTCGACATCACCGGCCTATCGACGGCGCTGCAATCGCTGCTCGAAGGTCGCTCCGTCGTCGATGTTTTCGTCAAGGGCGAGGCATATCCGGTACTTCTGACCTCGACCATGCGGCCGATCGACGATCCGACTGATCTCGAAAACGTCTTCCTGAAGACCGGAGACGGCAAGATCGTGCCGATGTCGGTCATTGCCAGCCTGAAGGAGGGGGCGGTCGCGCCGCAGCTCACCCGCGAGCAACAACTGGCATCGGTGGCAATCACCGCCGGCCTCAAGAACAATATGTCGCTTGGCCAGGCCGTGGAGGAGGTGAAGCGGATCGCCGCGCCGCTTCTGCCGCCCGGCGCGCGGCTGATCCCGCTTGCGGAGGCGGCGACGCTGCAGGAGAATTCCAGCGGCATGGCGCTTACCTTCGGCTTCGCCATCATCATCATCTTCCTGGTGCTGGCCGCGCAGTTCGAGAGTGTGCTGTCGTCGTTGATCATCATGTCGACGGTGCCGCTCGGTCTCGCCTGCGCGATCTTTGCGCTCGTCATCACTGGTTCCAGCCTCAACATCTACAGCCAGATCGGTCTGGTGCTGCTGGTCGGCGTCATGGCGAAGAACGGCATCCTGATCGTGGAATTCGCCAATCAGCTGCGCGATGCGGGTGAGGGCGTGCGTGAGGCGATCGAGAGAGCTTGCGCGCTGCGTCTGCGTCCGGTGATGATGACCATGATCGCCACCATCCTCGGCGGCGTGCCCCTGGTGTTTGCGCATGGGGCCGGAGCGGAAGCGCGCATCGCGCTCGGCTGGGTGATTGTCGGCGGTCTCGGTTTCGCGACTCTGGTGACGCTCTACGTCACGCCGGTCGCCTATCTCCTGATTGCCCGCTTCGCCAAGCCGCAGGCCCACGAGGAGCAGCGATTGCACGAGGAAATGTCGGATGCCGCGCTCAGGGCGAAGCTGACGAAACTCAGGGCGGCGGAGTAACTGCACGTTTCGGCGTAATAGATAAATCGACTTCAACCAAAGATTTATAGTAACTCGACCGTTTCGATTAGCTGTTTATTAAACATGATTGTTAATCATAGGTGCCTGTAACCACCCGAGTTCAGGCGCTGTTTTTTGCCGGACTCACGTTCGCCGACATGGTCGGCCCGCGTGCATGAGCGCTCGCGGCATGGTTCCAATGTCTCCTTGTGCCTGTTGTGTATCGTTGCGTCCGGAGTCCGTGTGTCGTGAGTATTTTTTCGACCTTCATCAGGGTTAGTCCCTCCGTCAATATCGCCCTTGAAGTTCTCAGAAACACCCAATCGGATTTGAATGTCGCCCAGCGGCAGATGTCGTCCGGCCTGCGCGTGCAGACCGCTAAGGACGATGCCACCTATTGGCGGATCTCGGCATTGACGCGCACCGATATCGGCGCCGTGTCGGCCGTGCAGGATGCGCTGGGCCTTGCCTCCGCCACGGTCAGCACCGCCTCCACGGGCGTCACCAGCGCGATCGATGTCGTCACCCAGATCCGCTCGAAGCTGGTGAGCGCCTATGAGGGCAGCGTCGACAAGACCAAGCTCAATGACGAGATCACCCAGCTCAAGGATCAGCTTCGCAGTGTCGGCCAGTCCGCGAGCTTCAATGGCGTCAATTGGATCGTGCTTCAGGATGGAGAAGATCCCACCGAACCACATCGGATCCCAGGCTCGGTCATCCGCAACACCGATGGCACCATTTCAATCGGGATGTTGAACTACGAAGGTGTCACCTCGACCAGTGGCTCCATCGCCTCGACGGACGCGCGATATCTCATCGACGATCAGTCCGGCGGCACGGGCGGTTATGGTGTGCTCACTTCCACCGCCTTTGCGACGGAAGCCGGTGCGGCCCAGAATTATGTATTGGTCAGCAGTAAATATGGCGACACTAGCGGGCAGGTGGAAATCTCGCTCGATGCGAATACGACGAATGGCGCTTTGACGGACATGGTCAATACCGTCACCGCCATGTTGCATCAACTGAACACCATAGGCTCGGCCTTTGGCTCACTGGAAACACGCGTCAACCTGCAGAGCCAATTCGCCAGCGACCTCAGTGATTCGCTCACTAGCGGCGTCGGCAAGCTTGTCGATGCCGACATGGAGCAGCAATCGAGCAAGCTGCTGGCGTTGCAGACCCAGCAACAGTTGGGGATACAATCGCTGTCCATCGCCAATGCGAGCTACAATACGCTGACGCAGCTTTTCCAGAATTTCTGAGGACAGAGCCTGTGTTTCAAGGGAAACAGGGCGGGTATCCTGGGATCTCGTCGCGCTCTCCCCCCGTGGTCTAGGTCGGGGAAATACAAGGCCGGGCGATGGCGCGGCTGATCGATCGCGGCAACGTGAAGATTCCGCTTCATCATATTGCCGCAATGCTCCATATCTGCTTCGGACCATCGAACCGGAGAGCGACGATTCCATGATCAAAAAAATTGCCATTCTTGCCATTTCGGCAGCCTTTCTTAATGCATGCACGACGACCGACCCCTATACGGGCGAGCAGAAGGTATCCAATACTGCGGGGGGCGCCGCGCTCGGTGCCGGCGTCGGTGCGGTTGCCGGCCTTCTCATCGGCCATTCACCGGCTTCGCGCCGCAACGCCGCGCTGATCGGCGCCGGTGTCGGGGCGCTCGCAGGTGCCGGTATCGGCAACTACATGGACCAGCAGGAATCCGAACTGCGCGCGCAGTTGCAGGGCACGGGTGTCTCCGTCACTCGCGTCGGCGACCGCATCATCCTGAACATGCCGTCGGCCATCACCTTCGATATCGACCGGGACGAGATCAAGCCGGAATTCTTCGCGACGCTGAACTCGGTCGCGATTGTGCTGCGCAAGTTCAACCGCACGCTGATCGACGTCAACGGCCATACGGATTCGACCGGCAGCCTGCAGCATAACCAGGATCTGTCCGAGCGCCGCGCCGGCTCGGTTGCCTCCTATCTCGGCAGCCAGGGTATCGACCAGCGCCGCGTTTCGGCCGTCGGCTTCGGCCCGACGCAGCCGGTTGCCAGCAACGCCAACGAATCCGGCCGCGCCCAGAACCGCCGCGTCGAAATCCAGATCGCGCCGATTACGCAGAACGGCTGATTTTGCAGCCCACTCAATTGAAAAGGCCGGATCGCAAGATCCGGCCTTTTTGCTTTTAATCAGCGTGTCTTCACGCGTGCATCGCCGCGCCCTTGGTGATCTTGTCGACGATCTTCTTGTCGGCACGTAGCGCAATGCCGACAACCTTGGCGTCTTCGGGAGCGAACTCCGAGAAGACCGCACGGTTGGCCGCGTCATGGCCGGTCGAGAACATTTCCTCGATGAAGATCGAGGAGGTGATGCTGCGTTCCAGCGAGCGGCGATGGATCGTAGCGATCGTTTCTTCGTCGGCGGATAGCACGATCATCGGCTGGATCGATAAAGCGTTGTAGCGATTGCCTGCGCGATCGCTGTAGGGCTCGCCGATAATGTCCGGACACTGCCCGGCAATCCCGGTCGACAGGAAGGCGGTCACGTTCAGTTTTTGCCAGGACTGAAGATTGTTTCGCAGAACGATCGCGATTTTGGTATCAAACATCGGTAGCCACTTTCATGCTGTCTGGGAATAAGCCATTGCACGAAGAGATAGCCGGTCGGGCCTTTGAGGGTCTTGAACGTTTGTGCGTGGGGCCGGAGGCGAACCGCATCGTATCGGCGCCCGCCTATCCCGGCATCGAGCGCATTCATGCGCAATTTCATGGCGACGCCTTCGATTTGCACAGACACGATACTTATGCTCTTGGCGTCACCATCCGCGGCGTGCAGACCTTTAGCTATCGCGGCGAGCGCCGCTACAGCTTGCCGGGCCGGGTGATCATCCTGCATCCGGACGAGGTTCATGACGGCGGTGCGGCGACCGATGATGGGCTGATCTACCGCATGCTCTATCTCGAACCGTCGATGCTGATGCAATGCCTGGAAGCAGCACGTATTGGGCTGCCTTTCGTCGATGAGCCGGTGATCGAGGATGATCGTCTCGCCGGTCTGTTGCTCGGGGCACTTGGCGAACTCGATCGCGAGCTGGATGAGCTTTTCGTCGACGATTTTATTTCACGCATGGCGACAGGGCTCGCCTTGCATGCGCGCCTGCCGCAGAAGCCCTTGGGACTTGTCGCTTGGGGTCAGGTCAAAACGGCGCGGGACTATCTGGAGGCGCATGCCATGCGCGGCGTTCGCTCGGAGGAGCTTGAGCGCGTCACCGGCCTCGATCGTTTCGCTCTGTCACGCCATTTCCGCGCCGCCTTTGCCACCAGCCCGCATCGCTTCCTGCTGATGCGGCGGCTACAGCGGGCCAAGGCGATGATCGGCGACGGCGAGCCTATCGCCGAAGTCGCGGCCGCCACGGGCTTTGCCGATCAAAGCCATCTGACGCGGCATTTCAAGAAGGCGTTCGGCATGGCGCCGGGCGCATGGGGCGGGATGGTCGGCGCCGCGCGGCACCCATAAGCAGCCTCGCGGCAATGCTCAGAGCATGCCGAGGAACTGCTTGAGCTCCGGCGTTTTCGGATTGGCGAAGACGTCGCCCGGCGGCCCGATTTCATGGACGCGGCCCTGATGCATGAAGACGACGCGCGAGCAGACGTCACGGGCGAACTTCATCTCATGCGTGACCATAAGTAGCGTCATACCTTCGCTGGCGAGTTCGCGGACGACCGCGAGAACCTCGGCCACCAGCTCGGGATCGAGTGCGGAGGTGATTTCGTCGCAAAGGAGTGCGATCGGCTGCATGGCGAGCGCTCGGGCAATAGCGACACGCTGCTGCTGGCCGCCCGAGAGTTCGTCGGGAAAGGCGTCGAACTTATGCCCAAGACCGACGCGGTCGAGCATGCGCCGCGCCATAGCTTCGGCATCGGCCTTGGAGGTTTTCTTGACGACCATCTGCGAGAGCATGACGTTGCGACCGGCGCTCAAATGCGGAAAGAGGTTGAACTGCTGGAAGATCATCCCGACCTTCAACCGCAACGCCTTCAGATGCAGCTCGTCGGGCAGAAGCTGGGCGCCGGCCACGGAAATCGAGCCGTCATTGATGTTTTCAAGCCCGTTGATGCAGCGCAGGAGCGTCGATTTGCCCGAGCCGCTCTTGCCGATGATGGCGATCACCTCGCCGGGCTCGACGTCGAGATTGATGCCTTTCAGCACCTCGTTTTCGCCAAAGCTTTTGCGGACTTCAGTGACCTCGATGAGCGACATTCAGCTTCCTTTCCAGGATCTGGCTGCTCTTGGACAGCGGCCAGCACAGGGCAAAATAGATAAGGGCGACGAAGCCGTAGACGGTGAACGGCTGGAACGTCGCATTGGTGATGATCGTGCCGGCCTTCGACAGCTCGACGAAGCCGATGATCGAGGTGAGGGCCGTGCCCTTGACCACCTGTACCGAGAAGCCGACCGTCGGTGGGACGGCGATGCGGAGCGCCTGCGGCAGGATGACGTAGCGCATCTGCTGGAGATAGCCCATGCCAAGGCTGGCGGAGGCCTCCCACTGACCTTTCGCCACTGCCTCGACGCAGCCGCGCCAGATCTCGATGAGAAAGGCCGAGGACCAGAGGATCAGGGCGACAGCAGCGGCAAGCCAGGCCGGCACGTCGATACCGAAGAGCCCGAGGCCGAAGAAGGCGAGGAAGAGCTGCATCAGTAGCGGCGTGCCCTGAAAGAGCTCGACGAAATATTTGACGGCGATGCGAGCAACCTTGTTCTTGCCGATGCGCAGGAAGAGGAGGATCGCTCCGACCGTGCCGCCGCCGATGAAGGAAACGAGCGAGAGCAGAATGGTCCAGCGGGTGGCGAGCAGCAGGCCGCGCAGAATGTCCCAGGTGGTGAATTGAATCATCGGCGGACCCTGCGCGGAAAGATGAGCGAACCTGCGGCTGTGAGCAGTTGTCGCAGGATGATGGCCAGAAGCAGATAGATCGCCGTGGAGACGAAATAGGCTTCGAAGGCGCGGAAAGAGCGGGACTGGATGAAGTTTGCCGCGAATGTCAGATCCTCGGCGGCGATCTGCGAGACGACGGCGGAGCCGAGCATGACGATGACGACCTGGGACGACAGGGCCGGCCAGATGCGCTGGAGCGAGGGAACCAGAATGACGTGGCGGAACGTCTCGAACGGAGTCATCGCCAGGCTGGCGCCGGCCTCGAACTGGCCGCGCGGCGTCGCCTGGATACCGGCGCGGATAATTTCGCAGCTATAGGCGCCCAGATTGACGATCATGGCGAGATTGGCCGCCGTGATTTCGCTCATGTGAATGCCGATGCCGGGCAGTCCGAAGAAGATGAAGAAAAGCTGGATCAGGAACGGCGTGTTGCGGATGAGCTCGACATAGGTCGCGACAATCGGCTTGAGCCAGCGTGGACCCAGAGCCCGCGCCCAGGCGCAGGCAATGCCGAGGGCGATGCCGACCACCGCGCCGACCAGGGTCAGTTCTATGGTGACGAGGACGCCCTTGATCAGAACCGGATAGTATTCGGCGAGCCAGCCGAAATCGAAGTGATAGCGCATGAAATGGTGCCTCGCTCGGCTCCGGCCGCACCATCGGATGAGGGTGCGGCCGGGCTTGCGTTAATCAGAAGCCGGCGGGGAGGTCGGCGCCCAGCCATTTCTGCGATATCTTGCCGAGCGTGCCATCGGCTTTGGCGGCGGCGATGATGTCGTTGACCTTTTTCTGCAGCGCGGGTTCGCTCTTGTTCAGGCCGATGAAGCAGGGGGAGTTGGTGATAAGGAACTTCATCTCCGGCTTCTTCGGCGGGTTTTTGGCGAGGATCGCGGCGGCAACGACGTTGCCGGTGGCCACCAGGTCGACCTGACCCGACAGGAAGGCCGAGATGGTGCCGTTATTATCTTCGTAGCGCTTGATCGTCGCATCCTGCGGGGCGACCTTCGTCAGCGCCAGATCCTCGATGGCGCCGCGCGTGACGCCGATCGTCTTGCCGGAAAGATCCTCGGGCTTGGTGGCGGCGACATCAGCGGGGCCGAAGACGCCGTTGAAGAAGGGCGCATAGGCGTCGGTGAAGTCGATGACGGCCTGGCGCTCGGCATTCTTGCCGAGGCTCGAAATCACCAGGTCGACTTTGTTGGTCTGGAGATAGGGAATGCGGTTGGCGCTGGTGACCGGCACCAGCTCGGTCTTCACGCCGAGTTTTTCGCCGATCAGATTTGCCATGTCGATGTCATAGCCCATGGGCGCCATATCCGGCCCGACGCTGCCGAAAGGCGGGAAGTCCTGGGGAACGGCAACGCGGATCGTGCCTCGCGAGGTGATATCACTCAAGGCGTCCGCCCGGGCTGCGTGCGGGCTCGACAGCGACCCCATCGCCAGCATCGCCATGCCGAGTGCCGTGAGCAATTGTCTGCGCTTCATCGAATGTCCTTCCAAACGTGGCTATCTGTAACTGCCGGACAGCACGCAAGAGGTATGCCAGTCGGCTGAAGGATGTGCTCGCTCGCTCAAGACGTGCTTTCTCTCGGAGGGAAATTTGCGGCAAATGCACAATTCGGCCGAGTTTTGCTTAAAAAATATGCAAAAATAGCCGATCCTCCGCATCGTCTGACACTTGTCGGCGATCGCAATCGCGGTGGCTTGATCTTGGGCTGGAGAGCGCTCGCGCCGTGTGGAAACCACGGGCGATTTTCATGACTGGACAGCGTCGTTCCGATGCCCCATAGAACCGCAAAAGGTTAACGCGCTCTTATATGTTTTTGATGGGAGATTCGGGACGATGGCTCTGGCTGACGCGAAGGCGGGGATACGCAACGAGGCAGGGATTGCTGCCGTTCTCGGCATTCTGAAACAGACCTTCGGCGAGCGTTTCCAGACCGGCGAAAGTTTTCGCGCCCAGCACGCGCATACAACTACCTATATTCCCACGCAGCTTCCCGATGGAGTGCTCTTTGCCGAGACGAGCGAGGACGTGCAGGCGGTCGTCAAGGCTTGCGCCGAGCATAAGGTTCCAATCGTCGCCTTCGGCACCGGTTCCTCGCTGGAGGGGCAGGTGAACGCGCCGCAGGGCGGAATTTCCATCGATTTCAGCCGGATGAATCGGGTGCTTGAAGTGAATGCCGAGGATCTCGACTGCACGGTCGAGCCCGGCGTCACCCGCGAACAGCTCAATACCTATCTGCGCGACACCGGCCTGTTCTTCCCGATCGATCCCGGCGCCAATGCCTCGATCGGCGGTATGACGGCGACGCGCGCCTCCGGCACCAATGCCGTGCGCTACGGCACGATGAAGGACAATGTGCTGGCCGTGACCGTGGTCGCCGCCAATGGTGAGGAAATCCGCACCGCCCGTCGCGCTAGGAAATCCTCCGCAGGTTATGATCTGACCCGGCTCTTCGTCGGCTCCGAGGGGACGCTCGGCGTGCTGACCTCGGTAACGCTGCGCCTGCAGGGCATTCCTCAGAAGATCGCAGGCGGTGCCTGCGCCTTTCCGACCATCCATGCAGCCTGCGATGCAGTCATCATGACGATCCAGATGGGTATTCCGGTTGCGCGGATTGAGCTTCTTGATGCCGTCCAGCTGCGGGCCTGCAATGCCTACTCAGGCCTCACCTATGACGAGCAGCCGACGCTGTTCCTCGAATTTCACGGCACCGAAGAGACCGTCGCGCTGCAATCGGAACAGTTCGCCGAGATCGCGGCGGAGTGTGGTGGTGGCGAATTCCTCTGGACCAGCAATCTCGAGGAGCGCAACAAGCTCTGGAAGGCGCGCCACGATGCCTATTGGGCGGCGCGTGCGCTTGCACCGGAACTGGCGGCATTGTCGACGGATGTCTGCGTGCCGATCTCAAGGCTTGCCGAATGCGTTGCCGCGACCCAGGCCGACATCGAGGAACACGGATTGCTGGCGCCGATCGTCGGGCATGCCGGCGATGGTAATTTTCATGTGCTGGTGCTGTTCGACGACAAGACGCCCGAAGGCATCGCTATCGTCGAAGCCTTCGTTGCGCGGCTGAATGCGCGGGCGCTGGCCATGGACGGAACCTGCACCGGCGAGCACGGTGTTGGGCAGGGCAAGATGTCGTTTCTCGAGCAGGAACTTGGCGGCGCCGTCGATCTGATGCGCCAGGTCAAGCACGCTCTCGATCCAGACGCGATTTTCAACCCGGGTAAGATCTTTCATGGCCATTGAAAAATGGAATACTCCATGATCCCGGCTTGCCCCTTGCGTGAATGGCGCTAGGCTATGACGTTCCGTATCTCGGGAGCCGCGGTGCGGTTTGGATAGGTATCGGATTCGCAAGGGATCGAGGCTGCTTTTTTGCCTATATGGCTGGATATGTGATGCCTTGTATATAGGAATGCAGAATGGAGACGGTGTGCATTGTTAGGTAGGGTCCTGGTTTTCCTGGGGGGATTGCTTGTAGTGGTGCTGTTCGTGGCGCTGCTCGCTCCGCTCTTCATAGACTGGACCGATTTTCGCAAGAATTTCGAAGATCAGGCGAGCCGTATCATCGGTAAGAAAGTGACCGTTCACGGCACCGTCGATGCCCGCCTTTTGCCATTTCCCTCCGTGACATTGCATGACGTCCGCGTTGGCCAGGAGGCCGACGGGACGCCGCTAGTGCAGATCGCTCAGTTCTCCATGGATGCCGAGTTGGCACCGTTCCTGTCCGGCGAAGCACTGATCTTCGATATGCGCGTCTCCGAGCCGAAGGTGCGCCTGCGGTTGCTGAAGGACGGCACGCTCGACTGGATGCGCGGCAGCCAGCCGGAAATGCCCGCCAAGTCGGTCGTGCTGGAAAGCGTGCATGTCGATGGCGGCGATATCCAGTTTATCGATGAGCAATCCGGCCGCACCCGGCACATTACCGGTTTCAATGCGGAGATGTCCGCGAAGTCGCTCGCCGGTCCCTGGCGGATCGAAGGGGATGCGGCGCTCGATGGCGAGCACGGCAGTTTCACCATTTCCAGCAGCCAGCCGGACGATAGCGGCGTGTTGCGTGTCCGCACCCGGCTCAATCCGGATCGTCATCCTCTCATTGTCGATCTCGATGGCGAGTTGAAGCTGGTTGATCGCAAGCCGGATTATCTCGGTCTCTTTACCGCGGGGATCGAGGACAAGCAGGCGCGTAAAGCCGCGGATGAGCAAGCTCAACCCCGCGTCAAAGGCCGCTTCGAGCTGACCAACGAGCGCATCCGCATCCCTGAATATCGCCTTGAGGTTGGAGCGGCGGACGATCCTTACGTGGTGACCGGCGAAGCGACGCTGGATACCGGCACCAAGCCGGAATTCCTGCTGACCGCCGATGGCCAGCAGATCGACGTCAATCGCCTCGGCAATACTCAGGGCTCCAACGGCAAGACCAACCGCAATCCAGCCATCTCCGCGCGTCAGCGCCTGAACAACCTGATCGCGATTGCCGCCGAGGTCCCGATCCCGCAGGTGCCTGGCAAGGCGACATTCCGCCTGCCGGCGATCGTTGCCGGCGACACGACCATCCGCGACGTGCAGCTGGATCTGGAGCCTGCTGGAACCGGCTGGAAGATCGACCATGCGATCGGCATGTTGCCGGGGCGCACGCAGGTCGAGGCCACCGGTAAGCTCATGCTGCAGGGCGAGCCAAATTTCATCGGCAATCTCGTTGTCGCCTCCAACCAGCCGTCGGGCCTGGCGTCCTGGCTGGTGGGCTCCGTCGATCCATCGATCCGGCAGTTGCGGCAGGCCGGCTTCTCAGCCGATGTCAGCTTGCGGCATGAAGAACAGCGCTTCGACAACCTTGAAATCGCCATCGGGTCGGCGACGCTCAAGGGTAAGCTGGACCGACAGGCGCCAGATAAGCAGGCGCCGAAGCTTGCCGTCGATCTCAGCGGCGATGCGCTGGACCTTGATGCGCTGAGGGCGCTGACAGGCATGTTCACGGGCCAGGACGCCGGCGAAGCCTTGCTCGACCACCGGATTACGGCGCATCTGAAGGCAGATAAATTCGCCCTGTTCGGCGTACAGGCCGACAATGTCGAGACATCCTTTTCGATCACCGACGGAGCGTTGACGCTCGACAAGCTATCGGTGCGTGATGTTGCCGGGGCCGAGATCACGGCAACAGGGCGCGGCGACGGCTCGCTGCTGGACTACAAGGGGTCGGGCGAAATCACGTTCAAGGCGACCGACCCGGGTCCTTTCCTCGAAATGCTGAGCCAACATCTGCCGCATCATCCGGTCATGGATCGGCTGGTGCGCAATGCTGCGTGGTACGGCAATACTGCGTTGCGTGGTGCGCTATCCCTCGGCGGTAACGAAGGTGACGGTGTGACGGTGACGCTCGCCGGCGTGTCCAACGGCAGCCGCGTCAATCTCGATTACCGCATGTCCGACCTGCTGGCGCTGACCGGCAAGGGCACGACGACGCTGGAGGCAACGCTTGAAAATTCTGTGACCTCGATCCTGTTCGGGCAGGCGGGGCTAGATCCGCTACCCGTCGAAGCCGACGCCAATGGCCGCCTGACACTGAAGGTGACGGCAGAGGGCACCGAACCGGCGGATGCGGCGCTGACCTTCGCGACCGACAAGACCTCGTTCACGGCCAACGGCAAGGTCGATGTCCGTCCCAGCGCCTTCCTCAGCGGCAAGATTGCACTATCGCTCGATAGTGCCGATCTCGATCCTTATTTCGTGATGAATGGTATTGGCGTGCCACAGATGGGCACGGGACTGCCGGTCAAGTTCCAGGCGAATGCCGTGATAGATGCCGACAAGATCGCGCTCACCGACATGAAAGGCGATCTTGCCGACAACAATGTCTCTGGCGCGTTGACCTTCGATCGCAAGTCTCCGAACATCAAGGCGACCGGCGAACTGGCGCTCGACAAGGCGGATCTCGGCTGGCTGGGCGAAGCGATCTACGGGCCGATGACGGATGCTGCGACGGGCAACCTGACCAAAGCCAAGCTCGGGCTGCCGACGTTTAACGGGCTCGATCTCAACATCAAGCTGTCGGCCAAACAGGTATGGCCGGGAATATTTGGTCCGATTTCCAATTTCAGCGCCAATGCTGCCTATAAGGGCGAAGAGCTGCGGCTGAACGATATCGCCGGCGCGTGGAATGGCGGCGCGCTCGCTGGGAATCTGATGCTTGCCAATTCCGATGGCACCGGGCTGATGCAGACGAAGCTCAATCTCACCAATGGCGATCTCGCGACCGTCGCCTGGCAGCGTGACGGCACGCCGCTGGCCACTGGCCGCTTTGGCCTGGATCTGAGCATGGAGACCAGTGGCAAGAGTATGGGTGAGCTTGCCGCCAATGCCAGCGGTTCCGGCGAGGCGAAGCTTGGCGAAACGCGTGTCCGCGGTCTCAATCTTTCGGTACTCCCACCGCTGTTGTCGGCGACGGACCAGATCCAGGGCGATATCACCGCAGACAAGGTGTTGCCGATCGTACAGACGCTGCTGAACAACGGCGAGGCGGTGTTGCCGGCGATGAGCATACCCTTCAACATCTCGACCGGCGTCATCCGCGCCACCAATCTCAGCGCTGGCAACGATGTGGCGAAGCTGTCGGGCAGCGCCGAGATCAGCCTGCCGGATGAACGTATGCGCGGGTCGCTCGGCATCGATTTCAACGCCGGCAATGAGGTGTTGAATGGCGCTGAGCCGGCGCTGCGCCTCGACTTCGCCGGCCCGTTGGCAAGCCCCGGCCGAACGATGAATGTCACCGACATCACCAGCTTCCTGTCGCTGCGTGCCTTCGAGCGTGAGCGTCGGCGCGTCGAACGGCTTCAGGCGAGCGTATTGGAAAAGCAGCGGCTGCGGCGCGAGGTGGCGCTGTATAAATACACCGCCACTATGCGCGAAGCCCAGCGCCAGCGCGACGCGGCACTCGAGCAGCAGCGGAGCCTTGAAGAGCAGCGCCTAAGGGAACTGGCGCAAAAGGCTGCTGCCGAGAAGCAAGCGGAAGCTGCGGCCAAGGCGAAGGCCGATGCGGAAGCCCGCGCGAAGGCACAGGCACAGCAATTGCCGGTTCTCAACGGACAGGGACCGCAGAAGATTGCACCGCTGAATTTCAACGGCCTTCCCGGCATCGCCCAATAAGACACATCATCCGTTGGATGGGGGCTTACTAAGCGCGTTCTTTCAGCCATTTCAGGACATAGAGCCGAAGCGCGGAGGAGAGATTGCTCTCCGGTTCGCGCCCGTCGTCGATTTCAGAGATCAGCGCGGCAAGCGAGGTGCCGCGCGCTTTGGCGATTGCCTTCAGCTCGCTCCAGAACGCATCTTCAAGGGAAAAGCTCGTGCGGTGGCCATGCAACGTCGCGGAATGTTTGCGGATCATCGGTGGATCGATCAAAAAGCTCGGAAAGGGGGGAGGAATTCTGAAAATGATTCAAAGTACTGGAATAAACTGCTGATTTCGAAAGGACTTCGCTCGGTTCGGTAGGCTACTCGTCCGTCTTGGTCGGCTCGATGTGGCCAGCCTCGTGCGTCTGGGTGGCCTTGTCGTTAAGCGCCTTCGTCAGGTGCTTCTCCGCCTTGGTGCGGCCGAAGCTGATGCGATTTTGTTCCGCCTGCTTTTCCTTTTCGGAGCGGGCCTGTTTTTTCCGGAACTGACGCAGATTGACGATTTCGGCACTCATTGCTGTCCCCACGGACGATGCAGAAAGGGGAAGCTTTCGCTCCCCCAAGGATGTTATTGCTTCTTGCGGAATGCGTCTAGCGAGACGACCGAGCCCGGCTTTTTCTCTTCGCCTTCCTTCGCCTCTACCACCGGCTCGTCGCTGCCTTCGGCGGCCACCGGATAAGCGGTGATTTCGCCAGTCGGCATTTCCTCGTCATCGGCGAGCGGCACGTCGAACTCCAGCTCGAAATTCACCGATGGATCGTAGAAGCCGCGAATCGCATTAAAGGGGACGACCAGCTTTTCAGGCACGTCGGAGAAGGAAAGGCCAATCTCGAACAGGCTTTCGGTGATCTTCAGATCCCAGAATTGATGCTGGATGACGATGGTCATCTGTTCCGGATATTTCGACTTCAGGTGCTGCGAAATGCGAACGCCAGGCGCTCCGGTCAGAAAGGTAATGAAGAAATGATGGTCACCGGGCAGACGACCGGTGGCGCCGACCTCGGTCAACACCTTACGGATAACTCCACGCAGGGCGTCCTGTGCCAAAATGTCGTAGCGGATATGATCCTGCCCCATGCTTTCCTGTCTTTCGTTGGCCATGTTTTTTCTAAGGCTTATGCCACGCCGGGCGCAGACGGGAAAGCCCCCGCGCGAGTCATCGCATGATCATACATAATATCGAAGATAGGGAGAAGGTGAAGGTTTCTGTTGCCAGGTACCTTCGAACCCCGCCTTAAGGTGCGAACCTTCAGGACTTGATTTGAAGTGTCACACTGCGATTAAGCAGCGAGACGAGCTTCCGCATAGTTGTCGTTTGCAACTACAATTTTAGCCCGATAACGGTGGTACAATGCCGAGCAAAAAGTCGATCTTTACGCCCTTGTCGATCCTATTTCGCCCCCATCAAAAGCCGGTCTGAAGCAAAGCTCGTCTGGCCGGTTTTTGGTGGAGGCGCCGGGTACCGCCCCCGGGTCCAATAGGTTTATTACATCGCTCGTTTATCGCCATAGCCGGCCCGAAGACCGGCATGGCTGATATAGTGTTTTCCTTGGGCGAAGGAAAGGGCAATTGTCATAAATGCGTCGCCTAGGCATCGCTTTGCCGTGATAGTTGACCATCGGGAGCGAGAATTGCCGGGATTGCGCCCGGTTGCGGTTGGTTTTGCACCGACTTGCCATTAAATTAGCGGCCAATGGAATCGGCGACGGGGGCAATTGTTTTTACGGTTGCCCGGATCCTTCGCGGAAATGTCGGAGCTCAGAATGGTTCGCCACCCGGAATATCAATATCTCGACCTGATGGCGCACCTGCTCGAAAACGGTGATCGCCGGATCGACAGGACTGGTGTCGGCACGCTGAGCGGGCTCGGCGCGATGATGCGCTTCGATCTTTCCAAGGGCCAGCTTCCGGTCTTCACGACCAAGCGGGTCTATTGGAAACTCGCCGTCAAGGAGATGCTCTGGTTTCTGACCGGCGACACCAATATTCGCAATCTTCTGAAGCAGAATGTGCGGATATGGACCGACTGGCCGCTGGCCGCCTATCGCAAGGCGACGGGAGAGGCTATCAGCCAGGAGGACTTCGAGGCGCGGATACTGGCCGACGAGGCCTTTGCCGAGACATGGGGCGATCTAGGCCCTGTTTACGGGAAGCAATGGCGGCAGTGGCGTGATGCCGACGGCCAAGTGCATGATCAGATCGCGACGGTTATTGATCAGCTCAGGCATAATCCAAGCAGCCGCCGGATGATCTTCCATGCCTGGAATGTCGGCGAACTCGCCGGAATGGCGCTTCCTCCGTGTCACATGGTCTATCAGTTCCATGTCTCGAACCTGCCTTCTCCGGGCGAGACCAAGCGGCCGCGCCTGAGCCTGATGGTTTACCAACGGTCCTGCGACCTGTTTCTGGGAAATCCGTTTAATATCTGCCAGCAGGCTGTGTTGCTGGCCATGGTTGCCCAACAGGTGGACATGGACGTGGGTGAACTGGTCTGGGCGGGCGGCGACGTCCACATCTACCTCAACCATCTCGACGCGATCCGCGAGCAGCTGGGCCGGGAACCACGGCCATTTCCGACCCTGCGATTGCTCCGCCGGCCGGACAGCATCGACGATTACCGTATCGAGGATTTCGAGGTCAGCGACTACGAGCCCCATGCGGCGATAGCGGCGGAAGTTGCGGTTTAAATACCGTTATCCGCGCGGGCATATCCGGCGATAGCGTAAAAGTGAATTCAAGAACTGACTTAAGTGTTTAGGCTGCTCTTCGTAGACACGAGGGGGGGAGCGCCAATGACACGTCTGACCGCCAAGGATTTTCATCCGGAACTGCTGGAACTCTACGACTATTACGCCCATGGGAAAATTACGAAACGCGAGTTTCTTGATCGGGCCGGCAAGTATGCCGTGGGCGGTCTGACGGCCGCGGCGATCCTCGGGCTGATGAGCCCCAATTATGCGCTTGCGCAGCAGGTCGAGTTTACCGACCCTGACATCCTGCCCGAATATATCACCTATCCGTCGCCGCAGGGGAACGGAACCGTTCGGGCCTATTTCGTCCGGCCGGCTGCGGCCAAGGGGAAGGTGCCGGCAGTCGTTGTCGTGCATGAGAACCGGGGGCTGAACCCTTATATCGAGGATGTTGCGCGTCGCGTCGCCAAAGCGGGCTTCATCGCGCTTGCGCCGGATGGCCTGACCTCCGTCGGCGGCTATCCCGGCAATGACGAGAAGGGACGGGAGTTGCAGCAGCAGGTCGATCCGCAAAAGCTGATGAACGACTTCTTCGCCGCGATCGAGCTTCTCATGAAGCATGATGCCACGACCGGCAAGGTCGGCATTACCGGCTTCTGCTATGGCGGAGGCGTGTCGAATGCAGCCGCCGTTGCCTATCCCGAGCTGGCAGCGGCCGTACCTTTTTACGGCCGGCAGCCAAGGGCGGAGGATGTGCCGCGCATCAAGGCGCCCCTGCTGCTTCACTATGCGGGATTGGACAAAGGGATCAATGATGGATGGCCGGCCTATGAGGCGGCGTTGAAGGCTTCGAACAAAGTCTACGAGGCCCATATCTATCCCGACGTCAATCACGGCTTCCACAATGACTCGACGCCCCGCTATGACGAGGCTGCGGCCAAGCTTGCCTGGGATAGAACGATAGGCTGGTTCAAGCGCTATCTGGCTTGAGGGATGGCGATTGCTGTCGGCACCCTTTCGTCAGGAAGCGTGCCGGCTGGCGACGAGGACCGCGCCGATTACCAGCAGCACAGCGCCGGTGATCTGCCAGACATTGTCGGATACCGGCATCTGCCCGGACCGTGCAGCATCGAATGCCAAGCCCGCGAGCAACTGACTGGCGACCAGCACCGCTATGGTCGGCGCCGCTCCCAGGCGCTGATAGCCCCAAATTCCAGCGAAAACGAAGAAGGAGCCGAGGAGGCCAGGCAGGAAGGTCCATGGCCGGATCGCGCCAAAGGTTTCGGCAATGCCGGCGATGCCCTTGCGGGCAATGAGCAAGAGCAGAAGCACCGTCAGTCCTACCGACGAATTGATGACGAGCGTGATCAGTACCGTGGAAACGGATTGCGTTATCCGCAGCATGAGAATGTTCTGCAAGACAAGCGCGATGCCGGCGACGGCGAGGGTAGCAAATACGATATAGCTCGACATGCCACAGCCCTTAGTCGGCTTGCATGGCATCTGGATCCGTTCTGCGATCCAGTAGCAGTTGCAGAAAGGCAAGATCGAGCCATCTCCCGAATTTGGTGCCCACTTCCGGCAGAAGGCCGACCTGCTGGAAGCCGAGCTTCTCATGCAGCCGAATCGAACCGGTGTTTCCAGCCTCGATGCCGGCGACCATGGCATGCTTTCCGATCGCTTTTGCCCGCCCGATCAATTCAATCATCAGCGCTTTGCCAACACCGTTTCGGCGCTGATCATTTCTCACGTAGACCGAGTGTTCCACCGTATGACGATAGCCGTCGAAGGCGCGCCAATCGCCGAAAGACGCATAGCCGACGACATCCTCCCGGTCGTCGATAGCGACCAGCACCGGATAGCCCAGTTTCAGGCGATCTCGGAGCCATTCTCTCCGATTGTCGGCGTCCACCTGCTTTTCATTCCAGATCGCGGCGGTATTGGCGACAGCGTCATTGTAGATTGCGGTGATGCCGTCGATGTCTGTGGCTTCCGCATCGCGAATTCGCATCGGTTCTTCCTTCGGGAATCTCATAAATTAGATATTTGTGGTCGCTAGAGATGTATTTCGATACGTCGGATTTCTAGAATTGTCTACTATATTGATACAAATATCTATTAAGATGAAAATTGGTTTTCCTCGATAGGCGCAGCGATGCGGGTCGCCGGCAGATGAGCACTTTCGAAATATGCTGGAATTTCAGATAGATTTTGGCCTACTTGATCACTCTACGGCTATTCCAGTTTTGCTGAAACCAATCAGTCTCCCAATGTGCCCGATCGAAAAAGGGAAATAACCGCTCTCGATTGCTACGCGCGAAATTGTCCACTATAGTGGCATGTATGTCTCAGCTTGATAGTGTTGATAAACGCATAGGCACCCGCATCCGGATCGAACGCGAAAGCCGTGGCTGGTCGCTGACGGAGCTCGCCGAAAGGTCTGCCGTCTCCCGCGCCATGATCCATAAGATCGAACGCGGCGACAGCAGTCCGACCGCCACTTTGCTCGGCAAGCTTTCCGGAGCGTTCGGCCTCAGCATGTCAACCTTGATGGCTCGCGCGGAAATGCATCAGGGGCGTCTCCTCAGGAAGGGAGATCAACCCGTATGGGTCGACCCGCAAACCGGCTATGAGCGGCGGCATATTTCCCCAAAGTCGGATTTGCCTCTGGATCTTGTTCGCATTGAGCTGCCGGCCGGAGCGGAAGTCTCGATGCCCGCGTCGGTCTATGCCTTTGCCCGGCAACTTATCTGGGTCCTCGATGGAGATCTGGTATTCCTCGAGGGCGATGCGCGCCACGGAATGTCTGCCGGCGATTGCCTTGAACTCGGTCCGCCGACAGATTGCGTGTTCAAGAATGAAAGTGAGCGGCCCTGCGTCTACGCTGTGATTGTTCTGCGCAATTCGTAGAATGCGGATCGCCATCATAAGCAAATGCTATAATGGCGTGCTGACCCTTTGTCGCACGAGATCCAGAAACTGCTCTTGAGCCGCCGTTGGCATCCAGCCGGATCGCAGCGTCAGGCCGATGGGCCGCGCCGTGTGGTCGAGATTATAGGGTAGGGCCTTGATGAGCCCGCGTGTCAGCTCTGCTTCGGCCTGCAGGTAGGAAATGCAGCCGAGATGATCGGTGCGATCCAGCAGTTCGCGCATGAGGATCAACGATCCCGATTCGACGATACTCGCCGGCCTTCGTCCAAGGCTGTCGAACATGGCGTCGAAATGCTTCCGGATCGGCGTTCCGCTCAAGCCCACCACCCAGGGGTAGGAGGCAAGCTCTTCAAGGGCGATATTGTCCTTCCCGATCAGCGGATGATCGCGGCCGGCGACCAGGACCAGCGTATCGGTGAAAAGCACGCGCTGTTCCACATCGCCAATTGGCGCGGGATCGCGCAGGGCGCCGATCAGAAAGTCGATCTCCCCGCGTCTGAGCCCGGCCAGAAGATCGGCATAGGGGCCTTCCACGACCTGGATCGGTATTTTGGGGCGAAGCGTGCGGAAGTTGGCGATTGCCTGCGGCAGGACATAGGATCTCGACAATGGCATTGCACCGATGACGATGCGTCCGGCCTCCTCGGACACGGTTTCGGCAAGATCGGCTTCAGCCTGGCTGAGTTCGGCGAAGGCAAGTCTTGCTGCCTGCGCGAGCGTCTGAGCCGTCCGCGTTGCGACGATGCCGTAGGACGTCCGCTCAAACAGGGGACGGGCTGCCTCTTGCTCGAGTTGGGTGACGGCGCGGTGCACGGTCGGCTGGGCAAGGCCGAGGCGGCGTGCGGCGAGGGTGAAATTCTCCATTTCGCGCACGGCAATCAGCGCCTGAAGCTGCGCCGTCGTCGCGGTGATGCGCAGCCGGGGGCTGAGATCGGACAGCGCCGGATCGAGATAGCCGAAAGCGCGTCGGACGCGCTTTGCAAGCACCTCGCCCTGCTTGTTCACGAACAGTCCCTGGGCGGTCCGCGTGAAGAGCGCCATGCCGACGCCACGCTCGATTTTCGACAGGGCCTGCGTCACGGCCGGCTGGGATACATGACATAGTTCCGCAGCCTTGGTCACCGAGGCCGTATCGACGACCATCAGGAAGACCCTGAGATGGCGAAGATTGTGCTGCAGCTCCGGCTCTGTCGGCTGTGCGGAATTCAAGACAGGAGGTGCTCCAATATCAGGTCGACGCGCTCGGTCAGCGAGAGATCGGCGGCGCTGAGGCCAAGATTTCCGATTCGACGCTGCCAGTCGACGGCGGATGATGCCATTCCGTCGGGAAGACCGAGATCGCGAAGCGTCACCGCCACTTCTTCCATCTCTGCCGCGCGCCGCGTCCCATGCACCATCATCCGTTCGAGGTTGTAGGACGAACGGGCAGCCCAGTCGATCCCCGGATCGGACGCCTGCAAGGACGCCAGAACGGCATCCTCCACGCCCGCCCGGCGTGCCGCCAAAACGCATTCGGCGGTGAGCGCCTCGAACCCCTTGATCATGACGGAGCGGAGCATCTTGATCGAGGATGCCTGTCCGATTGTGTCGCCGGCGACGCGGGCATTCATTCCGAGACGTGTCAGCAAGGCTTCAGCTTTTGCCGCGTCGCTGCCGGCCAGCAGGAGAGGGGTGCGATGGCGGGCGGGATAGACCGGAGCCATCACAGCCACGTCGACATAATGGGCGCCGGCCTCTTCGACGACTTTTGCGGCGGCCACCTTTGTCGAAGGCGAACACGAGTTGCAGTCGAGATAGAGCGCGTCTTTCTCGAGGTAGGCGGCCACCATCTTGGCGGCTTCGAGCGCGCGGTCGGCGGTCACCAGACTGAAGACTGCTCTTTTGCCGGTGGTGGCCTCGCGCGGACTCTCGCTGTACAAGACCTCCAGCCGTGCGCAGGCATCAAGCAGGCCCCGGCGATGATCGCTACTTTTTATCTTGATATCGAAGGTAGTGATGGGAGCTTTGATCGGGCTGACTTCGACAGTCTTCCAGCCGGCGACAAAGGCTTGTGCTGCTTCTCCGAATCCGATGAGTGCAATCGTCGACATGCTGCCGGTTCCTCGTGCGAACATTCAGCCTAACAAAGGTATAGCGAAAACTTATCATGAGGACCGCGACATCGCCGCGATCCTCAGGTTGTACGACCCTAGCTCAGTGTGCCGGATCCTTGACGTTGTCGTAGGTCTGGAACTCGACGTTGTACAATTCTCCACCGACCTTCTCGACCTTGCGCATGTAGATATCCTGCACGATATCGCGGGTTGCGGGATCGATTGAGATCGGGCCTCGTGGGCTCTGCAACTGCATTCCCTTCGCTGCATTGACGAAGGTATCGCCCGTCGCATCGCCCTTGGTCTTGTCGAGGGTCTTGTAGATCAGGTCGAGCGCATCCCAGGCGGCGACTGCGACCATGTTGGGGCGCATGCCGTCATTGGCCTTCTTGAAGGCTTCCACGAAGGCCTTGTTCTCAGGCGAATTGTGGCTTGCCGAATAGGGGCCGCCGGTGATGACGCCGATGGTCGGATCACCCATATTGTTCAGGAGATCGTCGTCCGTGACGTCGGCCATGGCGATGACCTTGATGCCAGACTTGTCGAGGCCGCGCTCGACGAACTGCTTCATGAAGGCGGCACCCGCGCCGGTCGGAACGAAGACGAAGAGCGCTTCCGGCTTTTCATCGGCCGCGCGTTGCAGGAAGGGCGCAAAGTCCGGATTGGCAAGCGGGACCTTCAGCTTCGAAACGACCGTGCCGCCATTGGCCTCGATGGTCTTCTGGAACCACTTTTCCGCATCGGCGCCCGGGCCATAGTCCGAGACGATGCTGACGAATTTCTTCGCGCCGTTTTCCGGAGCCCATTTGCCGATGATGCTGGCCATCTGCGGGACGGTCCACGATGTTCTGAGAATGTAGGGCGAGGCATCCACGATTGACGACGTCGCGGCCACCATGATGACCTGCGGGATCTTCGCGCGCTTGGACAGTTGCGCCACGGAAAGCGCGGCAGGCGTGTTGCCGAAGCCGGTCAGGATGGACACCTTGTCGTTGGTCACCAGTTCCTGCGAGAGACGGAGTGCGTTGTCGGCGGCACTCCCGTCGTCCTTGACGATCAGCTCGACCTTCTTGCCGCCGGCGGTATCGCCCTTGGTCGCGACGTAAGTCTTGATCGCGGCGCTGATCTGCCGACCGTTGGACTGGAATCCGCCGGTGAGCGGAATGACGACACCGACCTTGACGGTGTCCTGCGCAAAACTCATTGCGGGCGCCCCGATCACGCTGATCGCGGCAACGGCGCCTAGCGCCAGTTTCTTAATGCTCATGTCTCTCCTCCAGTTGTAAAATCGATGTGGTGTGGACGTAGTTCAAACCGGCCCTCTTTCCGGCGTGGACTTGGGCGGTCAGTGTTTTCGTTGCGCGGAGCCTGGCGTTACCGGCGCCGATGTCCCCGCGCCGACCCCAAGGAATTTGCCCAGTGTCGAGCTGTCCTGTGCCAAGGCGGTACTGCTTCCGGAATAGGCGACCGCACCACGCTCGAGGATCACGGCCTTGTCGGTGATCGCGAGAATTTGTTGCGCATGCTGCTCGACGATGATGGCGGCCATGCCCTCATCGCGGACGATGCGCCGGATAGCGGTGAGCAGCTCTTCCACGATGATCGGTGCCAATCCTTCGGTAGGCTCATCGAGCAGCAATATCTTCGGATTGAGAACGAGCGCGCGGGCGATCGAGAGCATCTGCTGTTCGCCGCCTGACAGTTGGTTGCCGTAATTGTTTCGGCGTTCCTCCAGCCTCGGGAAGAGCAGATAGACCGCCTGAAGGCTCCATTTGCCGGGGCGTGCAACGGCCGTGATGTTTTCCTCAACCGTCAGTGACCTGAATATGCCCCGCTCCTGCGGCACCCAGCCGACACCCGCCTCGACGCGACGTTCCGGCGTCATGCGTTCGATGCTCTGACCGCTGACCGTGACCTTGCCGCCATGATAGCGCGTCAGGCCGACGATGCTGTTGAGCGTCGTCGTCTTGCCGACGCCATTGCGGCCGAGGAGGGCGACCGCTTCCCCCTGGCCGACCGAGAGGCTGATGCCGTGTAAAATGACGGCCTTGCCATAGCCCGCTTTCAGGCCGTCCAGCATCAAGAGCTCAGGCATGGTGCGCCCCTCCGAGATAAACTTCCTTGACCCGGGGATCCGTCGAAATCTCGTCGACGGTGCCTTCCGCGAAGAGTGCGCCTGCGACGAGAACGGAGATCCGGTCGGCGAAATTGAAGACCAGGTCCATGTCGTGTTCGATCAGCAGGATCGAGACATCGGCGGGCAGGGCTGTCAGCCTTGCCAGAACCTCATGCCGGTCTGCTTCCGGCACGCCGGCCGCCGGTTCGTCGAGAAGAAGAACCTTGGGCTTGCAGGCGATTGCCATGGCGATTTCGAGAAGTCGCTGCTTGCCATAGGGCAGGCCGGAGCATGGCTGGTCGAGGACGGTATCCAGGCCGAAATCCTGAACCAGGCCGGCAATCTCGTCCTCGATGCCCGGAAGCTTTCCGGCGAGACGAAACCAGTCCTTGCCATGTCCTTGCCGCTCGCTGATGACGAGGCCCAGGCTTTCCACGACATTCAGATCGCCGAAAAGCTGGTTGATCTGAAACGTGCGCACCAGACCGCGCTGCACGCGCTTTTCGCGCTTGAGCGACGAGACGTCCTCGCCATTCAGCAGGATCTGTCCGCTTGAAGGCGTGAGCACGCCGGTCAGAAGATTGATGAGCGTTGTCTTGCCCGCGCCATTCGGCCCGATCAGTGCATGGCGAGCACCGCTTTCCAGGCGAAACGAGACGTCGGTCGTGGCCTTCAGGGCGCCGAACATCTTGTTGAGTTGTTTTGTCTCGAGAACAGCTGCGGTCATGGTGCCCTCCGGGTCGAAGTGCGACCTCTGAAGAGGTTGCCGCGAATGGTGGCGAGGCGGGCGGAGAGCGAAAGCACGAGCTGACGGGGGCGATCACGCCCGATGAGGACGAAGGCGACCAGGAGCATGCCAAGCCAGAACTGCCAGTATTGCGGCGTGAGCGAGGACAGCCCGTCCTGGATCAATTCATAGACCAGGGCGCCGATGATGCCGCCATACAGATAGCCCGTTCCGCCGATGACCAGGATCATCAGGCCATCAGCGGATTTCTGGAACGACAGTGCGTCTAGCGAGATGAATTGCTGTGTCTGGGCAAACAGTGCGCCGGCGATCCCGGCATAGGCGCCGGAGAGCGTGTATATGGCGACGAGCCGTGCATTGACGGGAACGCCGACTGCCGACGCGCGTAGCGGATTGTCTCGGATCGCCTTCAGCGAATAGCCGAAAGGCGAGGACACGATCAGTCGCGCCAGCAGGAACAGCAGGAACAGCACGGCGAGGCTGTAGGCATAGCCCGTATGTCCGTAAATATCGAAGTCGAAGATGCCGAAGAGGGGGTCGATGCTGATGCCCTGCAGGCCATCGGCGCCACCGGTGAGCCAGTTTGCCTGATTGGCGATTTCGGCAAAGACCGCGGCGACGCCAAGCGTTACCATCAGTCGCGTCAGGTCGCCGCCGCGCAGCAGCAGGAAGCTCGTCAGGAAGGCAACGACCGCGCCCGAGAGCGCCCCGACGACCAGCCCAGACAGCGGCTCGCCGGTGACATGGATCGAGAAGAGGCCGCTTGCATAGGCACCGACGCCATACATCGCCGCCTGTCCGAGAGAGACAATGCCGGCATAGCCGAGCATCAGATCGATCGAGAGTGCGAGAATGGCGAAGCCGACAATCTCGGTCAGGATCAGATGCTGGTTGGGGAAGAGGAACCAGGAGGCGACAGCCAGAGCCCAGAACGCCAGCTCAAGGAGGCTCCAGCGCGCCGAGCGCCTCATGACATCAGATACCCGCTGCTTCAGAGCAGGGATGGTGGAATGGGATGTCTGCATCAGTTGGCCCTCGCGAAGAGACCCTGGGGCCGGACGACCAGCACCGCCACGAGGATGATATAAATGATGAAGCCGCCGAGCGACGGCACGTAATATTTGCCGAGAACGTCCGCGACGCCGAGCAGGATGGAAGCACAGAGAGGGCCGTACATGCTGGACGTGCCGCCGACGGAGACGACGATCAGGAAGTAGACCATGAACTTGAGCGGGAATGTCGGGTCGAGGCCGAGGATCTCGGCCCCGAGCGCGCCGCCAAGTCCGGCGAGGCCGGATCCGACCGCGAACGTCACGGCAAAAATCGTGTTGACGTGAATGCCGACACCGCGAGCGACGCGCCGGTCATCCACCGATGCGCGCAACCTGCTCCCGAACCGCGTACGAGCCAGAACCATTTGCAGCGCAACGGCAAGCGCACCGCAGACGATGATGAGAAAGGCGCGATAGACGCCGATGCCGACGCCGAACAGGGTAATGCGGCCGCGCAGGAAATCGGGCAGGTTTAGGATCTGCTGCTGCGATCCCATGACGTAATCGATGCCAGCCACCGCCATGAAGACGATGCCGATCGAAAACAGCACCTGGTCGAGCGGCGTCTTGTCATAGAGGCGTGCATAGAGCGCCTTTTCGAGAATGACCCCGGCGATTGCCGTGGCAATGAAGGCGATCGGCAGCGTCAGCAGAAAGGGGACACCCCATCTGTTGGTCAAAATAACGGTCACATAGCCGCCGGCCATCGCGAAGGCGCCATGCGCCAGATTGATGAAATTCATCAACCCCAAGGTGACCGCCAGTCCGCACGAGAGCACGAACAACAGCATGCCATAGGCGAGGCCGTCGAATAAAAGGGTTAGCATTTTTCCTCCCTGTCCCGGATGACGCTCCTCCGAGGCTGCCAGATCTGGCCATTTCTCCCGAACGCATCTTTCGCAGGACCTTTTGGGTCTTGAATGGTGACTAGCCATGACGGGAAGCGGGGCAGTTGCCCATTTCAAAATGGTCGCTTCCTCATAAGAAAAAGCTATAGGCACCTTGTCGGGAGTGCGAGCCTGCCTGCGTGGCTATAGCCAAAACTTATCGGTGAGGCATCAAATCCAAATTGGCAAAAGGCCCCCTCCGGCGTGAAATCACGCGCAATTCGGAAGGAGATCCCATGTCGGAACAAAAGACTGCACTTGTCATCAGCGCACACGCGGCTGACTTCGTATGGCGCTGCGGCGGCGCGATCGCGCTGCATGCGGAACTTGGTTATAAGGTGACCGTCGTTTGCTTGTCCTTTGGCGAGCGCGGAGAATCCGCCAAGCTCTGGAAGCAGCCGGGCATTACGCTCGAGCAGGTCAAGGCGGCGCGACGGGCGGAATCGGAAAAGGCGGCCAAGGCGCTTGGCGTCCACGACCTCATCAGCTTTGACCTCGGCGACTATCCGCTTCGCCTGACGGACGAGGACAAGTATCGCCTGGTCGACGTGATCAGGAAGGTGCAGCCTGCCTTCATGCTCAGCCATTCGCAATATGATCCCTATAATACCGACCATATGTATGCGACGCAGGTTGCCCTTGAGACCCGGATGATCGCGCAGGCGTGGGGCCACAATCCGGGTGAGAAGGTGCTCGGTGCGCCGCAGCTTTACCTGTTCGAACCGCACCAGACCGAACAGATGGGCTGGAAGCCCGATGTCTTCCTCGACATTACATCTGTCTGGGAAAAGAAACGGGCCGCCATCGAATGCATGGAGGGGCAGGAGCATCTCTGGGAGTTCTACACCCGCGTTGCCCAGAACCGCGCCAATCATTTCCAGCGCAATTCGGGCGGCCAATCGGGCGGTCGCGCCTCGAAATATGCAGAGGGTTTCCAGTCGGTCTTCCCACGCACGGTCGATGAGCTCTAATGAGCTCTCGAGAGGAGCGTGACATGGAACCCTGCTTTGATATTGCCCATCTGGCGCATGTGGAGATGTACTCCGACAAGTTCGAGGAGAGCCTCGACTTCTTCGTGAACGTCTATGGGCTGACGCTTGCCGGTCAGGACGAACAGTCGGCCTATCTGCGGGCGTGGGACGATTACGAGTTCCACACGCTGAAGCTCACCCGGCATCATACGACCGGTGTCGGGCACATCGCCTACCGCGTGTCATCCGAGGCGGCGCTGGAGCGGCGTGTCAAGGCGATCGAAGCGAGTGGTTTCAAGGTTGTCGGCTGGGTCGATGGCGACCTTGGCCACGGCCGCGCATTCCGGTTTGAGGACCCGTTCGGCCATGTGTTCGAGATCTATTGGGACACCGTCCGCTATTCGCCGCCCGAGCATGAAAAACCGGCGCTGAAGAATGTCGCGCAACGATATCATGCGCGCGGGTGCCATCCGCGACGTCTCGATCATCTGAACTTGCTGGCCTCTGATGTTGCCGAGTTCAGGCGCTTCATGGAGACCTGCCTCGGTTCGCGCGTAACGGAGATGATCCAGCTCGACAATGGCAGGCTTGGTGGCTGCTGGTTCACCGTCAACAACAAGACCTATGATCTTGCCTGCACCGAAGAGCATGGCGGCGGAGGCGGGCGTCTTCATCACGTAACTTACGCCACCGATAGCCGCGAAGAGATATTGCGCGCCGCCGACATCTTTCTCGAAAACGGCGTGCACATCGAGACCGGTCCGCACAAGCATGCGATCCAGGGCACATTCTTCCTCTACGTCTGGGAGCCTGCCGGCAACCGTGTGGAACTCGCCAATTCCGGCGCACGCCTGATCCTGGCTCCAGATTGGAAGCCTGTGGTCTGGACGGAGACGGAGCGAAAGAAGGGGCAGGCCTGGGGGTTGAAGACGATCGAGACGTTTCACACCCACGGGACGCCCCCGGTTAAAAAGCAAGGAGACGCGTAATGGGTATTGTTGTGCAGGACGTCGCTCGGGTTCCACAGGACGTGATCGATCGGCTGGCATATGCCGGGGTTGCGACCGTGCATGAGGCGCAGGGCCGCAAGGGCATGCTCGCCAGCTATATGCGTCCGATCTATGCCGGCGCGCAGATTGCCGGCTCGGCTGTAACCATATCGGCGCCTCCCGGCGACAACTGGATGCTACACGTGGCGATCGAGCAGTTGAAGCAGGGGGATATCCTCGTTCTCGCGCCGACATCGCCCTGCGACAACGGCTATTTCGGCGATCTGCTCGCGACCTCGGCATCGGCGCGCGGATGCAAGGGCCTTATCATCGACGCCGGTGTCCGCGACATACGCGATCTCACGCAGATGGGCTTTCCTGTGTGGTCGAAGGCGATATCGGCTCAAGGGACCGTCAAGGAGACGTTGGGCTCCGTCAACGTGCCCGTGGTCTGTGCCGGTGCCTATATCGAGGCCGGCGATGTCATCATCGCTGATGACGATGGCGTTTGCGTCGTCAAGCGGGAGGAGGCGGAAGCCGTTGTTATCGCGGCTGAAAGCCGCCTGGCCAACGAGGACGCCAAACGCAAGCGGCTCGCCGCCGGGGAACTCGGGCTGGATATCTACGGGATGCGGCCGACGCTGCTCGCAAAGGGGCTGAAATATGTATGAGGACGGTATCCCTTGCCTGTGGATGCGAGGGGGCACCTCCAAGGGCGCATATTTTCTCGCCGAACATCTTCCGGCGGATCCCGCCGAACGGGATGCACTGCTGCTGAAAATCATGGGGTCGCCCGATCCGCGGCAGATCGACGGGATCGGAGGGGCCGATCCGTTGACGTCGAAGGTCGCCGTGCTGTCGCCTTCGACGCGCACCGACGCCGATGTGGACTATCTGTTCCTTCAGGTTTTCGTGGATCAGGCTGTTGTCAGCGATGCGCAGGGGTGCGGCAATATTCTCGCCGGTGTCGGGCCGGCGGCCATCGAGCGTGGCCTGGTCAAGTCGAACGACGGCGTTACCGAGGTCCGCATCCATATGCTGAATTCCGGCGAGGTGGCGGTCGCTCGAATAGAGACGCCGGGCGGTCGCGTGAACTATGCTGGCGCGACCGAAATTGCCGGTGTTCCCGGTAGTCATGCGGCCGTCCCGTTGCTGTTCATGAATATAGCCGGCTCAATGTGCGGCGCGCTGCTGCCGACCGGGAACGAGGTCGATGTCATCGACGGGATAGAGGCAACCTTGATCGACAATGGCATGCCCTGTGTCATCATGCGGGCCGCCGACTTCGGGCTGACGGGTGAGGAAACCCGCGAGGCGATCGAAGCCAACGCGGAGCTGAAATCCCGGATCGAAGCTATCCGCCTGAAGGTGGGGCCAATGATGAACCTCGGCGATGTCAAGGCAGCTTCGGTTCCGAAGATGACCCTGGTGTCGGCGCCGAAGCACGATGGTGCGATCTCGACGCGGAGCTTCATCCCGCACCGGGTTCATGCGTCCGTCGGCGTTCTCGCCGCCGTTACCGTCGCGACTGCAACGCGCCTTGCGGGCAGTCCTGCCGCAACGTTGGCGGCGGCTCCATCCGATGGGCGCTATCTGATCGAGCATCCGACCGGCGCGATGGAGGTCTTTCTGGATATCGGCGACGACGGCTCGATCAAGGGGGCGGGGACGGTCAGGACAGCGCGAAAGCTGTTTGATGGCCGGGTCTTCGCTGGATGATCTAAGTTAGGTCAAGCAGACGACGCGCTGGCGACTAGAGTTCGGGATTACCGATTAAGATTGGTGCAAGACGAGAGGGGTGCCGGCGGCCGCAAGGTTGCCGGCATTGCCGTTTCTGAGGCACGGAAGCGAACACCAGTACAGATTTTGCACGGCTACTGGGGTAAGGCTTATGCGTGATCGCTGCTCTGGAAATAATACTGCTTGCTATGGAAATTTTGGGAAACAATCCCGTCGAAATTTTGCTCTCTATTTGAAATATTACATGAATATCGAAATTGAATGCGGCCGACATGAGTGCATGCTCGATAAAAAGATATGATAAGTATGCATTATTATATCCGCGGGTTCGATTTTATAATTTAGATTATTAAGATCAAGCGCAAACCTTCTTTACGGATTGTTGCATCCGCCGCCGTAATTGTGGCACGTTACACTTCGGACAGTATTCGTGCGCTATCTCGACATGCGTTCTGCGATATAGTCGCTGGAAGGACTTTGATGACAAAAATTGCTGCCATTATACCTTTTTTCCAACGCAAAAGCGGCTTTCTGACTGCGGCCGTACAATCCATTATTGGCCAGAGGCTGCCGGATGACGCCAGGGTTCATATCCTGATCGTGAACGACGAATCCCCCGTAGATCCGCTGTCTGAAATCTCGCATCTGCAGTTTCCGGAGAATGTCAGTTTTGAAATAATAGCGCAGCAGAATGCCGGCCCGGCAGCGGCCAGAAACAATGCGCTTGATGCAGTTCCCGCAGAGACGGAGTTTGTCGCCTTTCTTGATTCCGATGATGTCTGGTTCGAAGATCATCTCAGGACCGCCATGAGGGCGCTTGGCGACGAAGGCGTATTCTACTTCAGCGACAATTATGAAGACAGGCCCGTTACGACTTTCGAGAAAACCAAGTATTTCAGCCGCGCCGCCAGTGCTGGCGATTGGGAGATTGTCGAGCCCGCTTTGAATATCTTCCAGTTCAAGCCGAGATTGGCGTTCAAGGCCTTTATCAGAGAATATATCTCGCAGACCTCCACCGTTGTTTACAGATTTTCCAGATTCAGGGATCTGCGGTTCGATTCCGATCTGCGCTATTCGGGTGAGGATTATTTCTTCTGGCTTTCGATCGCCAATAGCGGATCGCCGGTGACATTTTCGAGCAATGTGAATGGGGATCGGGACAAGGGCGTCTCCGTTTATCGCGACGCCTATTCCTGGGACAGCCCGAAGGTTCTGGTCCGCCTGCTCGGCAACCTTCTGTTCTGGAAAAGGGTGGGTGCGAGTTTCAAGCTCGATGACGACGATAGACAGATTCTGGACGAGCATATCAACAAGACGAGAATGGGTATCTCCTATTTGATCATGCGCAACAGTCGCCGCGATCGTGCCAAGAGCGTAGGGGCCATCTTCAGCTTTTTGAAAATGGACCCGCTCGGCATCGCGCAGAGTCCGGCCTTGATCATGAAGGCTATCGGTCTTGCCAGGAAAGGTCTCTTGGAGTTCTAGGCTGGACCCTGGCTCTCAAGGCGTCGATCAGTACAGCCCGTTCATCTCGTGAAGTTGACTTACATCCCCGTGCATTTTTATTTACGAATAGGCCCGAAGCTATCCCTCGTCGTTTCGCGCCTTACCCGCCATGTATTCCGCGAGGTCCCAGATAGCCTTCATCTTTAAACAAGGGGAAGGAGATCGCTGATGGATATCGGAGTCATTGGAGCCGGTGCGATGGGGAGCGCCATTGCGGGGCGATTGGTCGAGGGTGGCGCTCACGTTCTCACTTATGTTGAAGGTCGATCGGCTGCGACTGTCGAGCGGGCGAAGGCAGTGGGCATGAAGGCCGTCGGGCTGGATCGCCTTGTCGAGGCCGACATCATCCTTTCCATCGTTCCACCCGCGGAGGCTATTGGCGTGGCCGAGCTTCTGTCCGCCGCGTTGCGACGCCGTGGCAGGACGACCACATTCATAGACTGCAATGCGATCTCGCCGAAGACGATGGCCCAGGTTGCTTCGGTTTTCGGTGGCGACTGTGGCGAAGTCCTGGACGGATCGATCATCGGCGCGCCGCCGAAGTCCGGCCAGAAAGGCCCCAAGCTCTACGTCAGCGGCGATGCCGCAAACAGGAGCGGCATGCTGGCCGACCATGGGCTTCAGGTGCGCCGTATCGATGGGGGGATTGGCGCTTCGTCGGCACTGAAGATGTGTTATGCCGGCATCAACAAAGGCGTCACGGGCCTCGGCACCGCCATGCTGCTTGCCGCGATCAGGTCCGGAGCGGATGAGGGTCTGAAACGGGAGCTCCAGGAAAGTCAATCCGACCTTGACCGCAAGTTTGCCCAGAGTATTCCGGACATGTATCCAAAGGCCTATCGCTGGGTTGCGGAAATGGAAGAGATCGCCGAATTCCTCGGCGAGGATGATCCCGCCGCCCTGATCTTCAGGGGCATGGCCGGCCTCTATCGCAAGATGGCCGAGGACCGGGAGGCAGGCGGCGTGCTTGCCGGCGAATTGGATCGTCTCAACGTCGGCGCTTGAGGTTGTCGCAGGACCGGCAATTTTGCCTGCATAGCCGCGGATATCAGCTTGCAAGGCGGTGAGCCCGACGCGCATATGAGGCTGTCGATCGCCGAGCGAGGGAGAAGGATGAGCGAACCAATCAAAACCATCGTCGTTGCCGTATCGAGCAACGGCATCATCGGCCGCGATGGCGACATGCCCTGGCGGCTGTCGTCCGACCTCAAGCGCTTCAAGGCCCTGACGCTCGGCAAGCCCGTTATCATGGGGCGCAAGACGTTTCAGTCGATCGGCAAGCCGCTGCCGGGCCGTCCGAATGTGGTGATTACGCGTGATAGCGGCTTTTCTGCCGAGGGCGTGACGGTCGTGCATTCGCTGGATGACGCTATCGATGTCGCGGCTGATCTCGCCGCAGAAAGCGGCGCGGATGAAATCTGCATCCTCGGCGGCGGCGAGATTTATCGGCAGGCGATGAGCCATGCCGACCGGTTGCTGATCACCCATGTGGAAGCCGAGGTGGACGGCGATACGTCCTTTCCGGTGATCGATCCAGCCGTGTGGGTGGTTGATAGCGAGCTCGCCGTGCCGGCGGGCGAGAAGGACAATTATCCAACACGGTTTGTTCGCTACTTCAGGAGACCAGCGTAAAAGCTGCACTTAGAAAGCAACTATTTTCCAATAAATCCGAGGAACTTCCTAAAGTTGCGTTGAAAGCAGGTGTGTCGATACCTATAACGGGGCAATCGCCATCATCTGCGACGTTCGTACTGAGAACGACAAAGTTTGGTGCGATGATTGGGAGTTCACTAACAAAGAGGTTTTGATGCCCTGGAGCAATCAGAATGGCGGCGGCGGCCCATGGGGCGGCGGCGGCAGCGGAGGCGGCGGCGGAAATAATCAAGGGCCATGGGGGCAGGGACCGAACCGGCCTCGCGGTAACGGCGGCGGTGGGCCTCCGGACCTTGAAGACATTATTCGTCGTGGCCAGGACCGGCTGAAGGGGCTCGTTCCCGGCGGTTTCAACGGCGGTGCTTTTCTTATTGTCGCGGCGGTCATTGCCGTTTTCTGGCTTATTCAGTGCGTCTATACGGTTCAGCCGGACGAACGCGGTGTTGAATTGCGGTTCGGCAAGCCCCGCGCCGAAGTATCCATGCCCGGCCTGCATTTCCATTTCTGGCCGATGGATCGCGTCGAGATCGCCAAGGTTACCGAACAGCAGCGCAATATCGGCGGGCGTTCGGGTTCCGGCTCCAATGCCGGTCTGATGCTGACGGGCGACCAGAACATCGTCAATGTTCAGTTCTCGGTGCTCTATACCGTCACCAATCCACAGGCCTATCTGTTCGAGGTTGAAAGCCCCGATGAGACTTTGCAGCAGGTCGCCGAAAGCGCCATGCGCGAAGTGGTCGGCCGTCGTCCGGCCCAGGACATCTACCGTGACAATCGCCAGCAGGTCGCTGTCGAGGTGAGAAACATCATTCAGGACACGATGGATCGCTATAGCGCCGGCATTTCCATCAATGCCGTGCCGATCGAAGACGTGTCTCCGCCGCGCGAAGTAGCCGATGCCTTCGACGAGGTGCAGCGCGCCGAGCAGAACGAAGACCAGCAGGTACAAGAGGCCAATCAATACGCCAACCAGAAGTTGGGTCAGGCCCGTGGTGGTGCCGCCCAGATTCGCGAAGAGGCCGCTGCCTATAAGGATCGTGTCGTCAAGGAAGCTCAGGGTGAAGCGCAGCGTTTCATCTCGATCTACGACGAATACGTCAAGGCGCCGGATGTGACCCGCAAGCGGTTGTTCCTCGAAACCATGGAGTCCGTTATCGGCAATTCCAACAGCATCATCATCGACGACAAGCAGAGCGTCTTGCCCTACTTGCCGCTGAATGATCTCGGCAAGTCCACGACGCAGACGGGCGGCAAGTCTGCAACTGCAGTTCAGCCGGAGGCCAAATAATGACGTCCAGCCGTTTGCCAACCATTCTCATCGCGCTCGCGGTGTTGCTGCTGATCGTTTATTCCTCGGTTTTCGTGGTCAATGCCCGCGAGCAGGCGATCGTTCTGCGCTTCGGTCAGATCCGCGAAGTCAAGACCGAGCCGGGCCTGTACTTCAAGCTGCCCTTCGCCTTCATGGATGCTGATCGGGTGCAATATATCCAGGATCAGGAACTGCGCTTCGATCTGGACAATATCCGTGTCCAGGTTTCGGGCGGCAAGTTCTATGAGGTCGACGCCTTCGTCGTCTACCGGATCACCGATGCGCGGAAATTCCGCGAGACGGTATCGGGCGATCGCGATGCGGCGGAATCGCGCCTCAGAACCCGCCTCGACGCCTCGCTGCGCCGGGTCTACGGTCTGCGCGGTTTCGAAGCCGCTCTCTCCGAAGAGCGCGCCTCGATGATGACGGAAGTCCGCGACGATCTGCATCGCGATGCGGAGACCCTCGGTCTCAACATCGAGGATGTTCGCATCCGCCGCACCGACCTGACCCAGGAGGTGTCGCAGCAGACCTACGACCGCATGAAGGCCGAACGTCTGGCGGAAGCGGAACTGATCCGCGCCCGGGGTAATGAAGAAGGCCAGCGCCGCCGTGCTGTCGCCGACCGTCAGGTTGTCGAGATCATCGCGGACGCGCAGAAGGATTCGGAAATCCTGCGCGGTCAGGGCGAAGCCGAACGCAATGGCATCTTTGCCGATGCTTCCACGCGTGATCCGAGCTTCTACGAGTTCTATCGCTCGATGGCCGCCTATCGCACGTCGTTCGGCTCGGGCGGCAAGACACTGGTACTGCCGCCGAACCAGTCGGAATTCTTCAAGTATTTCGACAGTTCGGCCGGCTCGGCTACCACGTCGGCACCGGCTAAGCCGTGAACGGTGAAACTCGCAAATTGGCGAGCGACATATAGCCGAAATTCGAGGGGCTGCCGGTTGGCGGCCCCTTGTTTTTTTGTGGAGCCG
Organism: Rhizobium sp. AP16; assembly: GCF_000281735.1. Classification (NCBI taxonomy): domain Bacteria; kingdom Pseudomonadati; phylum Pseudomonadota; class Alphaproteobacteria; order Hyphomicrobiales; family Rhizobiaceae; genus Rhizobium; species Rhizobium sp. AP16. The sequence goes on along the minus strand of NZ_AJVM01000065.1, from coordinate 422,437 downwards.
CGTCGGCTTTACCATGATTGCAAAGGGTAGACCGAGGCGCGGGGATATCGCAAAAAGGTGATTACGCGCTTCATCATTCCGCCTTATGGTGATGCTTATACAAGATTTCCCTTTCTCGATGAGGATGCCTGATGGCTTTGACCATTCGCCTGTCTTTCAGACGTTCGTTCGCTCTTCTGGCCAGCGTGGCTCTGATTGCCGGTCCCGTTCTGGGCAATGTCGAACAGGCGCGTGCGCAGACGGCACAGACGCCCCCGACCTCCGATAATCAGGCGCCAGCCGCAGCAACCAGTCCGGCTCAGGCTCCGACAGGCGGCGCGACCGCGCCGGCAACCAATCCAGCAGCAGCGCCTGCCATTGCCGGCAATCCGGCGATGAATGCCGGCCCGGCTTCCGTTGCCGACCTGGCATCCGGCCTGCTCGATGCTGTGGTCAATATTTCGACGTCGCAGAAGGTCAAGGACCAGGGCGATGGTCCGGCAAACCCCAAGGTGCCTGACAATTCGCCGTTCCAGGATTTCTTCAACGACTTCTTCAAGAACCGCAACAACGATAACAGCAATCGCAAGGTCAGCTCGCTCGGCTCCGGCTTCGTCATCGATCCCACGGGCTATATCGTCACCAACAATCACGTCATCGAGGGCGCTGACGATATCGAGGTGATCTTCCCGAACGGCAACAAGCTGAAGGCGCGGCTGATCGGTACGGATACCAAGACCGACCTTTCCGTGCTCAAGGTGGAGTCGAAGCGACCGCTGGTGTCGGTGAAATTCGGCGATTCCGCCAAGATGCGGATCGGCGATTGGGTGATGGCCATCGGCAATCCCTTCGGCCTCGGCGGCTCGGTGACTGTCGGCATCGTCTCGGCGCGGGGCCGCAACATCAACGCCGGACCCTATGACAATTTCATCCAGACGGATGCGGCGATCAACAAGGGCAATTCCGGTGGGCCACTCTTCAACATGAAGGGCGAGGTGATCGGCATTAATACGGCCATCATTTCCCCGAGCGGCGGTTCCATCGGCATCGGCTTTGCCGTGCCGTCCGAGCTGGCCGAGGGCGTCGTCAAGCAGCTCATGGATTTCGGCGAGACCCGCCGCGGCTGGCTTGGTGTGCGTATTCAGCCGGTCACCGACGATGTCGCCAACAGCCTCGGCCTCGATGGCGCCAAGGGCGCGCTGGTGGCCGGCGTCATCAAGGGCGGGCCTGTCGACAATGGTTCGATCAAGGCCGGCGATGTCATCCTGAAATTCGATGGCAAGGACGTGGACGAGATGCGCGATCTTCCGCGCGTCGTTGCCGAGAGCCCGGTGGGCAAGGCCGTCGACGTGGTCATCATGCGCGACGGCAAGCAGCAGACCGTCAAGGTCACGCTCGGCCGGCTCGAGGACAGCGACCAGGCCGCCGCGGCAAGCAGCGACAAGAGCGGGGGCGACGACAAGAACAAGACGCCGAAGCTCGCGCCGGACGACGATGGCAGCGGCGGCAATGACGGTGTCATCAATCCCGACGGGGGCGATGATGGCGATGACGGCATGGACGGTCAGGATCAGGGCGGCGACCAGCAACCGCAGGCACCGCAGCAGCAGGCTGCCCAGAGCGTGCTCGGCATGAAACTCGCCACCCTGAATGCCGAAAACCGCAAGAGCTTCGGCATCGCCGACAGTGTCGACGGTGTTGTCATCACCGAGGTCGCGCCGGGTTCGGCCGCGGCCGAGAAGGGGCTGAAGCCCGGCGATGTCGTTGTGGAAGTGGCGCAGGAATTCGTACAGACGCCGACCGCTGCCTCGGAGAAAGTCGCATCGCTGAAGCGGGAAGGCCGGCGCAATGCGCAGTTGATGATCGCGTCTCCGAGTGGTGACCTGCGTTTCATCGCCGTGGCGCTGGAGTAGTCGTCAGTCCTTGGGCGCTTGCTGCAGCCGCCATTCGGCGGCGGCCAGGCTGTAGAGAACATGGCGCTTCAGGTGCGGATAGGTATCGGGAACGCCGGGGTGATCAAAATCGCCGTCCTCGATACGATGCATGCCGATCCGCTCCATCACGGACGTCGATCTGACGTTGTTATGGACGGCGAAGGAAACGATCCGATCGAGATTGAGCGTCTCGAAGCCATGGGCGAGCAATGTCCGTGCCGCTTCGCTGACAAACCCCTTGCCCCAATGCTGCGGTACCAGCCGCCAGCCGATCTCGACGGTTCCTGCCGCGACGAATGGCTCCAGATGATCCGTCCGCATCAGCCCGCAATATCCGATGGCCTCGCCACTGGCTTTGAGCTCCAATACATAGAGGCCAAGACCAGTGTCGGCGATCATGGATCGCACGCGCTCGAAAAATGCATCCGCTTCCACGCGATTGCGCCGGAATGGAAAGAACTCCATCACCCTATCATCGGAATTGATCTCATAGGCGAGATCACGATCTTCGTCCCGCCAGTTGCGGATGATGAGGCGTTCGGTTTCGGCAATGATCATGATGGCATACGATCCTTGATGGGTTCCCGCCGAAATTATGCTCTGACGAAATCACTCTTGCGATAGCCCTGAATGTAGAGCAGGGCGGTTAGGTCGCCATGATCGATACGCATCCTGGCCTCGGCGGCCACCGACGGTTTGGCGTGGAGGGCGACGCCAGAGCCGGCGAGTTGTAGCATGCCGAGATCGTTCGCGCCGTCGCCGACGGCAAGCGCGTCATCCGTGGAAATGCCGAGCTTTTCGGCGATATCGTTGAGCGCGTCGACCTTGGCCTGCTTGCCGAGGATCGGTTCGGCGACATGGCCGGTCAGGATGCCGTTGTCTTCCAGCAGGATATTGGCGCGGTCCTCATCGAAACCCAGGGTCGCGGCGATGCGGCTCGTGAAGACGGTAAAGCCGCCGGAGACGAGGGCGGTGTAGTAGCCTTTCGCCTTCATCGTGGCGATCAGTTCGGGTCCGCCTGGGGTGAGGGTGATGCGCTTGGCGATGACCTCGTCGACAACGGAGATCGGCAGGCCCTTCAAGAGAGCGACGCGTTCGCGCGTTGCCGGTTCGAAGGCGATCTCGCCGTTCATGGCGCGGGCGGTAATCGTTGCGACCTTGTCCTTGAGGCCGACTTCGGCTGCCAGCTCGTCGATGCACTCCTGCCCGATCATGGTCGAATCCATGTCGGCGATCAGCAGCTTCTTGCGCCGCGTCTCCGCGTCCTGGATGACCAGATCGATCGGCGCGCTGCCGATGACGGCGCGAATATCGGTTTCGGCGGCATTGAGGTCGGTGCCGTCGCGCAATGCGATATCGCAGGCGATGCCGTCGGCCAGCCAATAAAGTCCTGACGCTTTGACGGCGTCCGACGCGCGCTCGGCGATGGCCGGAGCGAGAACGGGGTTTGACGGATTGGCAATAAGCGTGGCAACGAAGGCCATGATCAGAAATCCTATGAGCGATATCGACGCGATCCTGATAACCGGGCCGACCGCCAGCGGCAAGTCCGCGCTTGCAGTGGAATTGGCGCGCGCGCATGGCGGTGTTGTGGTCAATGCCGACAGCATGCAGGTTTATGACACGCTCAGCGTGCTGACGGCCCGTCCGTCTGAAACCGATATGGAGGGCATTCCGCATCATCTTTACGGCCATGTGCCGGCGGGGCAAGCTTATTCCACCGGCGTCTGGCTGCGTGAGGCGGCGGCATTGGTGGCGCAATTGCACGAAGAAGGGCGGACGCCGGTTTTTGTCGGCGGCACAGGGCTTTATTTCAAGGCGCTGACCGGTGGGCTTTCCGACATGCCCGATATCCCCACGGAGATTCGCAGCCGCCTGCGGGAGCGGCTGCTGGTTGAGGGGACCGACGAGCTTTATCGAGAGCTTGTTCTTTGCGATCCAACCGTGGCGGAAAGTCTCAGCCCCCAGGACGGCCAGCGTATCGTGCGGGCTCTGGAAGTGATCGAGGCGACGGGGCAATCCATCGCGGCTTTTCAGGGCAAGACAGGGCCTGTCATTATCGACGCCGGCCGCGCGCGGAAAATCGTGGTGCTGCCGGATCGCGCCGTCCTGCATCAGCGTATCAACGGCCGTTTCGAGAAGATGCTCGCCATGGGGGCCGAAGCTGAGGTGAAAGCGCTGCTGGCGTTGGGCCTGTCACCGGAAATGCCCGTCATGAAGGCGATCGGCGTATCGCAGATCGCCGCGATGCTGAGGGGTGAGATGACGCGCGCGGAGGTTTTGGATACCGGCGCGGCCGCGACACGGCAATATGCGAAGCGGCAAATGACCTGGTTTCGCAACCAGATGGATGAGAGCTGGGAGCGCGTCAGTCCGTAATTGGCGTCAGTCCTTGTTGTAAAGGCTGCTCAGCGGCTTCTTCAGGATGCTGTCGCGCAGTGACAGGCCGGGTTCGCGCCGCGGCGGTGCGGCGGCGTCTCTTGCCGGTGACGGCTGGTTGCCCGTGTTGTCCTCGCCGCGATAGTCGCGGCGCAGTTCGGCAAGCCGGCTGTCGATCGATGTTCGGGGTGTGGTGTCGACGGCGGGTACCGGAGCGCGCGGCAGCATGTCGGGCCGATAGGGCTCTATCGGTGGCGCGGCAATTCTTGTCGGCTGCGGCGTGGGTGCGGGCTGCTCGACATGATCATTGCCGAAATCGTCTTCCATATTGTCATCGTCCGCGGCGTCGTGCACGGTCGCATAACTCTGCTGGAAGGTGGAGATATCGGGGCCTGTGATCGAACGCATGCGGCTGACGATGGTGCGCAGATCGACGGTATCGGGCGTTTCCTCGCTGGTTCTCGCGACGCTGCCATTGGCCTTCGGCAGCAGGTGCTCCTCAACGCGGGAAAAGCGCATACGCATCGGCACCGCAATCGCCTCGCCGAAGGCAATGGCCTCGCCGTTGCCGATGGAGGAGAGGAAGCTGGTGGTTGAGATCGAGGAGTTCGGAATGGCGGAGCGGATGATGTCCTGGTCGCGGTCATTGGCGAGACGCATGGCAAACACTGTCGAGCATTGCGACAGGATCGTCTGGTCGAGTTCGCCCGGGCGCTGGGTGATGATGCCGAGCGATACGCCGTATTTGCGGCCTTCCTTGGCAATGCGGGCGATCGCCTGGCGGGTCGGGAAGAAGCCGAGCGTCGGATCGGCGGGGATATAGCGATGTGCCTCCTCGCAGACGACAAGCATGTGGATCGCGCCATCGCTCCAGAGCGTGAGTTCGAAAGCCATGCGGCAGAGGACGGAGGCGACGGAATTGACGACTTCGGAAGGAATGCCGGCGAGCTGGAAGGTGCAGATCGGCTTGTCGTCGCCCGGAATGCGGAAGATCTGCGCGATCGTCTCCATGATCGTGTCGCTGATCGTGTTGTTGGAGAACATGAAGTGGTAGCGCGGATCGTTGATCGCTGAGATGACGCGCATTTTCAGGGAGCGTAGATGCGGCTTTTCCTGGCGGCCCTCGAGCCGGCCAATGCGCTCATCGATCAGGGCCAGCAGGTCGGCCATGCGATAGGGCACCGGTGTATCGGCGGTCACCGAGCTTTTCTCGGACTGGCGGCGCATCAGCGGTGAATCGCTGCCGCGAAAGGCGCGCTTCGCCTCCGGAATAATGTCGCGCAACATGTCCAACTCGTCGGCGATCGGCGGACGACCGCGGAAAATGACCTCGGCGAATTCCTCCAGCCGCATCAGCCAGAAGGGCAGGTCGAGCGTATCGGTATCGATGACGACGGAGTGCTTGGGGAAGGCCGCGGCAAACTCGTTGTGTGGGTCGAGGATCAGCACGCGCAGCTTGGGATCAGAGGCGATCGCCTTGTGCAAGAGCAGCGAGACAGCGGTCGATTTACCGACGCCGGTGGAGCCGACAACGGCGAAATGCTTGGCCAGCATCGAGGGAATATGGATGGCGGCGTCGATGCTCTCGTCCTGCGTCAACTTGCCGATGACGCAACTGCTGTCCTTGCCGGCGTCATAGATACGTATGAGGTCGGCGGCGCGAATGCGATGTGCGATGGCGCCGAGATAGGGATAGGCCGAAATGCCGCTTGAAAACTCCTCGCGGCCGTTTGGTCCGACGTGGACTTCGCCCAGTAGCTCGACCTCGATACGGAAAACATTGTCCTCACCTTCGCCCCAGCCGCTACTGCCGGTATTCATGGCGTAGACGAGAGCCGCAACGCGATTGGTGCCGACGCTGATCGAGATCAGCTTGCCGACGGACCAAAGCTCGGTCAAATCGGTGCCGCCATCCTCGGCGACCGCGGCAATGGTTGCCCTGGAACCTGTGCACGCGACAACGCGGCCGAGGAAACGATTTCCCGGCTTCAGTCCGTCACGGCGATCAAGGTCTCCAGCTTTGCTGGACGTCTGCAAGTCGTTATTGAGCAAACGGCTACTCCCAGCGTTAGGAGATGGAGCATAGGGAGGGCGGCTTAATAAAACCCTTTCGGCTGTCTCCACTTTTTAAAGTGATCGCGATAGGGCGCGATTTTTTATTGCGGAATACGTTGACGCTTGGAAATTTTCTGTCTATCACTTCGACCCATGAAAAACTCGACGGTTCTTATTGTGGTGGGACAGCGCATGGGCAGGATGGTGTAACCATCCGGCGATAGCCACCCATGCGCTAGATGACAGGCTCCCCAAGGAGCCTTTTTTTATGCCCGAAATCGAGATTTCATTTTTCCAAACCTCCAGCAGATAGCGGAACAAACGTATGACCGGCACAGATAATCAGGCGAGCAGCAATCAGATGACAGGCGCGGAGATCGTGTTGCGGGCGCTTAAGGACAATGGCGTCGAGCACATTTTCGGTTATCCGGGTGGCGCTGTTCTTCCGATCTATGACGAGATCTTCCAGCAGGACGATATCCAGCACATTCTCGTTCGCCATGAGCAGGGCGCGGGCCATGCGGCTGAAGGCTATGCCCGTTCGACCGGCAAGGTCGGCGTCATGCTGGTCACCTCCGGTCCCGGTGCGACCAATGCGGTCACGCCGCTGCAGGACGCGCTGATGGATTCCATCCCGCTGGTCTGCCTGACAGGTCAGGTTCCGACGTCGCTGATTGGCTCGGACGCGTTCCAGGAATGCGACACGGTCGGGATTACGCGGCCCTGCACCAAGCACAACTGGCTGGTCAAGGACGTTAACAAGCTCGCCGCTGTCATTCACGAAGCATTCCGCATCGCCCAGTCCGGCCGTCCGGGTCCTGTTGTCGTCGATATTCCGAAGGACGTCCAGTTTGCCACCGGCACCTATACGCCGCCGGAAGCGCATGATGTCCAGAAGAGCTATCAGCCCAAGCTTCAGGGCGACCTCAGCAAGATCAAGCAGGCCATCGAGCTGATGGCGAATGCGCGCCAGCCCGTCATCTACTCCGGCGGCGGCGTCGTCAATTCCGGCCCGGAAGCCTCCAAGCTGCTGCGCGAGCTGGTCGAGCTGACCGGTTTCCCGATCACCTCGACGCTGATGGGTCTCGGTGCCTATCCGGCATCGGGCAAGAGCTGGCTCGGCATGCTCGGCATGCACGGTTCCTACGAGGCCAACATGGCGATGCATGATTGCGACGTCATGGTCTGCATCGGCGCGCGCTTCGACGACCGTATTACCGGCCGCCTGAATGCCTTCTCGCCGAATTCGAAGAAGATCCACATCGATATCGATCCGTCGTCGATCAACAAGAATGTTCACGTCGATATCGGCATTCTCGGCGATGTCGGCAATGTTCTGGAAGACATGGTTCGCCTGTGGCGGGCCTTGCCGCAGAAGCCGGCTGCCGATCGTCTCGGCGGCTGGTGGGAGAACATCACCCGCTGGCGCGCGCGCAATTCCTTCGCCTACAAGCAGAGCGGCGATGTCATCATGCCGCAATATGCCATCCAACGCCTCTATGAGCTGACCAAGCATCGCGATACCTACATCACGACCGAAGTCGGCCAGCATCAGATGTGGGCGGCGCAGTTCTTCGGCTTCGAGGAGCCGAACCGCTGGATGACCTCCGGTGGCCTTGGCACGATGGGCTACGGCCTGCCGGCGGCTCTCGGCGTGCAGATCGCCCATCCGGAAAGCCTGGTCATCGATATCGCCGGCGATGCCTCGATCCAGATGTGCATTCAGGAAATGTCGGCGGCGATCCAGCACAATGCGCCGATCAAGATCTTCATCCTGAACAACCAGTACATGGGCATGGTGCGCCAGTGGCAGCAGCTGCTGCACGGCAACCGCCTGTCGAACTCCTATACGGAAGCCATGCCGGATTTCGTCAAGCTGGCGGAAGCCTATGGCGCCGTCGGCCTGCGCTGCGAGAAGCCCGGTGATCTGGATGCCGCCATCCAGGAGATGATCGACGTCAACAAGCCGGTCATCTTCGATTGCCGCGTCGCCAATCTCGCAAACTGCTTCCCGATGATCCCCTCGGGCAAGGCGCATAACGAGATGCTGCTGCCGGACGAAGCCACCGACGAAGCCGTTGCCAACGCCATCGACGCCAAGGGCCGGCAGCTCGTTTGATCGGATCGCCGGGGTCCGGGAATTTCCCGGGTCCCGGACCTTTCGATTAGCCGATATATTGCAGAGGCCCTGCTGACTTCCTGAAGATAAAAACCGAGGAAACGGAACAAGGACAATGAACGCACACCTTCAACCCACGGGCTCCGCCTATTTCATTTCGCCGGAAACGGCGGCAGCCGAGAGCCATACGCTATCGGTCCTCGTCGACAACGAGCCCGGCGTGCTTGCCCGCGTCATCGGCCTTTTCTCCGGTCGCGGCTACAACATCGAAAGCCTCACGGTTTCGGAAACCGAGCATCAGGCACATCTGTCGCGCATCACCGTCGTCACGCGCGGCACGCCGCAGGTGCTGGAACAGATCAAGGCACAGCTCGAGCGCATCGTGCCGGTTCATCGCGTCGTCGACCTGACGGTGCGCGCCCGCGAACTCGGCCAGGAACGGCCGATCGAGCGCGAAGTGGCGCTGCTGAAGGTCGCGGGGAACGGCGAGACCCGCTCCGAGACGCTGCGTCTGGCCGACGCCTTCCACGCCAAGGTGGTTGATGCCACCGTCGAGCATTTCATTTTCGAAATCACCGGAAAATCCTCGAAGATCGACCAGTTCGTGGCCATCATCAAGCCGCTCGGCCTGATCGAAGTCTGCCGTACCGGTATCGCGGCGATGAACCGCGGTTCGCAGGGGATGTAAGAGAGCCCCATCATTGACCGATCTCCGGGCGTCGCATAGGTTTCGCGGCGTTCGGGGCGTGATGGGTCCCATCTCAAATGGGGTAGCATAGGTGGGGTTTTCGACCGGGGATCATTTGCCGGAAGCCAGTGAAAAGAGCTGGTATCCGCCTGATGGTATGCGCCTCGGCGCCACCTTCTACGTCCGCAATGCCTTTCCCTGGCTTGGCCACTATTTCGGCGCGCAGAAGATCGCGACCACCCTGTCACCCGGCATCGGCGGCGTGCTGTCCTGGGGTGGCCGCATACCGGCGAAGACGGCGGCGGCGATTTCACGATGGCGCGGACTGCCGCTTTGGAATCTCGAGGACGGCTTTCTGCGCTCGGTCGGACTGGGGAAGACGGGCGCCATGCCGCTCTCCATCGTGGTTGACGATCTCGGACTGCCGGTGGATGCAAGCCGGCCGTCGCGCCTTGAGCGGCTGATTGCCGGTGCGGACGAGGCGGGTGACCTCGGCAAGGCTATCCGCGAGCAGGTCGTTCTTCACAGGCTCTCGAAATACAATCACCTGCCGCATAAGATCCCTTCAATCGAACGCACTACGAAGCGCCGCATCTTGCTGGTCGACCAGGTCGTTGGCGATATCTCCGTTGGTAAGGCGCTCGGTTCAAGCGCCTCGTTCGAGCGAATGCTCGCCGATGCGCTGGGAAGCGATGCCCAGTGCTTGATCCGGACGCATCCGGACGTCATGGCCGGTCATGCCAAGGGGTATCTGACCACGGAGATTGCTGCCAAGGGTGGAGCGATCTTTGTCAACGATGCCGTATCGGTGGCGTCGATCCTTGGTGTGGTGGACGAGGTCTGGACGGTCTCCAGCCAGTTTGGCTTCGATGCGCTGCTGCGGGGCATTCCAGTTCGCTGCTATGCCGCGCCTTTCTATGCCGGCTGGGGGGTGACGGAAGATCATTTTGGCGTGCTTGCGAAGGTGACGCTTGCCGGGAACAGAACGAAGCTGCGTACGGTCGACCAGATCGCCGGGGCTGCTTTTTCGCTCTATCCGACCTATCGCGATCCCGCGAACTGGCAATTGATCGATGTCTTTCAGGCAATCGACCTGATCGTTGCGCAGCAGCGCGCCGAGGCGCGTGCCTAGAGCATTTCCAGCGGTTTCTTCCGCGATGGCGGCGGGAAGGCGGCGTCGAGGGTGGCCCAGTCCTCATCACTGATATCGAGCGAAACGGCATCGCGGTTCTCGGCGACTCGCTGCGTATTGGAGCTCTTGGGGATGGCGATTACGCCGTCGCGCTCCAGCAGGAAGGCGAGCGCCACCTGGGCAGGCGTTGCCTGATAGGTCTTTGCAATGTGGATCAAATCAGGATGATGCAGCAATCGGCCCTGTTCGATCGGCGAATAGGCCATGATCGGAATGTTGCGCTCCTGGCACCAGGGCAGCACGTCATATTCGATGCCGCGCCGGGCGAGATTGTATAGCACCTGATTGGAGGCGACGTTTCGGCCATTGGGAACTGCAAATAGCTCTTCCATATCGCCGACATCGAAATTCGACACGCCCCAGGCACCGATCTTACCCGAAGCCTTCAGGCTTTCGAAAGCGGCCACCGTTTCCGCCAGCGGATGCTCGCCGCGCCAATGCAGCAGATAGAGGTCAATGCGGTCGGTCTTCATCCGCTTCAGGCTGCGTTCGCATGCCTCGATCGTGCCCTTGCGGCTGGCGTTATGGGGGTAGACCTTGCTGACCAGGAACACCTCGTCACGCCGTCCCTCGATGGCCCGGCCGACGATTTCCTCCGAACCGCCGTTGGCATACATCTCGGCGGTATCGAGCAGCGTCATGCCGAGATCGAGACCGGTCTTCAGGCTGGCGATCTCGTCCTTGGCGCGGGCGGCATTCTCTCCCATATTCCATGTGCCTTGGCCGAGCGCCGGAACTGTGATGCCGGAGGGAAGGGTGACGGTAGGGATGGGATCGTGCATGACCTGTCCTCGTTGCGAACAGAAGCAAGAATAAGTCCGTTCATCGAGATTTCAATCAGGAGCATTCATGTCACTGTGACAATCGTCCTATGGCATTCGAAACCGGGGCGAATTAGGGATGTGCCAGAGATACGCGGCTATGATCCGGGCGCATCGCAATGAATGAAATGGACACCGCTTGTCATAACGGAGCGGTGTCCGAGGAGGCTTTATGGCGCTGGATACGTTTCTGGCTCTTCTACTGTTCGCTTTCACAACCTCGATCACGCCGGGGCCGAACAATATGATGCTGTTCGCATCGGGCGTGAATTTCGGTTTTCGCCGCACGATCCCGCATATGCTCGGGATCGGTGTCGGCTTCTTCGTGCTGCTGCTCGGTGTCGGGCTGGGGTTGGGCGCGCTGCTGCATACCGTGCCGCTCCTCTACACCGTGCTGAAATTCGCCGGCGGCGCCTATCTCGTCTGGATCGCCTGGAAGATCGCGACGTCGCGCAGCATCGCCGAGAAGGAAAGCGGCGCGCAGCCGATGAGTTTCCTGAGTGCGGCGGCCTTCCAATGGGTCAATCCCAAGGCCTGGGTGATGGCGGTGACCGCCATGGCGACCTATACCAACCCTGAGCTCTATCTCATCAGCGTGGTAATCGTCGGTCTCGCATTTGCGGCCGTCAATGTGCCCAGCGTCTCGACCTGGGCCGGTTTCGGCTCGGCTCTCCGCGACTGGCTTTCCGATCCCGTTCGGCTGAAATGGTTCAATATCACCATGGCGGTCCTGCTGGTGCTCAGCCTCTGGCCGATGCTAAAGTAGCGTTATCGCCGGCTTATTGAGCATCAGCCAGATTATGCCGAGCACGGCGAAAAAAGCGGGAAAGCCGCAGGCAAACCAGATGCGATAGAGCCGATGATAGGCTGCCGGCAGCGGCAATCCCGCCGCTGCTGCCGTGCGGGCGAGATTGCGCAGCCGGATCTGTATCCAGACAACCGGCAGCCAGAAGACACCGGTAAGAACGTAGAGCAGCAAGGACAGGGCGATCCATCCCTCCTGCAGCGACCAGCCGATCGATTGTGCCAGAAGATAGCCTGTTACCGGCTGGAGAATGGCGGCGGTCGCGGTAAAGATCGTATCGGCGATGACGACCGTTCCGGCGACATGCGCAATGAGCTTGGGATCGCCGGTGCGATGCGCCATGACCATGAAAAAGGCGATGCCCGCGCCGGTTCCGAACAGCACGGTGGCGCCGATGACATGCACCAGGCGAAGAAGCTCTTCCGCCAGCATCAGCGTTCCTCCAAGACCGCAAGCGTCGCAACCGTCAGCAGGATCGACGGCAGGACTTTGACGAGCGGCCCGAGCGGATCGAGCCAAAGGGACGGTTCGAGCAAGGTGCCGCCGGCGAGATAGGCGAGGGTGACGCCAAGCATTCCGTGGAGCGCCGCGCGTGTGAAAGGCCGCACGAGCACGAGCGCGCCGAGGGCAATATCGAGAAAACAGGTGGCGATCGTCAATGTCGTCGCCATGCCCGACGACATGAAGGGCAGGAAATGCCGGCTTGCGGCGATCGGGGCCAGCAATGGCACAATTCCGGACAGCATCCAGAACAGCGCCAGACCGGCGATCATCAGCGGCTTCAACAGATAGAGGCGGGCGGACCACAAATCCTGAATGCCGGAAGGATTGGCGTCGAGGATTTCGGTCGCCCTTGCCAGACGCTGGCTGGGTCGGTGTTGTGCGTCCCGGCGGCTCAGAACCCCTTCGGACATCACCGCCATGGCAGTCGAGCGGAGCGGAGAACGCCATCCGAACCGCCCGGCGATGTCGGCTGCCCATGTGACCGGCCTTGCCAGACCGGCTGGTATCGGCACCACCCGTGCCGGCAGCAGGCCGAGCCAGTTTCGATGAAGGGTGACCAGGTCGCGAAGCGTCAGCACATCGTCGCCGGCGAGATCGATATCCGCACTGGGCGGAAATTGACCAGTGAATGCCTTTGAAACGGTCGCGGCGACATCATCGACCGAGACCGTTTCGATCGGGCTTTGCGCATGGATGAGGGGCAGGACAAAGGGCATGGCAGCAAGAGCGCGCAGCAGCGCCGTACCGCCATGCGCGTTGCGGCCGAGAACGAGTGCTGGCCGCAGGATGACATGGTTGAGCCCGCTGGCCGCCAGCGCATCGTCGGCATTGCGTTTTGTCGTCAGGAACGGCTGTTCCTTGGCGCTGCCGTCGGTACGCGCCGAAATCTGCACGACAAGCTCGGTCGCCGATTGCTTGGCGGCAGCGTAAAGGGCGAGCATCGCCCTTTCCTGCGTCGCGGAGAGATTATCCGAAAGCCCATCCTGAAGCGCGCCGGCGCAATTGACGACGGCCTGATGGCTGCCCAGCAGCGCCCGCCAGTCCGCAGGATCGGTCATCGTCGCGAGATCGGCTTTGATCCAGGTGGTCGAGGGATGCTGGATACGTGCGCGGTCGGGATTGCGGGCAAGGCCCGTGACCATATGTCCGTCCGCGCGCAATCGCGCCGCGACCACGGAACCTATGAAACCAGTTGCGCCGAGAATCAAAATGTTCATGCAGGCAGAGTAGCCAAAAGCGCTAACAAAGGCAGTGGGTTGCGGCATCTAAGCGCGGTTGAAACAATGAAGAAGGTGCTTGGCGACCGTGTGGCCAAGGCTTAGACTTGAGTCTCATTCGACAGGGAGATCCATGATGCACGATCATGACGACCATCATCACCATGATCACGACAATCACTATTCCGATATGCAGGCGCGCGTGAAGGCGTTGGAAACCTTGCTGACGGAAAAGGGGCTGATCGATCCCCTGGCGATCGATGCTATCGTGGAGACTTACGAGACGAAGGTCGGGCCGCGCAACGGTGCGCTGGTGGTGGCGAAGGCCTGGAGCGATCCGGAGTTTGCAGACTGGTTGAAGCGCGATGCGACAGCGGCGATTGCCAGCCTCGGTTTCACGGGCCGGCAGGGCGAGCATATGCGCGCCGTGTTCAATACGCCGGAGACGCATAACCTCGTCGTCTGCACGCTTTGCTCCTGCTATCCCTGGGCGGTGCTCGGCCTGCCGCCGGTCTGGTACAAGGCGCCGGCCTATCGCTCGCGCGCCGTTATAGATCCGCGCGGCGTGCTGGCGGAATTTGGTCTGACGCTGCCGGAGGGGCAGAAAATTCGCGTGTGGGATTCGACGGCGGAACTGCGCTATCTCGTCATTCCGGAACGTCCAGATGGTACGGAAGGTATGGATGAGACGGCGCTGGCCGATCTCGTCAGCCGCGATGCGATGATCGGCACGGCGATCGCCAAGTCACCTGAGGCGGCGCTATGAACGGGCCGCATGATCTCGGCGGCCAGATGGGTTTCGGGCCGGTCGCACCGGAGCCGAATGAGCCCTATTTCCATGCCGAATGGGAAAAGCGCGCACTCGGCATTACGCTGTCCTGCGGCGCATTCGGCGCCTGGAATATCGATGAGAGCCGGCATGCGCGGGAAAGCATTCCGCCCGCGAAATACCTTGCCGCCAGCTACTACGAGATCTGGATGCGCGGCATCGAGATGCTGCTGGAACGGCATGGCTTTGCCACAAGCGAGGAGTTGCGGGCCGGCCATTCGTCGCAGCAAGGCACTGTGCCGAAACGTGTGCTGAAGGCCGATATGGTTGCCGGCGTTCTCGCCAAGGGTGGCCCATGCGATCGGCCGGCCGAGACCGCGGCGCTTTTTGCGGTCGGCGATCGCGTGCGGACGAAGAATTTTAATCCGACGGGACATACCCGCCTGCCGCGCTATGCCCGCGCAAAGACGGGGGTTGTGGAGGCCGTGCAGGGCTCGTTCGTCTTTCCCGACGATAACGCCCATGGCAAGGGCGAGAACCCGCAATGGGTCTATACGGTCGTCTTTGACGCGCCAGAAATCTGGGGCGAGGGGGCCGATCCTTCGCTCACCATCTCCATCGATGCCTGGGAGAGCTATCTTGAGCGCGTGTGAGACGGCGTCGCCCCTGGCGCAATCGCCGCAACTGCCGAAATCCGCCGATGGCGAGCCGGCCTTTCCGGAACCCTGGGCGGCGGAGGCTTTTGCCATGACCGTGCATCTGCACGAGAAGGGGATGTTCAGCTGGGGCCAGTGGGCGGAGCGGCTTTCGGCCGAACTGCACAAGCCCGGCCGAGCGCAAGATGGCAGCGACTATTTCGACTGCTGGGTGGCGGCGTTGTCCGGGTTGTTGATCAGCCACGGTGTCGCCGATGCCGGCGTGATACTCGATTTGCAGAAAAGCTGGCAGCGCGCGGCGAAGGCAACGCCGCATGGCAAGCCGATCCTGCTGGAAAACGATCCGCAGCGCTGAACGGCTTTTACTGCTTGCGTCCTTGGGCCGAATCCTGCCAAGTCGAGCGATGCAATTCGCGCCGCAACAAGATGAAGCGCTCAAGGCCGTTGCCAAATGGCTGAAAGAGGGGCGCTCGCCGCTGTTCCGTCTGTTCGGCTATGCCGGCACCGGCAAGACGACGCTTGCGCGGCATTTTGCCGAGCATGTCGATGGCGATGTGCTGTTTGCGGCCTTCACCGGCAAGGCGGCGCAGGTGCTGCGCTCGCGCGGTGCCAGCAACGCCAAGACCATTCATTCGCTGATCTATCGTCCGCGCGGCGAGGAGGCGGTCGAGGATGAGGAGACCGGCAAGACCTCCATCGCGCCGATGTTCACCATCAATCGGCAGAGCCCGGTCGCCAAGGCGGCGTTGATCATCGTCGATGAATGCTCGATGGTCGACGAGGCGCTCGGTAAGGATTTGATGAGCTTCGGCACGCCGATCCTCGTGCTCGGCGATCCCGGCCAGCTGCCGCCGATCTCGGGCGGCGGCTTTTTCACCAACGAAGAGCCGGACTATCTGCTGACGGACATTCATCGTCAGGCCCGCGACAATCCGATCATCCAGCTCGCCATGCATGTGCGCGAGGGCAAGGAGATCATGCACGGCGACTATGGCGCTGCGCAGGTGATTTCGAAGAATGAGGTCACGCAGCCCTTGGTGATGGACGCGGATCAGGTGCTGGTCGGCACCAACCGCACCCGCAAACGCTATAATCAGCGTCTGCGAGAGCTCAAGGGTTTTGCGACCGAATATCCGCAATCCGGCGACAAGCTGGTCTGCCTGCGCAACGATCCCGCCAAGGGTCTCCTCAACGGCTCGCTCTGGCAGGTGATGACCTCTTCCAAGGAAACGACGAAGCCCGGCATCAACCTGCTTATCCGGCCGGAAGATGACGACATGGATCGGGGTGCTGCGAAGATCAAGCTGCTGAAGCAGGCCTTCGAGGATGTAGAAGGCGAGATCCCATGGTCGACGCGCAAGCGCTACGACGAGTTCGATTACGGCTATGCGCTGACCGTGCATAAGGCGCAGGGTTCGCAGTGGAACAATGTCGTGCTGTTCGACGAAAGCTGGGCGTTTCGCGATACGCGCGAGCGCTGGCTCTATACGGCGATCACGCGCGCTGCCGAGACGCTGACGATCGTCCGCTAAGGCCACGTTCCTCTTTCGCAACGTCGATGACGGCGCTCCTTGCCTCTCGCGAGGGTGAGTAGCGTTGCGTCGAGCGGAAGATCATCAATCTTTTGCATGGATCGATGTTCGAATCTCGTTGGTCTTGCGGCGCGCAATGGCATAAAACGACGCCATCATCCTCTTTGAAAATCATGGATTTCGATCATGCCTGCCAAGCTTTCCGTGAACCTCAACGCCATCGCGATGCTGCGCAATCGGCGTGATCTGCCCTGGCCGAGTGTTACGGGGCTTGGACGAATTGCGCTGGCCGCCGGCGCCAGCGGTTTGACGGTGCATCCGCGGCCCGATCAGCGGCATATCCGCTTCTCCGATCTGCCAGAGATCCGGGCGCTGATCGACGACGAGTTTCCGCAAGCCGAGTTCAATATCGAGGGTTATCCCTCCGATGAATTCTTCGATCTCTGCGCCTCCGTCGAACCCGAGCAGGTGACGCTGGTGCCGGACGACCCATCGCAGGCGACCTCGGATCACGGATGGGATTTCTGCAAGAACCATAACCTGCTCGCCGATGTCGTCGCCAAATACAAGACGATCGGCTGCCGCGTTTCATTGTTTGCGGATGGTGACGGCGATGTTGAAGCGGTGAAGATCGCCAAGGATGTCGGTGCCGACCGCATCGAGCTCTACACCGGTCCTTATGGCGGCTGCTATGACGCGCCGGAGCGGGCGGCTGTCATTCTCGAAGCGCTGGGCAAGACGGCCGATGCCGCGTTTGCCAGCGGTCTTGCCGTCAATGCCGGCCATGATCTGACGGTTGCGAATTTGCCGGCGCTGCTGAAGCGCATTCCGGCGCTTGCTGAGGCTTCCATTGGGCATGGGCTGACGGCCGATGCGCTGGAATATGGCATGGCCGAGACGGTGCGGCGGTTCTGCCGCGCTTGTGGGCAGGCGGTGTAAGGGAGAGATTTTGAGGCTAGTCAGGCGAGACTGCTGTCGACGAGCAGTCAAGCCCGCCCCCTAATCCTGACTTTATCCGTGCTCGCGGCGAGAAAGGATGGCAGCGCGGAATGCCGGCATTATGTAGCAGATGCCATCGGCAGCAGCTCTTAGCCCGAAGCCGTCGTTGCTCTCGATAAGAGAGGATGTGTTCTTCTTGCAATTTATCCAGTTTAGTTAGAGAGGCGATGGTGTGGACGAAGATTGTCAGGGTTGTCTCCTACTCGGCCTGCCCGATATGCGACAACGGAGGCTTTGAGTTGGAACCGGGTGAGCATATGGACGATCTCAATCCTCTGGTGAAATGCGTTCGTTGTGGACATGTGGCCCGCACAGATGATTTTCGGCGGCCCGTTAGACGCGAAGAAACCAAGCTATTGCCGCCGCCAGAGGGGGCGTAACGGCAATCGGTGCTAAGCTGCCTTAATGAAGTTGGCATTATTGGTGGCATCTGAACTGAATTCCGCAGAATGGCGACTGCATTAGTTGGATTTTTCGCATACACCGCAAAAAACTCCCTCTCCCCGCCTGGCGGGGAAAGGGACCATGTTTGAAGGCGTGGCAAAGATAGTCTCGCCTGCCCCTTCAAGCTTCAACCCAGCAGCGCAGCCTTATGCTCCTCGAAGAAGGCGCGCACCGTCTGTGGCTCCTTGCCGGTCAGCTTGTTGAAATCATTGGTGAGGATGTCGAATTTGCCGGCGCGGGCGTTGGCGTCGGCGGAGACGAGCATGTCGACCACGAATTTCGGCAGGCCGGCACCGGTCAGGCCGGCGGCGAACTGTTCATCATTCACCTGCACGACCTCTAGCGGACGGCCGGTGACCTTGTTGACGACGCTTGCTACATCTTCGATCGTCAACGATGTGGAGCCGGTCAATGTATAGGTCGCACTTTCAGACGTGTCTGAGGCGAGCGCTGCGGCGATGGCGAGTGCGCAATCGTCGCGGCTGATGTTGCTGGTGCGGCCGCCGCCGGTCGCTGTGTACCATTTGCCGGTTTCGAGGCTATGCGGCAGGCCCATGAGGAAATTGTCGAAGTACCAGGCGTCGCGCAGGATGGTGTAGCCGATGCCGCTCGCCTTGATGGCATTTTCGGTGCCGAGATGGTCGGGCGCGAAGCTGACGAGTGAACCGTCCGGGGCGGGCATGGACGTATAGAGGATATGCTTGACGCCGGCCTTCTTCGCAGCTTCGACGGCAGCCGTCTGCTGCTTCAGGCGCAGACCGGGAACTGCAAGTGCGTCCGTGCTGATGATCAGCAGGCGGTCGACGCCGGCAAAAGCAGCGGGAAGGGCAGCTATATCGTCGAAATCAGCCTTGCGGGTGATGACGCCCTTGGCGGCGAGCTCGGCGAGCTTCTCGGGGCTGCGGGTGGCGGCGATGATGCGGCCGGGCGCAACCTTGTAGGTCTCCAGCAGATGATGAATGACGCGCTGGCCGAGCTGGCCGGCGGCGCCGGTAACGAGGAGGGTGCTGCTCATATCTTTATCCTTGTTTGACCGCCGCAGACTTGCAGAGGCTTGTCGCTCTCAAAAAGAGACTAACACTAGAATAGGAATTGACTTCGGCCTGTAAAGGAGGCAGTTTTTCAGCTGTAGGTTACTTTAAGGGAACCAGCATGAGCGTCAGCACCGTCGTCAATCTGCGCAGCATAGAGGCACCGCTGCGTGCCGTCGATATCAGCAAACTCGATTTCACGAATTGCCCGGTGCGGGATCTGATTTCGCAGATCGGCGGCAAGTGGTCGATCCTGCTGCTCGAGGCATTGGCGCAGCGGCCCTATCGCTTCGGCGAGCTGCGCCGGATGGTGCCCGATATTTCTCAGCGCATGCTGACCCAGACGCTGCGCGACCTTCAGCGGGATGGCTATGTCGGCCGCGAGGTATTCCCGACCAAGCCTCCGAGCGTCGAGTATCGCATGACAGATCTTGGCCGTTCGCTCTACGTGCCGCTGGCGCCGCTTTTGAATTGGGCTGAAGCCAATCATGAGGCGGTGCGTGCTGCGCGCGTCCGTTTCGATCAATCGCAGGACTGAGCGCAACCCCGTGAAATCTCTGAAAATTGCCATTGTCGGCGCCGGACCTGCCGGGCTTGCTGCTGCCCTTTTTCTGTCGCGTGCCGGCCATGCGACGGAGATTATCGAACGTTTCGACAATCCCGCACCGGTCGGATCCGCGCTGATGCTGCAGCCGACCGGGCTGACCGTGCTGGAATCGCTCGGTCTTGGTCCCGCCATTCACGCGGCCGGCAATCGTATCGACCGGTTGTTCGGCACCGAGACAAAGCGTGGCCGCACCGTTCTCGACGTGCGCTATGACGCCTTGGCCGGCGGGCGCTATGGGCTTGCGGTCCATCGTGCCGCACTATTCGATACGCTCTACCATGAAGTCTCCACTCGGAGATATTTGATTTTCACCGGGAGGCGGGTGGTCTCGTCGCTGGAAGAGGGTGGTCAGACCTATCTTGTGGTCGAGGGTGGTGAGCGGCTGGGACCATATGATCTTGTCATCGACGCTAGCGGCGCGCGTTCCGAATTGGTCACGGCTTCGCCGGTCACGCCGAGAGCGCGCAACCTCGCCTATGGCGCGTTCTGGGCGACACTCGATTGTCCGGATGGACTGGTGGATAAGAGAGCGCTGACGCAGCGCTACGATCAGGCGAAGGTGATGATCGGCGTGTTGCCGATCGGGCGGCGGAAACCGGATGTGCCGAAGCAGGCGGCGCTGTTCTGGAGCCTAAAGGTTGCTGATGTCGACGAGGTGCGCCGGCAGGGGCTCGATCGCTGGAAGGCGGCGATCCGTGGCTATTGGCCGGAATGTCAGCCGTTGCTCGATCAGATCAGCGATTGGGAGCAACTGACGCTGGCGCGCTATGCCCATCGGACCATGGCCACACCCTATAGCGGCCGCACGGTCTTCGTCGGCGATGCCGCGCATTCCACCAGCCCGCAGCTCGGGCAGGGCGCCAATATGGCGCTGCTGGATGTGGCCGCACTTGCGCATGCCTTGGCCGGCAATGAGGATATCGGGACGGCGCTTGCCGCCTATGCGCAGGCGCGGCGGCTGCATGTGCGGCTGTTCCAGCTGTTGTCGCTGGCGTTTACGCCATTCTACCAGTCGGATTCAGCAGCTCTTGCCTGGGTCCGCGACAGGCTGGTCGCCACCATCGCCAAGGTGCCGCCGGGACCGCAGATATTGGCGTCGATCGTCTCCGGCACTCTGGTCGATCCCTTTGAGACGGCGGGTCTCAGCGAATGCGATTGGCTGCGGAACGCCGTTCCGCAGCCATCCTGATCATTTTCCCCGTTCGGTCAGGAAGATCAGCAACGCCACGACCGGGAAGGCGACGCCGATCCACGAGGTAAGGTTCCAGCCGCCGGTGGCATAGGCCCAGCCGCCGAGCGCCGAGCCGATCGCGCCGCCGCCAAAGAAGGTCGCCATGTAGAGACCGTTCAGGCGGCTGCGATGTTCGGCGCTGAGCGCATAGATGGCGCGCTGGCCGACGACGAGATTGGTCTGCACGCCGAAATCGAGCATGATGCCGGAGAGCGTCAGGGTGAGGAGCGCCAGCAGCGAGCCGCTGCCGGAGGCATGACCGATAAGGAAGGCGACGATGGCGAGCACCATTGCAGAGCCGGTGGCGAGCTTCGTCAAGCCACGATCGGCAAGACGGCCGGCGATCGGTGAAGCAATAGCGCCTGCGGCACCAGCCAGAGCGAAGAGGGCAATGCCATTTTGCGTCAGGCCGAAGGCCGGGCTTGCCAGCAGCAAGGGCGTCGTCGTCCAGAACAGGCTGAAGGCACCGAACATGCAGGCCTGATAGAGGGCGCGGCGCTGCAGCACCGGCTCATGCAGAGCGAGATGGCCCATCGACGAGAGCAGTTGGTCATAATGTAGCTTGGTGTGTGGACGGCGGGTCGGCAGGACGATGCGCAGGATGACGGCCAATCCGATCATGACACCGGCGGAAAGGATATAGACGGCGTGCCAGGAGAGCAGTTCCGACAGGAAGCTCGCCGCCGGCCGGGCCAGCATGATACCACAGAGCAGGCCGCTCATGACATTGCCGACGACCGCGCCGCGGCTGGCATCCGGCGCCATATGGGCGGCGAAAGGCACCAGGACCTGAACGGCGACCGAGGCAAGGCCAATACAGAGCGAGGCCAGCAGGAAGAGCGACGGCGACCATGCGAAGGCAGCGCCGACAAGCGCCACGGCCGCAAGCGCGACCAGCGTCAGCACCAATCGGCGGTTTTCGAGGAGATCGCCGAGCGGTACGATCAGCAGCAGGCCGAGGCCATAGCCGATCTGCGTCAGCGTCACGATCAGGCCGGTTGCCGCTGGCGTGAAGCCGAGTGCCTGGCTGATCGGGCCGGCCAGCGGCTGGCCGTAATAGAGATTGGCGGCCACCAGCCCGCAGGCGGCGGCGAACATGAAGGTCATCAACGGCGAAATGGTCTTTTCGGGGAGCGGCGTGCTCTCCCGCGTGGCGGCGGCAGTGGCGGGCATGTCTTGATCCTTGATGCGGTTGGGGGACGCAATCTCCCCCGAATTCTAGCGGGAAGTCAGTTCAGTAATGTCATGGCGGTCTCGAGGACGGTGGTCATCTGTTCTCGGGTGCGGCCGGTCTTGCCGATCAGACGCATGCCTTTCATGAGGCAATGCATCGTGCGCGCGGTGTTTTCCGCGTTGACATGGTTCGGCACCGAACCGTCCGTCTGTCCGAGACGGATCAGGTCGACAAGATGCTGCTCGTCAGTTTCGAAAGCGAAGGCGACGCGGCTGGCGGCTTCCTCGTCAAAGAGCGCCAATTCGGTAGCGCTGCCGACGACGAGGCAACCACGGCGACCGATGTCACCGCAGGATGACTCCGCATAGAATGTCACCAGCGCTCGCAGCTTTTCATAGCCGTTGGGGGCAGCAGAGAGACGCTCTTCCATGAGACCGCGCCGTACCTTGCGATAGCGGTCGAAGGTTGCGAGAAAGACGCCGCGCTTGTCACCGAATGCCTTGTAGACACTGCCGGCTGTCAGCCCCATGGCCTCGGTCAATTCGCTGATCGAGGCGGCATAATAGCCACGCTCAGAAAAGACCCGTAGCGCCTCATCGAGCGCTGCGTCCATATCGAATTCCCGCGGGCGTCCGCGCAGCTTCGGCGAAATGTCCAATGAGTCCGTTGTCATGTGGATTGTTTAGGAAATGATCGTTTCCAAATCAAGAGGAATTTTGCGCCGCAACAAAATCGTGATGAGTGTCGCCCGGTTTTCGGAGATCTCAACGATCTCTGGCAAGGCTATTCGGAGAGGATCGCCATATTGATGGTGTCGATATAGCGCCCATCGATGCAGGCGGATTTGCGCGCAATGCCCTCCCGGACAAAGCCGACCCGCTCATAAAGGGCGATGGCACGGGCATTGTCGGCGTGCACGCTGAGTTCCACACGCACGAAGCCGGCATTGCGTGCCGCTTGTAGCGTCGCTTCTATCAGCCGCTGTCCCAGGCCTCGGCCTCGATAGGACGGAATGATCCCCATGCCGAGTTTGCCGCCATGGGCGTGCGAAGGAAAAAAATGGCGGCTGATGTCGCACCAGCCGACCACCGTTTCTCCATCCAGGGCGACGAATTGCGGATTGCCGTCCCTGATCATGCCAAGCACGAAGCCGCGTGTTTCTTCCAGCGGAAATGCTTCCAGCAGGGACAGATATTTTCGCTCGCGCGCGACCGTATCGAGAGCTTTGTGAAAACCCTCGATATGCTGGCTCGCTATCGGCAATATCCGGATCTCGGTCGTGCCGGTCATGGATGTCGATATCCCCATGCAAATCAAGGCTATATCGACATTATTGATCGATCTGGCGGCTGTCTATATTCACCTCCGCCAATAACGGGTCACAAGTCCAGCACCCAGGTCTGGCCGTTCAATTCCGGGCCGAACATCCGGTGCTTCTCCTCGGAGACAAGCCGGAAACCAGCCTTGATATAGATGGCCCGGGCGGCGTCGAGGATGTCGTTGGTCCAGAGCGAGAGTTGCCGGTAACCGGCATCGCGCGAGAAGCGTATGCATTCGTCGACGAACAATTTGCCGAGGCCGAGACCGCGCGCCGTCTTGTCGATGTAAAGCAGCCGGAGCTTCGCGATGCCGTCGCCACCGTCGGTAATCATGACGGAGCCGACGTTTTGCCCACCGCGCTCGGCGATCCAGCATCGTTCCTTATCCGGATTGAACTTGGACAGGAATTCGCCTCCCACTTTCGCGACCAGTCCTTCAAAACGATCATCCCAGCCGAACTCCTCCGTGTAGAAGCGGGCCTGACTTTGCACGATCCAGCCGATGTCGCCCGCACGATGGGTTCGGATGACGAGGGGCGGCGGTGTCTTCCGATCCGATCCGAGCATGGTCTGGATCGTCCGCATTGCCTCGACGATGCGCTCGGGTTCGCCGAGAGCAAGCATGTCGAAATGCCCGGCGAGTTGGGCGCGGGAACGGCGGACAAATTCGAGAAACTGCGCCTGTCCCTTGTCGGTGACAGTGATGATCTGGCTGCGTAGGTCGCTAGGATCAGGCTTGGTCTCGATCAGGCCGTCTTCGCGGAAACGTTTCAGGATGCGGCTGAGATAGGCGGGATCGAGATGCAGATCGCGGGTAAGCGTCGAGGCGGCGATGCCGCCATGGGAGCCGATCTCGAACAGCACGCGGGCGTCGGTCAACGTGTAAGAGCTGTCGAGATAGGCTTTGTTCAGGACGCCGAGGAAATTCGTGTAAAAACGGTTGAAGTCGCGGACCGCGTCGATGGTCGCGAGCTCGGTAGTAACAGACATGGACATCGTCTCCCTGCAATATGGGGAACGATGTCCATTATTTATTGGACTCAGTCAAGTAAATTCGATTTGATTCACGCCGCCTGGCTGGCGCGTGTCTTTTCCGCGCCGAGAGCAAAATCGATAGCGGCCTGCGCGTGGATCGTGGTGGAATCAAAGCCCGGCAGAGCGAGCCCGTTTGGATCGAGGATCAGGCAGATCTCGGTGCAGCCGAGGATGACGCTGTCGGCGCCTGCGGCCTTGGCGCGATCGATGATCTCTACCAGCGTGTTGCGCGACTCGTCCTTGACGATGCCGGCGCAAAGTTCGTTGAAGATGATGTCGTGGACGAGGGTGCGGTCGTCGGCGCCCGGCACCATGATGGAAACGCCGTTGCGGGCCATGCGGTCGGCGTAGAAGCCGTGCTCCATTGTGTAGCGGGTGGCGAGCAACAGCGGCTTGACACGGCCAGCGGCTTTCAGCGCGGCGGCTGTCTCATCGATAATGTTGATCAGCGGCACGGAGATGCGCGCGGCAACTTCCTGTGCGATCAGGTGCATGGTGTTGGTGCAGATCAGCACGCATTCGGCGCCGGCGGCCTGCAGGCGGTGTGCAACATCGCCGAGACGGGCTGCGGCAGCATCCCAGCGTCCGGCCTTCTGCAGCGAAACGATCTCTTCGAAATTGACGGAGTACATCAGCACCTCGGCGGAGGCGAGGCCGCCCAGGCGGTCGCGAACCATCTCGTTGATCAGGCGATAATAGACCGCCGAACTTTCGAAACTCATGCCGCCGATCAGGCCGATGATACGCATAATGCCGCTCTCCGTTATTATTTTGAATGACGGAATAGTGCGGCATGTCAGCCGCCTTATGTTTGCAATCTTTGTCGCGCGGGCGTTTTCTTCTGCAGTTTTTTGCGCCATTATGTCAGATGACGCAAAAATACAGCGTTGCTACGGAGATTGCCGCGCATGCTTGACGAACGCGACCGGAAGATTCTCGACCTTCTGCAGACCGATGCCGGTATCTCGGTGACCGATCTTGCCGATCGGGTGGCGCTGTCGGTCTCGGCCTGCTCGCGGCGCATCCAGCGGCTGGAGGAGAGCGGCCATATCGCCCGGCGCATCGTCGTGCTCGATCGCGAGAAGATGGGCGTGCCGACCACGCTCTATGCGCTGATCAAGACCGCGCACCATGCTGACGAATGGATCGAGAGGTTCCGTAAGGTTATCGGCGACATTCCCGAGATCGTCGAGGCGCATCGGCTGACGGGCAATTACGACTATATCCTGAAGATCGTGCTGCCGCGTGTGGAGCAGTATGACGTCATCTACAAGAAGATCGTCCGCAAGGTGGAGCTTTTCGATGTATCCGCCTCGATCTCGATGGAGGAGCTGAAAAGCGGCGCCTCCATTCCCGTCGGCTATGCGCAATAGGTCCATAGAGTCGCAGGCTGGTTTTGCATATTATCCCAGCGAATTCTCTCAGCTAAGGTGTCATTGCGTGTGTGCTTTAGAGGCAATTTGTCATGAGCAATGCGGACATTCAGAACTATGCTCTGCCCGGCGAAAAGTTGTTGTGGCAGGGCCGGCCGAAACAAGGCCTTATGTTTAGCAGGAAGGACCTGTTCCTGGTGCCGCTTTCGCTTATGTGGGGTGGCTTTGCTATCTTCTGGGAAAGCATGGCTGTGCGCCAGGCCAATGCACCGTTGTTTTTCAAGCTGTGGGGTCTGCCTTTCATCCTGATCGGCTTGTACCTCATCATCGGTCGTTTCGTGCTGGATGCATTTGTCCGCGCCAGAACGCAATATGCGGTCAGCGATCAGCGTATCATGGTCTTGCGTGAAGGCTGGTTTTCCAAGCTTCTGACCGTATCGCTGGAGCGGTTGCAGACCCTGGATCTGGATCAGAATGGTAATGGAACGGGTACGATCAGCTTCGGAGACGATGTCCAGATCGGCTATGGCCGCCGTGGCGGCGGCATCGGTCTTTGGACACCCGCGCTTTCGAATACCCCTAAATTTCTCGGTATCGCCGATGTGCGTGAGACATTCGATCTGATCCAACGCGCGCGTAATCGATGATGGCATTCTCGATTACGCCGTAAGGATCACGCCCGCACAGGTGCCATGCATAAAAGGCGGTTGCTGGCCGTCGCCCTCAACTCTACGTTTGCAGAGATGTAATAGATGCGGGGTATTGTCATGCAGGATCATCATATCGTCGTCGTCGGGGGCGGTTTCGGCGGATTGCAGCTCGCCAATGATCTGAAAGGCGCGCCGGTCCGCATCACCTTGATCGATCGGCGTAACCATCACCTGTTCCAGCCACTGCTCTATCAGGTCGCGACCACCTTGCTCGCCACCTCCGAGATCGCCTGGCCGATCCGAAATTTTTTCCGCGACCGGCCTGAGGTGACGACGCTGCTGGCGGAAGTCGCGGGGGTCGACAGCCAGGCACATACCGTGACGTTGAAGAATGGCAACACGATCGGCTACGATACGCTGGTGCTGGCGACGGGCGCGACCCATGCCTATTTCGG
This sequence comes from Rhizobium sp. AP16, assembly GCF_000281735.1. Lineage (NCBI taxonomy): Bacteria > Pseudomonadati > Pseudomonadota > Alphaproteobacteria > Hyphomicrobiales > Rhizobiaceae > Rhizobium > Rhizobium sp. AP16. The sequence continues at coordinate 395,469 of NZ_AJVM01000065.1, read as the reverse complement.
CCATGACGAATGGGAGCCGGTGGCGCCGGGGTTGAAGACGCTCGAGGATGCGACGACCATCCGCCGCCGTGTGCTTCTGGCGTTCGAGCAGGCCGAGCTGGAAAAAGATCCGGCCATTCGTGATGCGCTCCTGACCTTCACGATCGTCGGCGCCGGGCCGACCGGGGTCGAGCTTGCCGGCATCATCGCCGAGCTCGCCCGAAAAACGCTGCCGAAGGAATTCCGCAATATCGATACCAGCAAGGCGAGGATCATCCTTGTCGAAGCAGGCCCACGCGTTCTCGCAAGCTTTGTCGAGGAATTGTCGGACTATGCCCAGAAGGCGTTGGAAAAGCTCGGTGTTGAAATCCATTTGGGCAAGCCGGTTACATCCTGCACCGCTGAGGGCGTGACGATCGGGGATACTTTCGTGCCGTGCCGCACCATCGTCTGGGCAGCCGGCGTGCAGGCATCACCGGCGGCAAAATGGCTTGACGTTCCGGCCGATCGCGCTGGCCGCGTCGTGGTCGACAAGGAGCTGCACGCGCCGGGCCAGCCGGATATTTTCGTCATCGGCGATACGGCGGCGGTGACGCGCGAGGATGGCAGCCCCGTGCCCGGCATTGCGCCGGCCGCCAAGCAGCAGGGTGCCTACGTCGCCAAGGTGATCAGGGCGAAACTGGCGGGCCAGCCGGCGCCGGGGCCGTTTCACTATCGCCATCAGGGAAGTCTTGCCACGATCGGCAAAAGTGCCGCGATCATCGATTTCGGCCGGATCAAGCTCAAGGGATGGCTTGCCTGGTGGGTCTGGGGCCTTGCCCATATCTACTTCCTGATCGGCACACGCTGGCGCATCGCCGTCGCCTGGAGCTGGCTGTGGATCTATATCAGCCGCCAGCACAGCGCCCGGCTGATTACGCAGAGAGAAACCATGCGGGAGGAATGAAAAAAGGGCAGCCAAACGGCTGCCCTTTTCCAATCGGTCTTTGCACCCGTAATGCTTAGGCCAGCGAGGCGATATCGATGACGAAGCGATAGCGGACGTCGCTCTTCAGAACGCGCTCATAGGCTTCGTTGATCTTGTCGATATTGATCAGCTCGATTTCCGAGACGATGTTGTGCTCGCCGCAGAAGTCCAGCATTTCCTGGGTTTCCTTGATCGAACCGATCATCGAGCCGGAGAGGCTGCGGCGGCCTGGAATGATCGAGAAGGCATGGACCGGAACGGCGTGTTCCGGAACGCCGAGCAGCACCATGCTGCCGTCGTACTTCAGCAGGTTCAGGTAGGCATTCCAGTCGATGGCGGTGCCGACCGTGTTGAGGATCAGGTCGAAGCTGCCTGCGAGCTTGGTGAAGGTTTCGGCATCGCTGGTGGCATAATAGTGGTCGGCGCCGAGCTTGAAGCCGTCTTCCTTCTTCGACAGCGTCTGGCTGAGAACCGTCACGTCGGCACCCATGGCGTGCGCCAGCTTGACGCCCATGTGGCCGAGGCCACCCATGCCGACAACAGCAATCTTCTTGCCTGGGCCGGCCTTCCAGTGGCGGAGCGGCGAATAGAGCGTGATGCCGGCGCACAGCAGCGGCGCACCTGCGTCGAGCGGGATATTGTCCGGGAAGGAGAGGACATAGCCTTCCTTGACGACGATCGAGTCGGAATAGCCGCCATAAGTCGGCGTCTCGCCATCGGCTTCGACGTCGTTGTAGGTCTGGACCAGGCCCGGCATGTAATGTTCGTAGTCGAGGTCGCGCGTGGTGCAGGTCGTGCAGGAGTTGACGAAGCAGCCAACGCCGACGCGGTCGCCGACCTTGAACTTGGTCACTTTCGAGCCGACGGCGGTGACGATGCCGGCGACTTCATGGCCTGGCACCATCGGATACTTCGAGCCGCCCCATTCGTTGCGGGCCTGATGGATGTCGGAGTGGCAGACGCCGCAATATTTGACGGAGATGGCGACGTCATCGTCATTCGGCGCCCGGCGTTCAAAGGTGAAAGGGGTGAGCGGCTTGGACGCGTCGGTGGCGGCGTAGCCTTTTGCAATAGCCATAGGGATTTCCTTTTTGGTAGGATTGGCTTCAGATGAAGTGGAAATTCTGATGACTGACTATGCATCGGAAGCGGGCGATAGCGTTAGAGCGATCCTGCAAGCTTTATGTACGATTCTCCGAATCTGGATGAGCGGCGCTCTTTCGAAACAATGGACGAAGACCTAGATAGGTTTCGACAAATCCTCGAAAACAATTGGTTGCGCATGACCCTGCCTTTCAATCCCAATCAGGAACTCGCTTCCATCATCGCTCGTTTCGCGACGGGGGATGGAGAGCATCACACACCGATAGAAGGGCTTAATCTTTATCGGCAGTCGGCCGCGACAGTCTGGCAGCACGGGGCTTATCGGCCCTGCTTTGCCATTGTGGTCCAAGGGCGCAAAACCCTGACCGTTGGCGCCGATATATACCACTACGGCGTTGGCGAGTACATTCTAACTGCCCTCGACCTTCCCGTATCGACGCAGGTCACCAATGTCGGCAGCGAAACACCCTATCTTTGTTTCGGCATGGCGCTCGACAGTGAACGGCTGAAGGAGCTGCTGTCGCGCGTCGGTATTCCGCGCGAGGCGGTGACGGCGGAACCCGTGCGCGGGTTGGCGGTCAATCCGGCATCGCCGGAGTTGCTCGACGCCTCGTTGCGGCTGCTCCGATTGCTCGATCGGCCGGAGGATATTCCGGCCATGGCGCCGCTGATCGAGCAGGAAATCCTCTACCGCCTGCTGACCGGCCCGAATGGACCCCGGCTGCTGCAGGTTGCCATGGCCGAGAGCCAGAGCAACAGGGTGGCGCGCGCCATTGCGTGGATTCGCGGCAATTTCACTCAGCCGCTGCGCATCGAGGAGCTGGCCGAACGTGCGGGGATGAGCGTTTCCTCGCTGCATCATCATTTCAAGGCCGTCACGGCCATGACGCCGATACAATATCAGAAGCAGCTTCGGCTGCATGAGGCACGACGGCTGATGATCGTGGAGCAGCTCGATGTCGGCTCTGCCGGTCATCGCGTCGGCTATCAGAGTCCTTCGCAGTTCAGTCGCGAATATAGCCGCCTTTACGGCCTGTCGCCGCTCCGGGACGTCGAGGGCATACGCAGTCCGGTCGCAGCGGAATAGTTTCGCGTGCTTTATTGATGCGGTGCAGCGACGATTTTCGCTTGACGCTCGCTCAGCTCTGCGCCATAACGCGCCGCGAACCGTACCGTACGGTACTCATTTGAGGATGGCCATCGTGCTTAGCGAAGCAGGACAGTCGAGCGAGTTTTCGCCGCGCCAGAACGCCGTTCTGGAGCAGGCGTTGCGTTTGCTCGTCGATGGCGGCGAAAAGGCGCTGACGACCTCGGGCGTCGCGCGCGCTGCCAATTGCTCAAAGGAAAGTCTTTATAAGTGGTTTGGCGATCGCGACGGCCTGCTGTCGGCGATGATCACCTATCAGGCCAGCAAGGTACGCACGTTCGAGCGCAACGGCGAGCGGCTGACGGCGGCGAGCCTGCACGATCATCTCGTGGTGTTCTCGCGCGATCTGCTGGAGGTTCTGGCGGGTGACGTTTCGCTGGCGTTGAACCGCCTGGCGATCGGCCAGTCGAACCGCGATGGCTCCAAGCTCGGCAAGCTGCTGCTGGAGCGCGGTCGCCGGCAGATCGACCGCCGCGCCAGTGGCCTCATCGATGCCGGCAAGCGGGCAGGGTTGCTGCGCTTCATGGATGCCGACGAGGCTTATCACACGCTTTACGGGCTCATCGTGTCCGATCTGCATGTCCGCATGCTGCTCGGCGAGCCCGGTTTGAAGGATACGAGCCGTCAGGCGGAGAGGGCGGTCACCGCTTTTCTCAAGCTTTACGGCACGGAAAAGGTTTTGGCGGAAGCAGCCGCAACCGTCTGAGAAGTTTCAATTTACGCCTTACACCAGACAAGCAAAGGGAAGGAAAAACAATGCGCGTCTATTACGATCGTGATGCCGATCTCAATCTCATCAAGTCGAAGAAGGTTGCCATCATTGGCTATGGTTCGCAGGGCCGCGCCCATGCGCTGAACCTCAAGGACAGCGGCGCACAGAACGTTGTGATCGCGCTGAAGGCCGGTTCGCCGACCGTCAAGAAGGCCGAAGCCGATGGCTTCAAGGTCATGACGGTTGCTGAAGCCGCCGGCTGGGCCGACCTGATGATGATGGCGACGCCTGACGAACTCCAGGCTGACATCTACAAGGCCGATATCGCTCCGAACATCCGTGACGGCGCTGCTATCGCTTTCGCACACGGCCTCAACGTTCACTTCGGCCTCATCGAGCCGAAGGCTTCGGTCGACGTCGTCATGATCGCTCCGAAAGGCCCGGGCCACACGGTTCGCGGCGAATACCAGAAGGGCGGCGGCGTTCCCTGCCTCGTTGCCGTTCACCAGAATGCTTCCGGCAATGCTCTTGAACTCGCTCTCTCCTACGCCTGCGGCGTTGGCGGCGGCCGTTCGGGCATCATCGAAACCAACTTCCGCGAAGAGTGCGAAACCGATCTCTTCGGCGAACAGGTCGTTCTGTGCGGAGGTCTCGTCGAGCTGATCCGCGCTGGTTTCGAAACCCTGGTCGAAGCCGGCTACGCACCGGAAATGGCCTATTTCGAGTGCCTGCACGAGGTAAAGCTGATCGTCGACCTGATCTATGAAGGCGGCATCGCCAACATGAACTACTCGATCTCCAACACGGCAGAGTGGGGCGAATACGTCACCGGCCCGCGCATCATCACCGAAGAAACCAAGGCTGAGATGAAGCGCGTCCTCAAGGACATCCAGACCGGCAAGTTCACCTCGGACTGGATGCAGGAATACCGTTCGGGCGCTGCCCGCTTCAAGGGTATCCGCCGCATGAACGACAGCCACCAGATCGAAGAAGTCGGCGCCAAGCTGCGCGGCATGATGCCTTGGATCGGTAAGAACAAGCTGGTCGACAAGAGCGTCAACTAAGATTTTCGGCTGTTGCTGAAATGAGAAAGGCCGGGGCGAGAGCTCCGGCCTTTTTTTCTATTTCCGTGCTTTGACGTAGAGCCACCTCGTCGGCTTGCCGTCGAAACCGCCGCCGTCGGCTTCGGTCATCGCTATGTCTCTCCAGCCGCCTTTACCGAGCAGTGCTGTCAGCCATGCAGCCGAGGGGTAGTTATAGTAGCGGCCGAAAGTATCATGACCTTCCGCCTCACCGGCTTTGAAGCTGGCGTGGAAGATGCCGCCGTCTTTCAGCGCGCGGCGGATCCGATCGAGAATATCGGGCAGGGCGGCGCGAGGCGCATGCAGCAGGCTGGCTTCGGCCCACACGCCATCGTGAGCGCCTTCGATATCGAGCGTTTCGAACCGCAATATCTGAACCGGCCTACCGATCAGGGCCTCCGCCTGTTTGGCAAGTTCGGTCGAACCATCGGTCGGCGTCACGGCGAAACCGCGCGAGATCATATAGGCCGCGTCCTGCCCTGCGCCGCAGCCAAGCTCGAGGATGGATGCACCTGCGGGAAGGGCGGCCAGGAAGGCATCAAGCCGGCTTCGCGGCAGGTTGCGTTTGCGTGTGGCATAGATGACGGCGTTGTCGTCGTAGAAGGAGGAGGTGGGGTCGTTTGTCATGTCAAACCATTGCCCTCGGGAGATAAATTACGTTTTCCAGCCCTTTGAAGTGTGCATCGCAGGTCAGGACGTCGGCGTCGTGCTGTAGGGCAGTCGCATAGATGATCGCATCGGTAGTGGCGAGCTTGTGTTGCATGGCGATCTCTGCGGCGCGACGCGCGATTGCGGTGTCCAACGGCACGACATTGCATAGCATCGTGTAGGCGATGAAATTGTTCAGTGCGTCTTCGTCTTGTTCGCGAAGAAGCCATTTGGAAAGTTCAAGCTGGACAATCGTTGGAACGATGCAGTCGCCGGGTTCCGGAATTTGATCGGACAGTTGCTGTCCGAGCGGGCTATCAAGAATCCATTCGATCCACGCGGAACTGTCGACCACGCGCATCAGAATCGGTCGTCTCGGTCGCGGTCATTTTCCGGATTTGCGCCGCGCGCCATGCCTTTGAGATCTGCCAAAGTTGGAACGGGCATGAGGAGTACGCCTTTACCTTTCGGAATAAAGACAAACTCCTGGCCGGCGCTCCAGTGTTGCTGATCGCGCACTTCTTTCGGGATCGATATCTGAAATTTCGATGAGAGGGTCGCGGTGGCCATTCTTACGTTTTTCCTATCGATTGATGCTGCGTAAGAATAACGCTCGGACAGCGGAATGTGTAGGTCCTTTCGGAAGCGGGAAATCGACATGCGGCATTGATTGAGCGACATCCTTCTGCCGATCAATCCTCATTCCTTGTCACCGTTACAAACAAAATAGGTCAGCATTGTTGACTTATCTTTTGTTGCGTGTTTTGTTGCTGCAAAGACCAAAAATTACGAGGAAGCCCCATGTTGAATTGGGAAAATATCTTTGCGACGCGTTCCAGCCGTATGCGTGCCTCCGAAATCCGCGAGCTGCTGAAGCTCCTCGAGCGGCCTGACATCATCTCTTTTGCCGGTGGTATTCCGGATCCTGCGCTGTTTCCGGATCAGGAATTCAAGCAGGCCTATGCGGACATTTTTTCCGGTCCCGCGGTCAATGCGGCGCTGCAATATTCGGTCAGCGAAGGCTACAAGCCGCTGCGCGAATGGCTGGTCGGCCAGATGGTGGCGCTTGGCGTTCCCTGCGGGCTTGAGAACGTCTTTATCGTTTCCGGGTCGCAACAGGGATTGGACTATCTCGGCAAGCTGTTCCTGTCGCCGAAAGATACGGCGCTGGTGACTGCGCCGACCTATCTTGGTGCGCTGCAGGCCTTCAATGCCTATGAGCCGACCTATGATCAGCTCACCCCCGGCGGCAACCGCACTCCCGCCTCCTATCGCACGGCTGCGGAGCAGGCGGGCGGCAGGGTGAAATTTGCCTATCTTTCCGCCGACTTTGCCAATCCGACCGGCGAAACGGTCGATCTCGCCGCGCGAGAAAAGCTGATCGGCCTCGGCGACGAGCTGGACATCGCGATCATCGAGGATGCCGCCTATCAGTCGTTGCGCTATGACGGCGAGCCGGTCCCGCCGATCCTGGCACTGGAAATCGCCCGCAAGGGCCATATCAACGATACGCGCACGATCTATTGCGGCAGCTTTTCCAAGACCTTGGCGCCGGGTCTTCGCGTCGGCTTCGTTGTTGCCAATGCGCCTGTTATCCGCAAGCTGGTGCTGATGAAACAGGCCGCCGATCTGCATTCCTCGACCATCAACCAGATCGCCATCCATCAGGTTGCCGAGCGCGGCTTCGATGCGCAGGTCGCCAAGGTCCGCAAGGCCTATAGCCACCGCCGTGACTGCATGCTGGCGGCGCTCGCGAAATACATGCCTGATGGTACGAGCTGGACTAAGCCGGAAGGTGGCATGTTCGTCTGGGTCACCCTGCCGAAGGGCATGGATGGCGCTAAGCTGCTGGCGAAATCGCTGGAGACCGTCAAGGTCGCCTTCGTGCCCGGCCAGGCCTTCTTCGCCGATGGCTCTGGCCCGAACACCTTCCGTCTCAGCTTCTCCTGCGCCAACGAGCAGATGATCGATGAGGGGATTTCGCGTCTCGGTAAATTGGTCGCGGGTGAGATCGGGGCGATGGCGGCCTAAGCCGCCACGCCATTTTCATGCTTATTTCTTCAAATGCGGCGCGATTAGCGACAGGTCGGCCTCGCTCAGCCGGTCGCTGGCAGTATTGGCTTGGTGCCAATAGGGGTAGAGCAGCGGCAGCAGGCTGACATCGTCGAGGCGCTTGCGCTCTTCGTCGGTCAGCTTCAGCTCGGCGCTGGCAAGGTTATCCTTGAATTGCGCGTCGGTACGGCCGCCGATGATGACCGAGGTGACACCCTTGCGGCCGATCAGCCAGGCAAGCGCCACTTGCGCCGCCGAGACGCCGCGGCCATCGGCAATCTCCACCAGCGTATCGACGATATTCCACAGGCGGTTCTCGTCGCGGATCGGCGGCTCGGTCCAGCCGGCGAACTGGCGGGTGCCTTCCGGCGTCGCTTGGTTGCGGCGGTGCTTGCCGGAGAGAAGGCCACCGGCGATCGGGCTCCAGACCAGCACGCCGAGGCCCTGGTCGATGCTGACCGGCAGCAGTTCGTACTCGGCGTCGCGGGCTTCGAGCGTGTAGTGAATCTGCTGGCTGACGAAGCGCTGGTACTTGTCGCGCTCGCTGACGCCGAGCGCTTTCATGATGTGCCATGCGGAGAAATTCGAGCAGCCGATATAACGCACCTTGCCCTGGCGGACGAGCGTATCGAGGGCTTCCATCGTCTCTTCAAGCGGCGTCTGGCCATCCCATTCATGCACCTGATAGAGATCGATGACATCGGTCTTCATGCGCTTCAGGCTGGCTTCGCAGGCCTGGATCAGGTGCTGGCGCGAAGAGCCGACATCGTTGACGCCAGGTCCCATTGGGAAGCGGGCCTTGGTGGCGATCAGCACGCCGTTCTTGCGCGGGCCGCCGATGATCTCGCCGAGAATTTCCTCCGAAGCGCCCTGAGAGTAGACATCGGCCGTGTCGAGCAGGTTGACGCCGGCGTCCAGGCACATGTCGACCAGCCGCTTCGCCTCGCTGACGCCGAGATCGCCGACAGTCTTTGCCCAGCCGACACCGCCGAAGGTCATGGTGCCCATGGTGATGGTGGAAACTTTGAGGCCGGAACGGCCAAGCAGACGGTATTCCATAGATTTATCCTCCCAAAATCAGATCTGAAATTCGTGCGCTAGGAAATAGGGCAGGGCACCGATGGTCAAGGTCGAATGATAGTATGAACGGTACTGACACTCTAAATTGAACTGTCACAATCATGTTAAGCCACACGTCTAAGGAACGCTCCTGATCACCCAGTCGAGGACGCTCCATGAAGACGCTTGTTTCCGCTTTCGCCGGCCTCCTGGCCGTTGCTCTTTTCTCCGGCTCGGCTGCGGCCGCCGACCTCGTCCTCTATACCAGCCAGCCGAATGCCGATGCGCAGGCAACCGTCGATGGTTTCATGGCCGCCAATCCCCGCATCAAGGTCGATTGGGTCCGCGACGGCACGCCGCAGATCATCGCCAAGCTGCAAGCGGAAATCCAGGCCGGCGCTCCGGTCGCCGATGTTCTCCTGATCGCCGACACGGTCACGCTGGAACGCCTGAAAGAAGCCGGCAAGCTGCTGGCCTATAAGTCGCCGGAAGCCGCGAATTACGACGCGGCTCTCTATGACGCCGATGGCTATTATTATTCCACCAAGCTGATCACCACCGGCATCGTCTACAACACCGCCGCTTCGATGAAGCCGACGAGCTGGCAGGATCTGACCAAGCCGGAAGCCAAGGGTCTGGTTGCCATGCCAAGCCCGCTTGCTTCGGGCGCTGCGCTCATTCATGCGCAGACGCTCGCTGGCGTCGGCAGCCTCGGCTGGGATTTCTATAAGAACCTTGCCGCCAATGGCGCAGTTGCTGCTGGTGGCAACGGCGCGGTGCTGAAGTCGGTCGCCTCGGGCGAGAAAGCCTATGGCATGGTCGTCGACTACATGCCGATCCGCGAAAAGGCCAAGGGCGCACCGCTGGAATTCGTGTTCCCGTCCGAAGGTGTTTCGGCGGTGACCGAGCCGGTCGGCATTCTCGCCAGCGCCAAGCATGCCGACGCCGCCAAGAAGTTCGTCGATTATGTTCTTTCCGAAAAAGGCCAGGAGGGCTTCCTCAAGCTCGGCTATATTCCGGCCCGCAACGGCATGTCGCTGCCTGCCGGTTTCCCGGCGCGTGACAGCATCAAGGTTTTGCCGTTGAATGCTGCCGAAGCCCTGAAGAATACCGATCAGGACCTGAAGACCTTCTCCTCCTATTACGGATCGAATTGATCCTATCTGGACTGTCGATGTACGGATATATGCGTAAGGGAAACAGCCAGCCAGCCTGGCTGTTTCCCTTTGTCGTCACCATCGTGATGCTCTTGAGCGTGCTGCCGCTGGCGCGGCTGGCGGAGGCCGGTATAGCAGCGCTGCTGCGCGGCGGTGCCTATGAGCTGATCACCGATCCCGCCCTCTGGCGCTCCGCTTGGTACACCATCGAGACGGCCGTGCTCGGCACAGTGATTTCCGTGGCTCTCGGCTGCCTCTTCGCTTTCCTGCTGACATTGACCGACATGCCGGGCAGGAGACCGCTCGGCTTTCTCTTCGTCCTGCCGATGATGATCCCACCGCAGGTGACGGCGCTGGCATGGGTGCAGATGTCCGGCCCGTCGAGTCCGCTATTGAAGGCGCTGCATATCGCACCGCCGCTCGGTTCGCCGCAACCGCTCTATTCTGTCGGCGGCATTGCGCTGCTTTATGGCGTGCAGCATGCGCCGCTGGTTTATCTGGCGCTTCGGGCCGGGTTGATGGCGCTGCCGCGCGATGGTGTCGAGGCGGCGAGATTGTCGGGCGCCTCGGGGTTGCGCGTTTTCCGCGATGTTATCATGCCTTTGTCGCTGCCCGGGGTCATTGCGGGCGCGGCCATCGCCTTCGTCTCCTCGGTCGGCAATTTCGGCATACCGGCCATTCTTGGAATACCGGCTTCGATCTTCACGCTGTCGACGCTGATCTTCACCAAATTCTCTACCTTCGGTCCGCGCACCTTCGGCGACATCGCTCTGTTGTCGGCGATGATCGCGGTGATCTCGGCCGCGGGCCTTGCGGTGCAGGGCAGAGCTCTGAGAGGGCGGGATTATCGGGTGATCGGCCTGTCCGGCGCATCCGCCGCCTTCTCGCTCGGTGGTTGGCGCTTTGCAGCCCTGCCGCTGCTCTGGGCGATCCTGTTCATCATGCTGGTCGCGCCCTTCTTCGCGCTGGTCGCTGGAGCGCTGGTGCCGGCCTATGGCGTGCCACTGACCTTCAAGACGGCGTCGCTGCATGCCTTTGCCGAAATCCTGTTCCGCCAGACGGTGACGCGCACCGCATTTTCCAATTCCCTGTTTCTGGCCGGAACGACGGCGTTTGGTCTCCTTGTGGTGACAATTCTTGCGGCTTACGCGCTGACAAAGCGCAAGGACATGCTGAGCCGGATCGTCGGGGGCTTGATCGAAATTCCCTATTCACTGCCGGGGATCATTATCGCCGTCTGCTTCATTCTTGTTTTTGCGGCCCCTTTGCCGATCCTCAATGTCACGCTCTACGGCACGATCTGGATCATTCTGCTCGCCTATTTCTCCGCCTATTTCGCCGTCAGTCTCAAGCCGGTGATGAGTGCTTTCCTGCAGCTCGATCCGGCGCTGGAAGAGGCCGCGCGTCTATCGGGTGCCGGTTTCTTCCGGCGTCTCTTCGATATCATCGTGCCGCTGATCGCGCCGGCAGCGGGAGCCTCGGTGATCCTGGTCTTTCTGATTGCCTGCAACGAGTTGACGGTCTCAGCCCTGCTCTGGTCGGCGGGGACACAGACGCTGGGTGTCGTCATCTACAATCTCGATGACGGCGGCAGCTCCGATCTGGCGTCCGCCATGTCGGTCATCGTCATCGCCATGGTCGTTACCATGATGCTGTTGTTGGAAATCCTGGCCAAGCGCCTGCCGAAGGGAGTGGTGCCGTGGCGAAGCTGATCCTCAATCACGTCAGCAAGGATTTCGGCACGGGCGGCCGCGCGGCTGTCCACGCGCTATCCCTGGATGTTCGCGAGGGTGGTTTCCTGGCACTGCTCGGGCCGTCTGGCTGCGGCAAGACGACGGTGCTTCGAATGATCGCCGGCTTCGAGCAGCCGACGGATGGTTCGATCCATCTCGGCGAGCGCCTGCTGGCCGATGCCGCGCATACGCTGCCGCCGGAGCGGCGCAATATGGCGATGGTGTTCCAGTCCTATGCGCTCTGGCCGCATATGAATGTCGCCGACAATGTCGGTTATCCGCTGAAGGTGCGCGGCATTTCCGGTGAGCGTTACCGTCAGAAAGTACACGAGGCGCTGGCGACGGTGCGGTTGGAGGACTATGCGGAACGCCGCCCTGCAGATCTGTCCGGCGGCCAGCGGCAGCGCGTGGCACTGGCGCGCTGCTTGGTGACATCGCCCGATGTCGTGCTGCTGGATGAACCGCTCGCCAATCTCGATCGTCATCTGAAGAAGGAAATGGAGGAGACGTTCCGCGAATTCCATCAGCGCTCTGGCGCTACCATGGTTTACGTCACCCATGACCAGAGCGAGGCCATGGCGCTGGCGACCGATGTTGCAGTGATGTCCGAGGGACGGCTGCTGCAGGTCGCCGCACCGGCGGAGATCTATGCGCGGCCGGAAGGGCGGTTGGTCGGTGGATTGATCGGACAGGGAGCGATCCTGTCACTCGTCGTTCCGGATGGCAGGCCGCGGGTGATCGACTGGCCGGCATTGAAGGCAATGTGGGGTGAGCAGGAGGGAGATGCGACTCGGGCCGACATCCTCGTTCGGCCCGAGGATGTCGTCGCCGATGCAGAGGGCATCGGATGCCGGGTGGACTCCGTCCTTTATGAGGGCGAGCGCTATGCGCTGCGGCTGTCGCTGCCGGACGGCCAGGTGTTGCGCGCCTATAGCCGCGAAGCGGTGAAGACCGGCGATGCCTATGCCGTCGCCATCCGTTCGGCTTGGCGGCTCTGATCGATGCAGCCGGGCGGAAAGACAAGACGGTTGTTCGCTGCCCCCACCTGTGCTTGATTTGCCTTATGTCACGAATGGGAGTCGCGCCATGTCGGATCAAGGTTTCCCGATGGTTGGTCTCGGCGCCGTAAACCGGAATGCTTCATGTCCCTGCGTCTTGCCACCTTCAACGTCGAAAACCTGCTGACCCGTTTCGATTACACCGGTTTTCGCAATCAGTTGCGGCAGGACCGCGTGCTGAAGCTGTTCGATGTGAAGAACGAGAACATCTACCAGCAGCTTGAAGCGGCCCGTGTGGTGGCTGCGACCGACGACACGCGGCAGATGACGGCGCTCGCCATTGCCGATGCGAATGCCGATATCATCTGCCTGCAGGAAGTTGACAGCATGGCGGCGCTGCAGGCCTTCGAATATGGCTATCTCTACCGCATGGTCGGCAATGGCTATCGGCAGAAATTTCTGATCGAGGGCAATGACTCCAGGGGTATCGACGTTGCCGTGATGATGCGCGAGCAGACCAGCGACGGGCAGCCGATCGTGCTGAAGGACATCAAGAGTCACGCCATGGTGACTTATCGCGATTTCGATCTGTTCACCGACGAACTGGCGGCGCTGGGCCTTCACGAGGACGACAAGATCTTCAAGCGCGACTGCCTGGAGCTGGATCTGACCATCGGCGGCGTGCCGTTCTCACTCTATGTCGTGCATCTGAAGTCGATGGGGCCGGCGCGGGAGGGCGTCGATGGCCGCCAGTCGACCATGCCGGTGCGCCGCGCGGAGACGCTTGCCGTGCGCCACATCATCGAGACCCGTTTCGGCGCCGGTCATACAGCTGCCAAGAATTTCGCCATTTGTGGCGACATGAACGACTATCAGGAACGTGTCGACGTTATTGGGACACGCCATACGGGCTATCGCTTCGAGCACCGGGATGAAGAGGCGAGTGCGCTCGATGTCTTCAGCCATGACGGTTTCGTTGAAAACGTCATGCGACGACGTGACGAACTCGACCGCTGGACGCTCTATCACGCGCGCGGGCCGCAGGAGCAATGGCTCTGCCAGCTCGACTACATTTGGCTGTCTCCGGCCCTGGCGCGCGCCAATGCGGCGCGGTTGCCCGATGTCGTCCGCTCCGGCCAGCCTTTCCGCACCATCTTTCCGCCCGGACAAGAGGTGGAACGCTATCCGCGCACAGGTTGGGACAGGCCGAAAGCCTCCGACCATTGCCCCATCGTCATGACATTGGATCTTTTATGAACTCCGCTTTCAAACCGCAAAACGACATGGCCGGCTGGCCGCCGGAGAATACCGTGTTTCCGGTCGCGCGCATCGATCTCAAGGTGATTACCGGCGATCATCCCTTTCATCTCAACGAAGCGGCGGCGGCGCAGGAAAACTGGAAGAGGGAGATTGCCTCCAATCCGGCCCTTTACGACGGCCGTATGATCTTTCAGCATCGCCTCGAGGTCAGCGAGCAAGCTGTGGCGGGCGAGGGCTATGTAACGCCTTTCTCCACATTTATGTGGTGGCGCAAGCACAGAGAGCGCGGCGGCGGCTTTCATGTCTTCGCCTTTCCGGTCGCCGTGTCCTCCGATGGCGCAATCATCGCTATCCGCATGGCACAGCACACGGCCAACCCCGGCCAGGTCTATTGCGCCGCGGGTTCGATGGATGAAAACGACATTGTCGATAATCGTTGCGATGTCGAGGGTAACATGCGGCGCGAGGTTCTGGAGGAAACCGGTCTCGATCTTGACGTGGCTGTTGCCGAGCCCGGCTATTATGCGACGCATGCCAATCGCTCCGTCACCCTGTTCCGTATCTTTCGCTTTCCCTGGACCGCCGACGAGATGCTCGAAAAGATCAGGGCTCATATGCTGGTGGACGAGGAAAAGGAGATCGACGGCGCGGTCGCCATCCGTTCCGCCGATCCGACGGCGCATCGCTACAGCTCGGCGATGCCGCCCATCCTGGCATGGTTCTTCGCTCGTGCGGAACAGCTTTAGCTTGCGCTTGAAGGTGTTGCCGTTATGTATGAGGAAGCCGGGTGGCTATGCAGTCTAAAGTCATGTGAGGGAGGCAGGGGTGGCCCGTAGCTTCAGTGTCTATGATGTGTTCACCGACAGCAGGCTTGCGGGCAATCCGCTGGCCGTGATCTTCGATGCCGAAGGTCTGAGCGACGAGGCGATGCAGGCGATCGCCAAGGAGATGAACCTTTCCGAGACGGTGTTCGTTCTGCCACCGCAGAACCCGACGCATACGGCAAACCTGCGCATCTTCACACCAGGACGTGAACTCCCTTTCGCCGGCCATCCAACGGTCGGCACCGCGATCGCGCTTGCGGAGCGGGCACATGCCAATCATGGCGGTGATATCGATCTGGTCTCGGTGCTCGACGAGCGGGTAGGGCCGGTGCGCTGCGCCGTCAGGCTGCGGCAGCAGAAAGCAAGCTTTGCCGAGTTCGACCTGCCGCGCAAATCGCAGCAGATCGTGCTGCCGCTCGACAAGGCGGATATTGCCAACGCGCTTAGCCTGAAGATCACCGAGGTCGGCTTCGAGAATCACGTACCGTCGATCTGGAGCGCCGGCGTGCCGTTCCTGCTGGTGCCGGTGCATGATGTCGGAGCGGCCGAGCGGCTGGAATTCGATCTGCAGCTTTGGGAAAAGATGGTGCCTTTCGTCGATGGCGCGCTTGCCTCCGCCTTCGTCTATTGTCGCGGCGCCGTCAATCACACCGCCAAGTTCCATGCCCGCATGTTCCCGGTCGGGATGGGCATTGTCGAGGACCCGGCGACGGGCGCAGCCGTGGCGGCGCTGTCAGGCGCTATCCATCGGTTCGATCAGCTGCCGGATGGGCACCATCCGATCATCATCGAGCAGGGAGTCGAGATGGGTCGCCCGTCTTTCATCCACCTCCATATCGATATCGACGGCGGCGAGATCGCCAACGCGCGAATTGGCGGTCAAGCGGTGCGTGTTGCGACCGGAATTCTTGAGCTTTGATTTCATTGAGTTTTTTTCGTTCTTCGAAATTTTTTTGACGAATAACGAAAGAAAATTGATCTGGCCGCTGGACAATCAAACCGATCCTATTTATATGCCCGTTCACACCGCCAGCGAGCGGTTACGGGTGATTAGCTCAGTTGGTAGAGCAGCTGACTCTTAATCAGCGGGTCGTAGGTTCGAGCCCTACATCACCCACCAAATTTTCTTAGAATATCATTGTGATAGCGGCGCCAGTTAAAGCTGGCCGCCGGCGGCGGAAGCACGAGTTTGCGCTATTTGCATTTGCAATATGCCGGATCTCGTAGACCTGCTGGTTAAGAGTCAGTCGCTTTGTCGACAGAGACGTGAAGCAGCGGCTTGCTTTTGTTCCAAGCGCGATCCAGGTCGTAAATTTGGCAGAGAAAAACGCATAAGAGCAGGCAACCGTAGGTGCCAGCATTCAACCGATCACAATCGACTTTAGGTATCTGACGTTCGTGCCAGCGCTTACCTAATGCCTCTTATGCCCGCCGCCTTCCATCACGCTGAAGATGAAGATCACCACGAGGAGCAGGATCAGCGTATAGTCGAAGGTGGATAGCATGCCGAGCAGTTCCATGATGTTTCTCCTCCCAGAGAACATGAACCAGGACGATCATTAGTATGTTCTTTTATTGGGTGTATGCCAAGGTTTTTACATCCTGCGGTGCAATAACGCTGTTGTGCAGAGCACAAGGAAGTGTTTGTTCGCAAAGGTGATATCGGTTTCGACGCTGTTGCGTTGGTTCATGGGAACCATTCGGCTTGTCACGGCATTCTATTGTCAATAAAATTTGTAGAGTATATTGCTGTGGAGCAGGCGCGATTGGCGGCATCAAGATCGTCCGCGCGATCGATCGGACTGGAAGGATTTGGCGATGACCACTTATTCTCACGCTTCGTCGCGTGACCGGCCAGTTATCGCAATTATCGGCGGCGGCGTTTCCGGCGCGGCGGTCGCCTTTCATCTGCTGCAGCGCCAGCGGCTGCAGCCCGGTCAGCTTTTCATTTTTGAGCCGCGCGCCAGACTGGGGGCGGGGTTAGCCTATGATACCCAGGATCCCGCGCACCGCATCAATGTGCCGGCGGCAAAGATGAGCCTGCTGCCCGACGATCTCGAACATTTTCAACGCTGGATCGAAGCCCATGATGCGCTGGCCGGCGACGAGACGGCCGTAGCGGCAAATGGCAGCCTGTTTCCACGGCGCGAGGTTTTCGGACGTTATATCAATGACATGGTGCAGCCTTTCGTCGACGATGGCCGCATCAGCCATGTAGCCGAAAAGACTGCCGAGGTGCTGCGGCGGGATGGTCGCTGGATGATCACGGACGAGGCGGGTCGGCGGCTGGAAGCGGATATCCTCGTCATCGCCACGAGCCATCCGTCGCCATTGCCGCCGGAACCGTTGCGGCGCGCTCTGGCAGGTCATCCGCGTTTTGTAGTCGATCCGACGCGGCCGGATGCACTCGCCGCCATCCGCGCTGATGATCGCGTGCTCGTGGTCGGCAATGGCCTGACCTCAGCCGACGTTATCGCCTCCCTTACCCTGCGTGGTCACAAGGGGCCGATCACTGCCATCTCCAGACGTGGCTTGCGCTCGCGCGGCCATGCGCCCGTGAGACAGGAACTGTTCGGCGATTTCGTCAGTCGTCCATCGCGGACGGCGCTCGACCTGTTGCGGCATGTGCGTGCCACCATTCGCGAGGCGGAGGCTGAGGGGCGGAGCTGGCATGCGGTCATCGATCAGGTGCGTGCGCAAGGACAGGATTTATGGCGGGCGATGCCGCTTGGAGAGCGGCGGCGCGTGGTGCGGCATTTGCGGCCCTTCTGGGATGTGCACCGTTTCCGCGTTGCGCCGCAGGTGGAAGCCGCCAGCGAGGAAGCGATTCGGGGCGGCAGGCTGGAGGTGCTGGCAGCCTCCGTCGCATCCGTGGAGACAAAGGATGGGGCGATTGATTGTCGGCTCGATCTCAGCCATTCAGCCGGGTGTATCGAGCGTCAGTTCGATGCGGTGGTGGTAACGACGGGGCCGGGCCATCGCGGCATATTGGAGACGCAGGGCTGGATCGGCGCACTTGCGGATGCGGGCTATCTCGCTATCGATGCCACGCGCCTCGGCCTTGCCTGCAATACGACATCCCAGGCACAGGGGCCGGATGGCGCGGTGTCACCGTCGCTGTTCATTTCGGGGCCGCTGGCGCGGGGGACTTTCGGCGAACTCATGGGCCTGCCGGAAGTGGTCGAGCATGGTGTCTTCGTCGCGGGGCAAGTGGCGTCGGCAATCGGCGATCATGAAAATCGCAGGCGTGATAGCCAGCAATTTGATATCAGCGCCGCGTAAAGGCAAAAAAAACCGCAAAATCGTTGCTTAAGCGATACATTGCCTAAATTTACTCATATAAACTATACAATTTGTGAGTTATTGTCTTGTTCGTCGAAGGTAGCGGTATTACTTCCCGTGGCCAATGATGACAGGATCGGCGGCCGAGTCTCGACCGGTTAGCCGGGCTCCCAACAATCGAACTTGTAGTAAAGCGGACAGCGATGCTCACGAAAAAAGGAAAATACGGGTTGAAGGCGCTGGTGGATCTGGCACGCCTCGCGCCGGGCGAGACTGCGTTCATCAACGACATTGCTTCGCGTAACAATATCCCGAAGAAGTTCCTCGACACCATTCTGCTGGAATTGCGCAATGCCGGCGTGCTGCGGTCTAAGAAGGGGCCTGGCGGCGGCTATTCGCTGTCGCGTCTCGCCTCCGAGATCCGCATCGGTCATGTCATCCGCACGCTTGACGGCCCGCTCGCGCCGATCCGCTGTGCCAGCCGCACTGCCTACGAGGCCTGTGACGATTGCGCCGATCCAGAGCGCTGTCATGTGCGGCGCTCCATGACGGAAGTCCGTGATGCGATCGCCGACATTCTCGACAACATGACGCTGGAGCAGTTCGTTGCCGGCGGTGGGCCGGGCATCGATACGGAAGAGCGGGAAGACTACCGCGCTTCGAAGATCGGCTGAGCCCTATCTCGCCCCTTGCGGGCGAGAAAGCAAAATCAGCATTTAGCGTCAGCTAAGTGCTAGATTTTGCAAGAGAGGGGGTAGGCAGGGGCGCAAGATACAGACCCCCGCTCTTGCAATTTCAATGGCTTAGAAATTGCGCTCAGCTCTTGAATACGTCGAGATTCCGGTATCGCAATTCCTAAACCAGTGAAATTGCTTTCTCGCCCGCCAAGGGCGAGATAAAAGGAAGCGCATTTGCGTTTCACGGCGCCCAGTTCTTCGGCGGCGTTACGCCGTTCAGATGATAATTGCCGACCAGATGATATTTCCAGCGGGTGGGATCCTGCAGCGTGTGGGTGCGGGCATTGCGCCAATGGCGGTCGAGATTGAGGCCGATGCGCGTCGATGAGGTGCCGGCGAGTTCGAACAGCGTGTTCGAGGCTTCAATGGCGATTTCCGTCGTCAGCGTCGTTGCTGCCGCCACGCCAAGCGTGGCGTCGATCACATGGTCTTCGGTCGGATTGATCTGGGCGATATCGATTTTCCGGCCCGCAAGATCCAGCAGTGCCGCCGCCGCCTCGATGCGGACGGCGATCTGGCCAATCCTGGCAATGGTCAGCGGGTCGTCCGCCGCTCGCTCGACGCCGCTGTTCATCCAGGGGCGAGCGCTGGTCCTCACGAATTCCACGGTTTCGGCAAAGGCGGCCCTGGCAATGCCGAGATCGATGCCGGCATGGATGATCTGATCCACCGGACCTATGGTCGTCGGCCGTTCGAAACCTGCATGATGGTCAAGGACGGCGTCGGCGTTGACATAGACATTGTGCAGGATGGTCGTGCCGCTGCCAGAGGTGCGCTGGCCGAAACCATCCCAGTCGTCGATGATCTGGATGCCTTCGGTGCCGCGTGGGACGAGGGAGATGCTCAGTTCATCCCGCGCATCGAGCGCTGAGATCGCGATCCAGTCGGCGAAAAGCACGCCGGCGGCATAGGATTTGCGGCCATTGACGCGATGACCAGGCCCGTCCTGCGTCAGGCGAGTATTGTCTTGTCCGACCGTTGCAGTGCCGGGTTCGGAGAGGGCGTTGCCGAAGCGATCGCCGGCTAGTGCCCTTGCGAAGAAGGCGTCCTTCTGCTCTTCGCTGCCGCCGGTGCGTAGCGCCTCGAGAATATAGAAATGGTTCCGTGCAATTTCGGCAATCGAAGGATCGGCTTCCGCCAGGATGGCGACGATTTCGGCGAGAATGGAATTGGAGATGTCGAGGCCGTCATATTCGGAGGGCGTGGTGATGCCGAGCAGTCCGGATTGCGACAGGGCCTCCACTTCCTCGTAGGGGAGCACGCGGTTGATGTCGCGGTCGCTCGCCTGCTGCGCGAAGCGGGCGGCCAGCGATCGGGCGATCTGCAGCGCTTCTTCTTCGCTTTGAATGCGGTGTGCGGGCGGCCTGACATGCTCGTGCAACTGCGAAACAGTTCCCATCCATCACTCCATCAGCCGATGGCATATTCAGTGACTTAGCCTTGCCAAATCGATAAGATCTTAATTTCTATAGATGTACTGTACATTAGATTTTCTTTGCTTATGCCGATCTAGCTGTTTGGCATAATAGGCGTCGAATGGAGAAATTGTAAGCGCGCGGCTCGACGGCCGCCGATTGCCATCCAGGAGAGCGCTATGGTCGCGACATTGATCGTTCCCGGTTTGAACGGCTCCGCCGAGGGGCATTGGCAGCGCCATTGGGTGCGCGATCATACGGCTGCAACCATCGTTCGCCAGTCCTCCTGGGCAAGGCCGGCGCTCAAGGATTGGCTGGCGGCGCTGGAGACCGAACTGGAGCGGGCGGAGGAAGTATGGCTCGTCACCCATAGTCTCGGGTGCCTGCTTGCCGCAAACCTCGCAAATCGGCCTGCTGCGCGCCATGTGAAGGGTGCTTTTCTGGTCGCGCCTTGCGATCTCGGGCGGACGGAGCGGCTGCATCCCGGCGCCATCGATTTCGGTGCGATGCCGACAGGGTCCCTGCCGTTTCCGAGCCTCGTCGTCGGCAGCCGGGACGATCCCTATATGGATTTTGCGAAACTTCGCCGCTATGCCGCGCAATGGGGCAGCGAGTTTCACGATCTCGGCCATGCCGGCCATATCAATATTGCCAGCGGTTTCGGTCGCTGGGAGCAGGGCTATCGACTGTTTTCCGATTTCGCCAAGCCGCTTGAAAACCAAAGGAATAAGCGCGCAAGATCGCGATTGTACGACGTTCTGTGCCCGGCCATGTCGTAGGGCGCCACTTGCCGTCAAAAACGCCGGTCGCAAGAAAGCGCTTGCTACCGGCGCATTTTCGCGCTTTCATATACGACTAAATAAGTAGACTATATGAGCAACCACATTCCTCCAGGCCAATGGGCTTGCAGTATGAAGGTTGACGAAGGGAACAGGGTTTCGCGCTGGAGCGGAAACCCGCCTGAAGCATCCCTCTTTCGGATGAGAGCCGAAGTGGGAAATGCACTTCAGGTTCAAGGAACCAAAGCGGCCCTTGTGTGTTTACGGGCGCGCAGCGCTTCGCGGCCTGATGGCTGCGAACCGTATGAGGTTCACCGGCAAGGTATCAGTATGCCCTTAGAAAAGCATGATCGACCACCTCGCCCCCCAGGAGTTGATATGACGGTTCAGGGATTTTTTTCCGCCAAGGCAAATGCCGCGGCACAGGCCTATGGGATACCGCGCATCGCCGTTATCGGCCGCGGCTTTTCCGGCATGATGATGGCGATCGCCTTGATGAAGACGGTGCGGACGCCATTTCACCTGCAGCTCTTCGATCCCAATTCCAGCGTCAGCGGCGGTCAGGCGTTAGCCTCCGGCCATAGCAGCGAAATCCTCAACAGCCGCGTGCGCGATCTCTCGGTCTCCGCCGGCGATCCTGATGATTTCAACGATTGGCTCTGTAGCAACGCTCCGTTTCGCAGTGCCGTACCGGCGGCGATACCGGGATTTCTGCAGATCTTCGTGCCGAAGAGCATTTTCAGCGATTATGTCTATCAGCGCTTCTCCGAGGCGCTGTCTTCGCGACGGGATATTACGGTGCAGGTCAGTGGCGAGACGGTGGTCGGCCTTCGCCGTGGCCGTGGCGGCCGTTTTCTGGTGGAAAGCGCCGGTGTCGCCAATCCGGTGTTCGACATGGTGGTCCTGGCGACCGGTTACGGCATTGCCGATGACCAGCCGCAGAGCGGCGAGCCCGTGGCAACGCCGACGACGGTGCGCGCTCGTCGCCTGGTGTCGCGCCCGCATACCGTCTTGCTCGGCAGCGGCCTGCGCGTCGTCGACCGACTGCTGCAGATGCGCGATAGCGGCTATGACGGCCAGATTACCCTCGTTTCCAGACGCGGCTTCCTGCCGCAGAGCCATACCCGCAGCAACGCCGATCCGGTCTTTCCAGCCGAAGCGATGCCCGGCAATCTCAGCGAGATCGTCCGCTTCATTCGCGCGGCCTGCGAAAATGCCGAGGCCAACGGGCAGAACTGGCAATCAGTCATGAACGGCCTGCGAAAACATGCCCGTTCGCTCTGGCGGTCGCTGCCGGCAGGCCAGAAGCAGCAATTCAACCGCCATCTGCGCGCCCTTTACGACAGCCACCGAAATCGTCTGCCGGAGGCGCTGCATGTCCGGCTGCAACAGGAACTCGCGGAGGGCAACACGTTGTTGCGTCGCGGACACTTCCTGCGGCGCACGCCGACCGGCTTGACGATGAGGCCAGCCGGCCAGCAGGGCATTGAGCAGATCTATGCCGACGAGGTGATCGACTGCCGCTGCCAGGCGCCAGACCTCACCACGCCGCTGATGCAGAGCCTGATCGATGCCGGCCTTGCCATGCCGGACGAACTCGGCCTCGGCCTTGCCGTCGAGGCCACCGGCGCGCTTTCCGTGGATGGTCGAACGACGGATGGGCTTTTCGCTGTGGGGCCACTGGGGCTCGGGAGCCTGCCGGATATCGATCTGGTGCCGGAGATCGTGATGCAGGCCTATGCGGCGGCGGAAGGCATTGCCAGGCGGTTCTATCCGCAATGCAAGGCGGTGTAATAGAGCCGTCTCTCGCTGGTCAACGGTGGCATGGCCCGGTGCTCGCGTTCAAGAGAGCCGCCAATCGGCATCGATTTCATCGTGATCCTGCGAAAAGGGTGACTGACGGCGAGTTTCGCCATTGCCGCCATTCGCTTATGGACCTATCTCCCGAGGGCAGTGTTGGGAGACAGGCAATGGCAGCAAAACCGATCGTTTGTACGCCGGAAGAGGTATTAAGCTTCTGGTTCGAGGAGTGCACGAGCGAGGACTGGTTTCGCTCGACCGTCAAACTCGACGAAGAGATCTATCGTCGGTTTCGCGACACGCATCTGGCTCTGGCGGCAGGGGTGAGCGATCTCTGGCGGGCAACGCCGGGAAACCGGCTGGCCTCGATCATTGTCCTCGATCAATTCCCCCGCAATATCTATCGCGGCACTCCGCTTGCTTTCGCAACCGACGGCTTGGCATTGCAGGAGGCGAAAGCGGCTTTGGAGGTTGGCGCTGATCAAGAGATGCCGGCGGAATGGCGAGCGTTCTTCTATTTGCCGTTCGAGCATGCCGAGAATCTTGCCGAGCAGGAACGCTCGGTTGCGCTTTTCCAAGCGCTCGGCCTGGACGAACAGATCGACTATGCGCTTCGGCATCGCGCCGTTATTGCCGCTTATGGCCGTTTCCCACATCGCAACGTCATGCTTGGGCGCGTATCGACAGAGGCCGAGAAAGAGTATCTCGCCCGTCCAGGAGCGGGTTTCTAAGGGGATAAGGGCGGCAAATGCCTTTCTGTCGCCTTTCTTTGCCTTACAAGGCTTACGCGTAGGGACTATGAAATGTGCAATCGCGGTATAGGTAGATTCCGTTCTTTCATTTCTTCCGCGCGGCGAATCCGTTTATTGAGGCCGCCAGCGACTTTATCCGCGACGAGGAGCTTTGCTTGCGCCTGCTGAAACACCGCCTCCGTTTTCTGTCCTTGCTGCTTTTGGGATTGAGCTTTGCCGTGCTGGCAAGTCCTTTGGCCGGCGGGCATGCCTTTGCGCAGGATCAGCAACAGGTACAGCCGGCCCAGCAATCGGATCAGCCAGTGCAATCGCCGCCGCTCGCCAATGGTTTGCTGGACGCTGCCGTCGCCGATCTTAACAAGGCAAAGAAGGATTTCTCCTCGATCGAGGACGCTTCCAAGAGTGAAGGCGCGGACGACGATACGCTGGTGGCATTGTCCGGTCGGGCCGATGATCTCAATCGCTCCGTCGCGGCGCTCTCTGCGCGGTTGAAGCCACGCTTTGCCGAGATCGATACGCGTCTGACGCAGCTCGGTGCTGCTCCCAAGGAAGGACAGCCGCCGGAAGCGCCGATCGTTACCCAAGAACGTGACCGGCTCACGGCCGAACGCTCGCAGATCAGCGCCGTCACCCTTGATGTCGATAATCTTGTTGCGGCGACCAACCATCTTTCGATGCAACTTGTCGAAATGCGCCGCAAGCTGTTCGCTGAAACGCTATTCAAGCGCACAGGGATTTCCGCGGGAACCTTCGAGGATGCTGGAACGGCGTTTGTCGATGAGGGCGTAAAGTTCAGCGATGCGATCACAAGCTGGATCGGCTTCGTTGTGAAGGCAAAGCTTGGGTCGCTCCTTGCCGCCGTCTTTCTGTCGCTGACCGCGGCCATGATTTTCCTGTTGGGCGGCTACCGGCTCTTCGGACGTTATTACGTCCGGGACGAAAACATCGAGAACCCGCCTTATATCAGTCGTCTCTCCGTTGCCTTCTGGTCGACATTGATCCGAACGCTATCGCTGGCCGCCTTTCTCGTCACGTCCTTTTTGAGCCTTTCGAACTTCAATGTGCTGCGGCCGGATATTGCGCCGGTGCTGGCGGCCTTCTTCGGCTTCATCTGGCTGGTCTATTTCGTCGGCCGTTTGAGCAATGCCGTTTTCGCGCCTTTCAGGCCGCATTGGCGGCTGGTCAAGCTGTCGAACAAGGGTGCGAAGTCGCTGAGCTGGTGCATGCAGGCCATGGCTGTCGTCAACGGCCTGGATTATGTCTTCGACCGCATCAGTGAATCCATGGGATCGCCTGTCGTCGTCACGGTGGCGAAGAGCTTCTTCGCCGCGCTGTTGATCGGCCTGATCCTGATCACGTCCTCCTTCGGCAAGCCGATTCTCGCCAAGAGCGGTGATCCGGATGCCCCCGGCCGTCGCTGGCCGCACGGCATGGCGATCATCCTCCGGGTACTCGGGACGTTGCTGATCTTCACGGCCGTCATCGGCTATGTCGGTCTGGCGCGCTTCATCGCGACGCAGCTGATCATGACCAGCGCCGTGCTTGTCACCATGTATATCGGCTTCCAGCTGGGCAAGGCCGTGTCGCGGCAGGGCGTCTTTGCCGAAACGATCATCGGGCGTTTCCTGGAAAACCGCTTTAAGCTCAGTGATGTCGCGCTCGATCAGGCAGGGCTCGTCGCCGGCCTTGCGACCTATGCGGTCGCTCTTCTGACCGGCATTCCCCTGATCCTGCTGTCCTGGGGCTTCCATATCCAGGATCTGGAGCTGTTCGCCTATCGGCTGTTTACCGAGATCCGCATCGGCAATATGTCGATTTCGCTGGTCGGTATCCTTGCCGGCGTCCTGCTGTTTGCCGGCGGCTATCTGGTGACGCGCTGGTTCCAGCGCTGGCTGGACGGCAATGTCATGGCGCGCGGCCAGATGGATCTGGGCGTGCGCAATTCGGTCAAGACCGGCATCGGCTATCTCGGTATTGCCCTGGCGGCCATCTTTGCCATTTCGGCTGCCGGCATCGACCTGTCGAGCCTGGCGCTTGTTGCCAGCGCGCTTTCGGTCGGTATCGGTTTCGGCCTGCAGAATATCGTATCGAACTTTGTTTCCGGCCTGATTCTTCTCGTTGAGCGGCCCTTTAAGGTCGGCGACTGGATCGTTTCCGGCGCCTCGGAAGGCATCGTCAAGCGCATCTCGGTGCGCGCCACCGAGATCGAGACCTTCCGCAAGCAGTCGATCATCGTGCCGAATTCGGAGCTGATCAACGCTTCCGTTGGCAACTGGACGCACCGCAACCGTCTGGCGCGCTCGGAAATCCCGGTTTCCGTCAGCTTCGAATCCGATCCCAGGAAGGTGATGGATATCCTGCTGGAACTGGTGCGCAGCGTTCCAAAGGTGCTGAAAAACCCGGAGCCGCACGTTGAATTCCTGCGCTTTGGCCCATCCTCGCTTGATTTCGAGATGCGCTTCTATCTCTCGGATCTCTCCGACGGCATGGAGATTCGTAATAGTTTGCGGATCGAAATCCTCAAGCGTTTTCGCGAGGAGGGCATTTCCATTCCCTATCCGCATCAGGAATTGCATATTGTTCGCGACGGCAAGCGGGGCAAGCCGAGCAGCATTCTCGCGGAATCGGCGGACGGGCCAGAAGGCGAGAGCGTAGAGGTTGTGAAAGAGATCGTTTCTCCGGCTACGCAACAGCCGGCGCAGTCATCGGAAACCAAAAGCGTCGGCGGCCGACGCGGCAGGGCGCCGGCAGAGTGATACGGCCGGACGGGTTTGTGGCGTCGACCGTCTGAAATCAAAAAAAGAAAGTATAGAATAAGGATGCTCTGGTTTCGAAAGACTAGGGCATCGCTTGGTATCCAGATACGAGCCGGGTGCTCTGGCGGCTGCTTTCTTCATCTATGGGAAACCAGTCGACTTAACAAATACTCAAAGGCTTTGCTGTAGAAACTCGGACGAGGCGGAGTTTTTATTAGCAGGTTTTATCATGTCATTTTTGGGTATTTCCGGAATGCAATATTCCGGTGGGTCGCTTTCCGGAGCACGCATTCTGCTTGCCGAGGATTCGAATGTCTTTACGTCGATGATCAGCACGAAGCTCAAGGAGCTCCTCGACATCGACATTGAAATCTGCCGCAACTTTGAAGAGTTGCAGCTTGCCTATGACAAATCGTCGGAGCCGATCCGGCTGGCGATCTCCAACATCAATCTGCCGGGTGCGGAAAAAGGGGAGGCGCTGGAATATCTCATCGACCTCAGTATCCCGACGATCGCCTTCACCGGCACTTTCCTTGCGGGCATGCGCGACGAGCTGATCGCCAAGGATGTTGTCGACTATATTCTCAAGGACAATGTCTTTGCCGTCGATCTGCTGGTGGAATCGATCTGCCGTTTCCTCACCAATCATCGCCATCATGTACTGATCGTCGACGATAGCGCCACGGCGCGCGCGTTGCTGTCCAGTCGCCTGAAGCGCTATAATTTCCGCGTAAGCGTGGCGGAGAACGGCGCCAAGGCGCTGGAAATCCTCAAGGCAAACCGCGACATCGGTCTGATGGTCACCGATTACAACATGCCCGATATCGACGGCTTCGAACTGACGCGCCGCATCCGCGCCAGTATCGGTTCGCATGAGCTGCGCATCATCGGCGTCTCGTCCTCAACCAATCGGCTGCTCTCGGCGCGTTTCCTCAAGGCCGGCGGCAATGACTTCATGTTGCGGCCGTTCATCGATGAAGAATTCTACTGCCGCGTGAACCAGAATCTCGACACGCTGCTGCAGATCCAGTCTGTGCGGCAGGTCAGAATGAGTGCCTGACATGTTGGAAGGGGAGAGCCATGAATGTTCGATCAAGAAAAACATGAGGATGATTCATGTTTTTCCCGAGATTTGTACAATCTATGGTTCCGCTTTCTTCACGAATCCCGGTCACGATGGGGTCGATAGCACTGCCGTTTCGTCCGCTATAGCGATGACGAACAGGCCGTGCCAGGCGGTTCGGAGGGCGTGAAAGAAATGGTGGTCCGCGTGGATTTCCTCAGTGATGGCCAAGGTCATCGCCGTGGCAGCCAGGAGATACTTCTGGTGGAAGATTCGCGCATGTTTTCTGCTGTCCTTGGCCACCGCTTCCAAACAGAACTTGGACTTAATGTCACCCACTGCTCTTCGCTGAAGCAACTGAACGAAGTGCTTGCGATCGACGGGCATGGTTTCACTATGGCGGTCGTCGACCTCAACCTGCCGGATTCGCCGCATGGCGAGGCGCTGGATGTCGCTATCGCTCACCATATTCCGTCAATCGTCTTTACCGCATCCTTCGATGTGGCGATGCGCAGCCGCATCATGGAGCGGCGCATTGTCGACTATGTCCTGAAGGACAATGAATTCGCCCTCGACAATCTCGTCTCCTCGGTCAGGCGCGCCATCTCCAACCGGAGTACGCGCGTGATGGTGGTGGACGACATGCCCTCGGCACGGCGTGTGCTGGTCGAGATTCTGGAGGCACAGCAGTTCAAGGTCGTTGAAGCCGGTTCCGGCGTTGAAGCCCTGTCGGCGCTCGAGGAATACAGCGATATCGAAATGGTGCTTACCGATTATCATATGCCCGATATGAACGGTCAGGAGCTGACGCGGCGCATTCGCCATCGCTTCGGCTCGGATCGGATGCGCGTCGTCGGCGTCTCCTCTTCGAATGATCGGCTGCTTTCAGCGGCCTTCCTCAAAGCCGGCGCCAACGACTTCATTTACCGCCCCTTCGTGGAAGAAGAGCTGCAGTGCCGCATTGCGCTCAATGTCGAGACACTGTTGCAGCTCAAGCAGTTGCGCGTTTTGGCGGCGAGCGACTATCTGACCGGGCTCTACAACAGGCGGTACTTCTATGATCAGGGTCCGAGGATCGTGAACGAGTGCCTGCGCCGTCAGCGACCGAGTTCGGTCGCGATCCTCGATATCGACCATTTCAAGAAGCTGAACGATACCTACGGTCACGAAATCGGTGACCAGGTGCTGAAGGCGGTCGCCGACCGGCTCAGATCCCTGTTCGAAGGCAGCGATAGCTTGTTGTCCCGGCTCGGTGGTGAGGAGTTCGCCATTCTCTTCACGGAGACGGATTCACGCGCCGCTACCGCCATTTGCGACGATGTGCGCGTCAGTCTCTCGAACCTGAAGGTCAATGCCGACGACGAGGAATTGTCGGTGACCGTATCGATCGGCGTGGCGGAGATCGCCGGCTACGAGGCATTCGAGAATTATCTCAATGCTGCCGACCAGTTTCTCTACATGGCGAAGCACAATGGCCGAAACCAGGTCTACTCCGACTTCAAGATGACGAAAGAAGCGGCCGAGTAGGCCGCTTCGATTTTTGATTGGGTAGCAATTTCGGCTTCAGATCACCACGCCGGTGCGATTGTTCGACATGGTGAGCTTGCGCTCGGCACGCTCTTGCTGCGGCGAGCGATTGTAGAGTTCGCGATAACACTTGGAGAAGTGGGAGGCGGAGACGAAGCCGCAGGCAACCGCCACTTCCACGACCGGCATGGAAGACTGCACCAGCAGATGGCGGGCGCGATCGAGGCGAATTTCGAGATAGTAACGAGCCGGCGAGCGGCCCATTTCCTGGCGGAACAGACGTTCGATCTGGCGGCGCGACAGCCCGGCATCGTCGGCGATCTCAAGCAGCGACAGCGGCTCGGCAAGATTGCTTTCCATCAGTTCGATGATCGACAGCACCTTGGCGTTCTGGACGCCGAGGCGGGCGCGCAGCGGCAGGCGCTGGCGGTCGTGGGGGCTGCGGACGCGATCGGTCAATTGCTGCTCACAGACGCGGTTGACGAGGTTCTCGCCAAAGTCCTGGCCGATCAAGTTCAGCATCATGTCGAGCGAAGCGGTGCCGCCGGCGCAGGTGTAGAGATTGCTGTCGACCTCGTAGAGATCGGCATAGACTTCCGCCTGCGGGAAGGTCTCGGAGAAGCCGGGGAGGTTTTCCCAGTGGATGGCGCAGCGCTTGCCGTTCAGGAGACCTGCCTGGGCGAGCACATGTGCGCCCGTACAGAGGCTGCCGACGGCAACGCCGCGATTGTAGGTCTCGCGCAGCCAGGCATTGACCGACTTGTTGTTGAACTCCTCGACATAGATGCCCGAACAGACCAGCACCATGTTCGGCCTGTTCTCGCCGCCGAGATAGCGGCGCTCATCGGCGAGCGCCGAATTGACCTCGAGGCCGATGCCGCTGGAGGAATAGACCTTCTGGCCGTCGGTGGAGGCAAGCCGCCAGGAGTAGGCCGGGTAGCCCAGCATGCGGTTGGCGATCCGCAGCGTTTCAACCGCCGCGGAAAACGGCAGCATGGTAAAATGGGGTACGAGAAAGAAAACCAGGGAACGCGTCTTAATCGGAGTCTTGCTCATATCGGGAAAATCCATGCTCCAGGACCATTGCGTATACCTTGCGTCAAATGCGTCGGCTCGATGGTCTAATAGCGACACTGGCATGGATAATAGCGGCCGCAAAGAGATATTTGTGCTGGCTCATTAAAATTGCCGGAGGAAAGAAAGCGGGCCGGGTAGCCAAGCAATTCCCTTAGATGGTCAAATATATATGGGGATCATAATCAAGATAAAAGAAAAGCGGGCTTCTATGCGCCAAATGTTCGAAAGGCGACACTCGTTTCGGTTGAGCGTCGCCCTTAGAATTTAGAAGTTATCACAATCATCGCGTGGCCTTGGGATTGTTGGTTTCGTTGGCAACCGGCCAGCCGAGATCCTTGCGCATGTCGTCCGAAAGGGACTCAAGCTCGCGCTCGGAACGCCACTGCTGCCAGCGATCGGCGATGCGGGTGATAAATGGCACATAACTACCGCTCGCCGGGAGCGTGCTCCGCGTCCTGCCGGTGTCTCTATAGATAATCGTCGTCATTTCCAGGTTCCTTTCGGTTTTTAGATGCCCGAAAGGTCGCGACCTTTACGAGCTAATATGAAGTTGGTTCACGTATCAATCAAGCGAATAGATCTTATAGCTGCCATGAGAATTATTGAACGATGGAGCTTTCGCGGGCTTTCGTTCGTGGGCCGATAGCATCCGATCCGGCGGCAAGCCGCGTGCGTTGACGTCGTCGATCAGATGGGCTGGAAAGCGCGCCACGATCTCATCGAGCGTGTGCTGTGCCGTCCGCTGGACGACGCGGACACGCATGAGGTTGAACAGGCGAGATGCCTCGTAAAGTACTGTGCCAGCCATGGTCGTGCTCCTTTTCGGCTGCCTTATCTATTTCGTTAGGGCTAATATGGTCCCGCGTTGACATTCAGACAAACGAAATGATATGGTGCTTAAGATCAGAAAAATTGAAGGATGCCGATATGACCGTACCGTTTCGCCGGCCCATACCGCTGCTCGACAATGAAGTTCTGCGCACCTTTGTCGCCATCGCCGAGACCGGTAATTTCTCCACCGCCGCCGATGCGGTCTTTCGCACGCCGTCGGCCGTCTCGATGCAGATCAAGAAGCTGGAAGAGCAGCTTGGCGTGACGTTGTTCTTGCGCGACGCCCGTTCCGTCAGTCTGACGCAGCATGGCGAAATGCTGCTTTCCTATGCCCGCAATATTCTGGCGCTCTCCAATGAGGCGGTATCCCGCTTCATCATGCCGGAGCTTAGCGGCGTCGTGCGTCTCGGTGCCCCAGATGATATCGGCGAGCGCCTGCTGCCGAGCATCCTGAAGAGTTTTTCGGAGAGCTACCCGAGCATCATGGTCGATGTTGTCGTGGATATGAGTATCCAGCTGAAGAAGCGCATCGAGGAGCAGCGGCTGGATTTGGCGCTGATCAATTGCGCAACGCGGCCTTTCCCGACGGAAGGCGAGGTCATCTATACGGAGCGCCTGGTCTGGGCGGGCGCCAAGTGTGGCACGGCCTATCGACGCGATCCCTTGCCAATCTCGATCTGGGAAGACGGTTGCATCTGGCGGTCGGAAGCATTGGCCCAGCTCGAACGGCACAAGCGCCCTTACCGTGTCTCCTATCTCAGCGCCCATACGATGGCGCAGCGCGCCGCTATTGTCTCCGACCTCGCGGTCGCGCCGTTTCCGCGCTCCTACATTGGTGAGGACATGGAAATTCTCGGACCGAATGAGGGCCTACCGGAACTCACCTCCTTCGACATTCGCCTGCTGACGGCATCGCAGATGACGGGGCCGATGAAGGCGGTGGCCGATAGCATCCGCGAAGCTTTCGTGGAGATCGGACGCAGAGTGGCGGCGTAAGGGCAAAGCCCAATCAGGCGGCACGACCGAATTTGACGAAAGTGGTTTTTTACTGTGCTGCGACAAGTGCGTAAGCTCTATCGCTCGTCGCAGGGGAGATTGCCATGCCGAAAATCAACGTCGCCGCCGTGCCGAAACGCAAGGGCTCGGGTTATCCGGCGCCCTTCGATGCGCCCCTTGTCGAGCGCATACGGCAACGGCTGGGCAATGCCGGTGGGCTCACCGATTTCGGGATCAATCTCATGCACCTGCCGCCGGGCAACTGGTCGAGTCAGCGGCACTGGCATTCGCACGAGGACGAATTCGTCTATGTGCTGGAAGGCGAGCTGACGCTGATCGAAGACGAAGGTGAGACGGTGCTGCGCGCCGGTGATTGCGCGGCCTTTCCGAAGGGTACTGGCAACGGCCACCACATGATCAACCGATCAGGCGCGACGGCCGTTTATCTCGAAATCGGTTCGCGTCAACCCGCCGATATCACCACCTGCTCGGACATCGACATGATGAGCACCAATGCCGATGGTCGGTTCGTGCACAAGGACGGCACGGCTTATCCCGAACCTTAAGGTCCCAGCCTTGCAATTACTCGCGGCTGCGACGACGTCTGCGGCCGCCACCGTCGCCGCCCGCATCGTCGGCGGACTGCTTGCGTTCCGGTAGGGTCACGACTTTCGACAGCTCCGGGAAGGCATCGACCTTGTTCGGCAGCGCCATGGCGTAGACGAAATGCTCCTGAAACTTTGATTCAAGCGCCGTCTCTATCTTCTCGATTTTGCTCACGGTTTCCTCGATCTCGCGGCGATAGCCGCGGTTGAGGAGCGCCATGCGCGCGCCGGTGCCGGCGGCGTTGCCGACCGCTTTCACCTTGTCGAGAGCGCAATCCGGTATCAGGCCCAGCACCATCGCATATTTCGGATCGATGAAGGTGCCGAAGGCACCGGCAAGGCCGATGCGGTCGACATGATCGATGCCCTGCTTGTCCATCAACAGCTTGACGCCGGCATAAAGCGCGGCCTTGGCGAGCTGGATGGCGCGCACGTCATTCTGCGTGACCGTAATGCGCTGTTCGCCGTCGCGCAGCAGGTAGGAATAGGTGCGGCCGTTCTGCAGGATACGCGGCGAGCGCGCCATCATGCCGCCGTCAACAACGCCGTCCTCGGAGATGATGCCGGCAAGAAACATCTCGGCGACCACTTCAATGATGGCCGAGCCGCAAATGCCGGTGACGCCGACGGTTGCGGCGGCTTCGTCAAAACCGGGCTCGTCCGACCATGGTTCGATGCCGATGACGCGGTAGCGTGGCTCGAGCGTCACAGGGTCGATGCGTACGCGCTCGATTGCGCCGGGAGCAGCACGCTGGCCGCTGGAAATCTCGGCGCCTTCGAAGGCTGGGCCGGTGGGCGAGGAAGCGGCGACGACACGATGGCGATTGCCGAGGACGATTTCGGCATTGGTGCCGATATCAACCAGCAGCATCATCTCGTCCTGCCGGTGCGGTCCTTCGGCCAGTGTCGCAGCGGCTGCGTCGGCGCCGACATGGCCGGCGATGCAAGGCAGCATGTAGACGCGCGTGCCGGCATTCATCGGCAATGCGATCTCGGCCGAGGTCAAATGCACCGCACCGGACACGGCAAGCGCGAATGGGGCACCGCCAAGTTCGGTCGGGTCGATGCCGAGAAAGAGGTGATGCATGATCGGATTGCCGACGAAGACGGCGTCGAGAATGTCCTGGCGCGACACGCCTCCATCGGCGCAGACCTTGTCGATCAGCCCATTCAATGCCTCGCGTACAGCATTGGTCATGGCGGGGCGGCCGTCCGGGTTCATCATCACGTAGGAGACGCGGCTCATCAGGTCTTCGCCGAAGCGGATCTGCGGGTTGGATGTGCCGGCGGACGCCACGGTGCGGCCCGACAGCAGCGAAGAGAGATGCATGGCGATCGTGGTCGAGCCGATATCGCAGGCGATGCCATAGGCTTCGTTCTTGAGGCCCGGATAGAGTGCAATCAGCCGTGGGGGATCGCTCTCATGATCTCGGTGGATTGCAGCGGTGACTTTCCATTCGCCTTTGCGCAGGATCGACTGCACCTGTGGGATGATGTGAAAATCGACGTCGAGATCGTCGTATTTCCAGTCGGCGGCCAGTGCCGCTTTCAGCCGATCGAGATCGCCTGTCGGCTTGTGCATGTCCGGCTCTTCAACCTCGACGTAGCACATATGCACGGCCGTATCGCGGGCGATAATGCGCTCGTCGACGGCCTTGCGGACCACCTGCGCATTGATCACCGTATCCTGCGGCACGTCGATGACGAGATCACCCTGGATCAGCGCCGAGCAGGAAAGGCGGCGTCCATCCGGCAGGTCGCGCACCTCGGCATAGCGCTTTTCCTTCGGGCCGATCGGCGAGAGATGGTCGTTGGCGGAAACAATCTTGTGCTTGGCGAAATTGCCTTCCTGTACGGAGACCTGACAGCGCCCGCAGGTCGCGCGGCCGCCGCAGACGCTTTCGACATAGACGCCAAGCTGCCGTGCAGCTTCCAGCACCGGCGTGCCGACCGCGAAACGGCCACGCTTGCCGGAGGGCATAAAAAGGACCAGGGGATTCGTGCTGTCGCCGGCTTGAGCCACGGATCAGCCTTTCTGTTTGCTGAGGCGGCGCACGTTCGATCGAACACGCTTGCTATAGGGCTTCACCGAAGCCTGGGCGATTGCATCGGCGGCGCGGCTCGATGAGACGCGACCACCCGTTGCCATTGCCGTCATTGCCGCGATGCCCTGCTGAGCGAGAGCCATATTGGTTGCAGTCGCGCTTTCGGCCGCGGCCATCATCTTTTCGGAGACCATGCGATTGATTTCCGTGGAATTCACGCCGCCGCCCGTCATTGCGGTCATCCACATCTGCGACAGGCGCATGGAGATCACCATGGGCGCCTGAAACCACAACGTGGCGAGGTCGTTGGTAAGTTTCTGGCTTGGATAGGTCATCGCTATTCCCTCGCTGCGCTTGCGCCGGCTCGTGCCGCGCGCCCACCACGCCGACCACCGCCACCAGCCGCCGGAGCAGCTGCGGTCGGGGCGACGCCACCTTCCGCCTGCTTATAGTCGCGGTAGGTCATGATCCAGTTGGTGCAATTGGCGTCGGTGCCGTTCAGCACGTTGGCGGCGCGCACCGCTTCCATTTCCTGCGGGCGGCAGGGGTTCATGATCGCCGAGGTCATGCCCGCACCGATGACCATCGGGATGAAGCCGGCATTGATGCCATGGCGGTGCGGTAGGCCGAAGGAGATGTTGGAGAGGCCGCAGGTGGTGTTGACCTTCAGCTCGTTGCGCAGGCGATGCAGCAGCGCGAAGACCTGGCGGCCGGCGTCGCCGAGCGCCCCAATCGGCATGACGAGCGGGTCGACGATGATGTCCTCAGGCTTGATGCCGTAGTCCATCGCGCGTTGGACGATCTTCTTGGCGACGGCGAAGCGCACGTCCGGGTCCATGGAGATGCCGGTCTCGTCGTTGGAGATGGCAACGACCGGCACATCGTATTTCTTGATCAGCGGCAGGATGGCCTCGAGCTTTTCTTCCTCGCCGGTGACGGAGTTGACCAGCGGCCGGCCCTTGGCGACTTTCAGCGCCGCCTCAATGGCAGCTGTCACCGAGCTGTCGATCGACAGCGGCACATCGACGAGGCCCTGGACGATTTCCAGCGTCTGCACCAGCAGGCCCGGTTCCGTTTCGTTCGGGTTGACCGAGGTGACGCCGGCATTGACGTCGAGCATGGTCGCGCCAGCTGCCACCTGTTCCAGCGCATCCTTGATGACGGTATCGAAATTACCCTCGATCATCTCGGCCGCCAGCTTCTTGCGCCCCGTCGGGTTGATGCGTTCGCCAATCACGCAAAAGGGCTGATCGAAGCCGATGATGATTTCGCGGGTGGCGGATGCAACGATGGTGCGCGTCATGTCTGATCCTCTGGTCAGTTGGCACGATAGAGAAGATCTATCGTGCCGCGATGGGGGTTACAAGCGGGCCGGGCTCCTCCGCCCGCCGCTTGATTTCAATGCGTCTGATGCGGCGGATGGTGAGCGGCGGCTTCGGCCATTTCCTGCTGGTTCTCTTCCTTGCCCTCGCGGATGCGTTCCAGTCTCTCGGCGACCAGCGCGTCGGTGCGGTTGGCCTCGTGCTTCCACGGCCGGCGGCCTTTCAGCACGCCGGAATCATGCACCATCTCTGCAACATATTCTTCCTGACGATAGGCCATGACGTGGACGCCGGACACGCCCTCGATCTCCTTCACCTCGTTGATGATGTCGATGCAGAGCTGCTTGCCCTCTTTCTTCTGATCCTCGGCGCCCTCGATACGCTTGATGATCTCATCCGGAATATGCACGCCCGGCACGTTCGAGCGCATCCAGCGGGCAGTCTTGGCGGAGGCCAGCGGCCCGACACCGACCAGGATGAAGCATTTTTCATGCAGGCCGAGATCGCGGACCTTCTTCATGTAGTCGCGGAACATCGGCACATCGTAGCAATATTGGCTCTGGACGAACTGAGCGCCGGCCTCGATCTTCTTCGCCAGCCGATAGGGACGGAAGTCGTAGGGCGGCGCAAACGGGTTGATGGCCGCTCCGAGAAAGACCTTCGGCGGCGAGGTCAGCTTGCGGCCGGAGAGAAATTTCGCATTGTCGCGCATGACGCGCACGGTTTCGAGCAGCGACATGCAATCGAGATCGAAAACCGGCTTGGCGCCTGGCTGGTCGCCGGCCTGCACACCGTCGCCAGTCAGGCACATGATGTTGCAGACGCCCATGGCGGCAGCACCCAGCACGTCGCCCTGGATGGCGATGCGGTTCTTGTCGCGGCAGGCGATCTGCATGATCGGGGCATAGCCCATACGCGTCAGCAGCGCGCAGATGCCGACGGAGGACATGTGGCAATTGGCACCGGAAGCATCGACCGCGTTGATGCCGTCGACCCAGCCGGAGAAAATGGCGGCGCGCTCATAGACATCTTCCGGGTTGGCGCTGTCAGGCGGGTTCAGCTCGGCTGTGACGGCAAATTCGCCGCGACGGAGCACGCGCTCCAGGCGTCCCAGCGAGGAATGGCCGGGCAAGGGATCGAGCGGCAGATGGGCGCCCAGCGGATTTTCATCGATATGCGCCATCGATCAGGATTCCTTGCTTGCCGCTTCGCGGGCAGCGGCGGCTTCCGCCGTCACACGCAGCCAGGAAGAAGTCTCGCGTAGCGACTGATTCACCGGCTTCTGCACGTTCAAGATCGCATCGCCATAGGCCATGTTGCGCGAGCCATTCCAGGCCTGCACCCAGACGCAGGGCATGTCGGGCTCGACTTCGCAATTGCCGTTGGCGCGCACGCCGCCGCAGGGGCCGTTGCGCAACTGCTTCGGACAGTTCATCGGACAGGACATGCCGGTCGATGACAGCGCACATTGGCCGCACATGCGACAGTCGAAGAGGAAGCCCTTCACATTGCGCTCGACAAAGGTGATGGGACGTTCGATGCGCTCGTAACCGATTTTCTTCCAGAGTGGATGCAGCAGCAGAAAAGCATCGGCGAAGCGGCGGTAGAACCATTCGAGGAAGCGCGAATGGCGCACGGCCCAGAGGCGGACGGTGTATTTGCGCCGTGCACGACGGTTCGGCGAGACGCCGGCGGGCGTATAGGCGCCGCTGGCAGCTTTCGCGCCCGGGGCGGCATTGCCCGGTTTCAGGGCGGGATCAGCCATTGTCGCGGCCCCCGGCCTTTACCAGCGCAATGAGACGTTCCCGGTCATAGGCGGTTTCGAGCTCGCTTGCGGCTTTGTCGGCCTCGGCTTCCAGATCGTCGGAGACGGGTACGGGATCGGCCTTGCGCCATTCAGCCAGATAATCGTCTGTCTCGGCGGCGCCGGTACGCATGGCGCACATGTCGATCGCTTCGGTGAAGCGCAGAGAGAGCTCACGCTTCGCCGCCTGCCGCCCCTTCTTGATGATCACCTGGGCCGGAATATCCCGCCAATAGACGACAATGCGATCCGCCATGCAGAAGTTCTCCTCTTTGATCAAGAATGCACGTCCGTCCACCCCGGGACTGCGCTTGCCACGACGCGGCACATGCCGAAAAACGACGCTCTATCCAAAGCACCTTCACAAACGGCAGTAAACTTCGCCGTCACGCAAGGTGGCAAGTGTTTTAGGCCGTGATTCAACGCCTTCGATGGTGCCCAGCATGGCGATATCGCAGGGAGGCCGCAAGCGGCGATATGGGATGGAATGTCGTAATCAGACAGCCAGCAATTCACGCGCGAGATCGCCATAGCCGGTGAAGCGATATTCGTAGTCCAGGCGGAGAAAGGCGGCCGCGGCTTTCGCCTTTTCCTGTAGTGCCGGATCCTCTTCTTGCGAGAGATAGACGACCTTGCGGTAATTGCCGAAATACATGTCTCGCAGCTCCGGATGCCGGTCGAGGCCAAGCGGTACGATAACGAAAGCTTCGAATTGGCGGGCGAGGAAATCGGTGAGAAAGAACGAGGTGATATCATCCTCGCGGGCGGCAAAGGCCTCGTTGCCGCTGAAGAAGGAATAACAGTGCGGGCCGGAGAGGCGTTCGATACCCTCGCGCTCACAGATCTTGTCGATGTCACCGCCGGTGCCGCAATCGGCATAGCCGATGAAGATCGTCTCGAAGCCGCGCGCGCGTGCGTTTGCGATCGCTTCTTCCAGGGCGGGTGCGATCTTCTGTGGGTAGGAATGGTAGATCGCGGGAAGACAGTGCAGGTCAATGTGATCGAGACTATTAATTCTGGTGACCGCCAGTATCTCGCGCGCGATTGCTCCGCACGCGATCACATGAACCTTTTGCGATGTTGTGCGTTTCTTGGGCGGAGGCTTTTTCTCCGCCTTTTGCCGATCAATATCCATTCCGAGAGGGTTCCCGATCATGACTTCACCGACATTCACCAAAATCGCCGCCGCCTGCGCTGTTCTTATGCTGCTGGCTTCATGCGCCAACACAATTCGTGGTGTGGGCAGGGATACGGCCAATGCCGTCAACGCGACGGAAGATGCCGGTCATACCGTCAAGAAGGCTGCCCAATAACCAATTTGGGATGCCAATAGGCCGGCGACAACCTTTCGGTTGTCGCCAGTTTGGAATTCGCTGCAATCAGGCTCGTGCAGCCATGCTGTTGTGCTTGCGCTTCATGAAGTCCTTGGCGGTCTCAACCGCCACGGCCGCATCGCGGCAATAGGCATCGGCGCCGACAGCCTTGCCGAATTCCTCGTTCAGCGGCGCGCCGCCGACGAGAACGACGTAATCGTCGCGCATGCCCTTTTCCTTGAGCGTATCGATAACGACCTTCATATAGGGCATGGTCGTCGTCAGCAGCGCCGACATGCCGAGAATGTCAGGTTGTTCGCGCTCGATGGCATCGAGATAGTTTTCGACCGGATTGTTGATACCGAGGTCGATGACGTCGAAGCCGGCTCCCTCCATCATCATACCGACGAGATTCTTGCCGATGTCGTGAATGTCGCCCTTGACGGTGCCGATCACCATCTTGCCGAGCTTCGGCGCGCCGGTCTCCACCAGCAGCGGCCGCAGGATAAACATGCCGGCCTTCATCGCATTGGCGGACAGCAGCACTTCGGGAACGAAGAGAATGCCGTCGCGGAAATCGATGCCGACGATACGCATGCCCTCGACGAGTGCCTGCGTCAGGACATCATAAGGCGTCCAGCCGCGTTGGAGGAGGATGTTGGTGGCTTCCTCGATCTCCTCCTTCAGTCCGTCGTAAAGGTCGTCATGCATCTGCTGCACGAGTTCCTCATCAGAAAGTTCCGCGAGAATGATTTCGTCGTCAGACATGCGCTCCATCCCATTTTCGTGCAGTGCATCGGAAGCTTGTATAAAATACTGCCTCATTAAGCGATAAACCTCAACGATGACAAAACTCTTTTCGAAAGCGACGCTGCACGGATAATTCGCGACGGATGGAGATGAGGCGATATCGCTGCGCGCATGTCTGTCCTATGCTAGTCGCTGGCGCATAAAGGAATGTCCATGCGACGGAATAGGGTAGCATGGAGCAGAATAGACGCATTCATGCGGAGGAGTGAGGAAGCATCATGGACGATATCATTGAGCAACCGGCCGCGGGCGGCGATGGTGGCGGACGGCGTTCGCGCGGCGAGGGCAGGGGTGCGGCCGCGCGGCGAGCGTCGCGCAGCGGCGGCGGACCGGGTCCGTCACTTCCCTATATCGTCCGAAAGATCGGCGTCTATGAGGTACTGGACGAGGAAGGTCTGCAGCTCATCGAGCGCAACGCCGACACCATACTCGAGGAAATAGGCATCGAGTTTCGTGACGACGCTGAAGCGCTGGCGCTGTGGAAAGACGCCGGTGCCGACGTCAAGGGTCAGCGGGTGCATTTCCCGAAAGGGCTTTGCCGCGAACTTCTGAAAACTGCGCCGAAGGAATTCACTTGGCATGCGCGCAACAGCGACCGCAACGCCCATGTCGGCGGCAAGGCGACGATCTTCGCGCCGGTTTATGGCCCGCCCTTCGTCCGCGATCTCGAAGGCAATCGCCGTTATGCGACGATCGAGGATTTCCGCAATTTCGTGAAGCTTGCCTATATGGCGCCGTCGATGCATTCGTCCGGCGGTACGGTCTGCGAACCGGTCGACGTGCCCGTTAACAAGCGCCACCTCGATATGATCTACAGCCATATCAAATATTCCGACAAGCCGTTCATGGGCTCGGTCACCGCGCCGGAGCGCGCCGAGGACACGATCGCCATGGCGAAGATCGTCTTCGGCGACGATTTTGTTGAAAACAATTGCGTGACGCTGAACCTGATCAATGCCAACTCGCCGATGGTGTTCGACGAGACCATGCTCGGTGCGCTGAAGGTTTATGCACGTCATAACCAGGCTTCGGTCGTTTCGCCCTTCATCCTTTCCGGCGCCATGAGCCCGGTGACTGTTGCAGGGACGCTGACGCAGATTCTGGCCGAAGTGCTGGCGGGCGCCTCCTTCACGCAGCTGATCCGCAAGGGGTCGCCGGTGCTTTACGGCACTTTCGCTGCCTCGATCTCGATGCAGTCGGGCGCTCCGACCTTCGGCACGCCGGAGCCGTCGCTGGTGTCCTATGGCTCGGCCCAGCTTGCCCGGCGTCTCGGCCTGCCGTTCCGGACCGGTGGCTCGCTTTGCGCCTCCAAGGTGCCGGATGCGCAGGCGGCGCATGAATCGGCCAATACGCTGAACATGACGCTGCTCGCCGGCACGAATTTCGTGCTGCATGCGGCCGGCTGGCTCGAAGGCGGTCTGGTTTCCTCCTACGAGAAATTCATGATCGACCAGGATCAGCTCGGCATGATGCAGAAGATGGCCGAGGGTGTCGATCTCTCCGAGAACGGCCAGGCTCTGGACGCGATCCGCGAAGTCGGCCCCGGCAGCCACTATCTCGGCTGCGCCCATACGCAGGCGAATTTCCAGAGCGCTTTCTATCGTTCGGCGCTCGCCGACAACAACTCATTCGAGCAGTGGGAAATCGAAGGCCAGAAGCGTGTCGAGCAGCGTGCCAATGCGCTTTGCCGCTCCTGGCTTGATCACTACGAAGCTCCGCCGCTCGATCCCGCGATCGACGAGGCGCTGCTGGCCTATGTCCAGAAGCGCAAGGATTCGATGCCGGACGCCTTCACCTGAAGAGAGCCCGATGCCGCCAGGGAGCAAGGCGGTGCGGTACGTGTTGCCGATCTTATCCAGAAGGAAGTCTGGCGACCGCATTATGAATATAAGGGGCCGCGGTGATGAGCGGCTCGCCCATGATTGGAAAACTCCGTGCGGCGCTTGGCGTCCACGGAGTTTTTGTTCGTGGCATGGTGTGTTTTGACGACGGCGAGGGGCCGTTGCTGCGCGACGGGACACCGGCACGAAGCGTCATTTTGCTCGGCAATATCGGTGGTTCGATCTGGCAGCCGTTTTCGCGCTGGTGGCAGTTGTCCGAAAATACCGGATGTCGCGACCCACTCGACGACTGGTCGAAAGCAATCATCCAGCCGATTGCCGCAGCCTTGGGCGCGACCGCTTATTTCCCCTCCGATCCGCCCTGGCAGCCATTTCAGCGATGGGCAATGAAGGCGGAAGGTTTGAGCGCATCGCCGCTCGGCATTCTGATCCACCCGGAATACGGCCTGTGGCATGGCTATCGTGGTGCTCTGGGGTTTGCCGATGCCGTCGATGCAGGGGAGCCAGCCGAGGTTGTTGCGCATCCTTGTGATCATTGTGCTGAAAAACCTTGTCTGACGGCCTGTCCCGTCGATGCAGTCACATCCGTTGGATTCGACGTTGCGGGCTGTCGGTCGCATCTGCGGACGGATATGGGGCAAGTTGGCTGTATGATCGGCGGCTGTCTGGCGCGTAACGCCTGTCCCGTGGGAGCCAGCTATCGCTATTCGCCGGCGCAGCTTGCCTTTCACATGGCGGCGCTCCAACCTTAGAAAGGCGAGGCGATTCCTTCTTTCGCCGCATTTGCGATGCGCTTTGGCGCAACTAAAATTTCTCTGGAGTTGTCGCTTGATTCGATTGCTGACCGTGCTCGCCATTCTTGCCTGCGCCACGACGGTCTTTGCCGACGAGGCCTGCCGCAAGGTTCTGCATCTTGGCGACAGCTACACCGTCTGCACCTTCGATCCCACCATCGACGGCATCCAGCTTTATGAATATGACCACAGCGGCAAGCCCTATGGTTCGTTCCGGGCGCTGGAAAGCGATCTCGCCCAGGACCGCCTCTTTGTCCGTTTCGCGATGAATGGCGGCATGTATCAGGACGATCTCTCGCCAGTCGGCCTCTACGTCGAGGCAGGTAAGCAGTTGAAGGCGATCAACACCAACAAGGGCTGGGGCAATTTTCATCTCCTGCCGAACGGCGTTTTCTATATCCAGCCAGGCCGTGCCGGCATCATGGAAAGCAAGGCCTTCCTTGCCTCCGGCGTCAAGCCCTTCTACGCAACGCAATCCGGGCCGATGCTGGTGATCGACGGCAAGCTGCATCCGTCGTTCCTTGCCGATAGCACCAGTTTCAAGACGCGCAATGGCGTTGGCGTCTCAGCGGATGGCAAGGTCGTCTTTGCCGTCTCTGACGGTTTCGTCCGCTTCCATGATTTCGCAACCCTGTTCCGCGACGAACTCGGCTGCGCCAACGCGCTTTTCCTCGACGGCAGTATCTCCAGCCTCGATATTCCGGAATGGCAAAGGCGGGATGGCCTCTTCCCGCTCGGTCCGATCATCGCGGTGACGCAATCGCTGCCGGGCTGAGTGCAACGGGGCGTAAGGTTGGAACCAGCCACAATCGCTAATCCACATCGCAGAGGGAGTTTATCCTTCGGATGCGGATTGTCGGATTGGGGCTTCGAACATCGATGACGGAAATTGCAGGTGAGGCAAAAGCGCTGATCTTCATGACGGCGCGCGATTGCGAAATGTATGTCAGGCAATCCCTGGCGAGCCTCTCCAGGCAGACGCTCGATGATCTGCACGTTCTCTTTATCGACGATCGCTCCGACGACGACACCGGTGTTATCGCAGCGGCACTCCTCAAAGATCTTTTCCCCAATCGCCACACCTTCATCCGCAACGAGACGCGGCTCGGAAAGTCGCGCAACGTCTGGGAGCATCTGAGGCCGTGCACCAAGATGGCCGAGTTCATCGCCATGCTTGACGGCGACGACCAGCTGATCATTCCCAACATTCTGGAGCGGATGTCTGAG
The DNA here is from genome assembly GCF_000281735.1 of Rhizobium sp. AP16. Lineage (NCBI taxonomy): Bacteria > Pseudomonadati > Pseudomonadota > Alphaproteobacteria > Hyphomicrobiales > Rhizobiaceae > Rhizobium > Rhizobium sp. AP16. Next base: position 351,971 of record NZ_AJVM01000065.1, on the reverse strand, counting down.
AGCTATGCCGGTGGGCAGGATGTCGTCTGGACGAATTTCGTCACCGATGGCGGCGGGGTCGGCGGCAATGGCGCTCTCGATCCCAACCTTTCGCCGCGCCGGCAGGGCTGGAAGACCAGCCATCTCTTCAGTTTCCGCGCCTCGCTGCTGGATAATGTGCCCGAGGGTTATTTGCGTGACGATGCCGGACAATGGTTCATGGCGGCCTGCGACATCGCCCTTGCCCTGCCCATTCTCGATCAGACCCGACGCTATGAGTTTATCCCGGTCAATGCCCATCGTTACACGGCGACCAATCCCTATTCGCATCACAATCTCGATCCGCAGTCACGCGGGCTGAATTCCACCACGCAGCAGCGGTCTGCACAGGAAGCATTCAACAAGCCGCCGCTGCCGCTCACCCGGCCGGCAAACGCTGCCGTCGCTGCGCCTGTCGCCGTTGCGGATTTCGTCGAAAGCCGTGCGCCCGTCGTGGCAGCTGCGGATGCCTGGCAGGAGACTGCGGGCGGTATCCTCGTCGCCGGTTACCCGACTTTGCTCGACGCCCAATCGGTCGCCGGCCGCAATCCGTTGACGCCGATGCAGATCTGGGCGCTTCGCCGTGCGGCCCTGAGCAGGGGGGATACTCCGAATATTCTGCACATCGGCGCGCCGCGTTCGGCATTGGCGCTGGCGTCCATTCTCTCCGGCCTCGATGCCGGGCTGAACTGCCTGTGTCTTTCGCCGGAGCAAGTCGGCGATATGGAAGCCCGCTTCGTTGCCAGCGGTCTGACCGAGGGCATTTCCATCATCGAATCCGAAGCGGCCAACATAAATTTCGAAGAGGTCTCCGCCGTCTTTCCGGATACAAGGCAGATCAGCGAGGACATCAAGTTCGATCTGGTGGTCGTGGACCTGTGGAACACGTCCTATCCGGCCGAGAGCGCACTCGTCGCCCTGCCGGCGCTGGCAAACAACCTTTCGCCGCGCGGCTTCAGCTTCTGCCTTTTCGCCCAGGACAGCGCCACCGAGGCGATGGCTGCCAAGCGTTGGGCCAGCGTCAGTTCCGGCCTGAAATTCTGCCTTAATGCCATCGGCGGTAGCGGATTGATGGTCATCGGCGGCCGCTGATGATGCACTTGAACGCGCCGACATATTTTCGATAAACCTCTGCACGTTGGAAAGAACCGCGATGACTCTGCAAGCCACGGTCGCCTGCGAAGTGAACAGCTACCGGACCCCGGTCCGGTTCCACCTTCCCAATCCGAACGATCATATCCAGAGGATCATCCTGCAGAGCCACGCGTTCTACGAGCGGGCGATGCTGGAAGATATCGGATCCTCCTTGCCGGAGGATGCCTTCGTGATCGATGTCGGCGCCAATATCGGCAATCACACGCTGTTCTTCAGCGCTGTTGCCGGTGCCAGGATACTGGCAATCGAGCCGAATGGGGAAGCGCTGCATATTCTTCGGGCGAACGTAAGTCTGAACGGCTTGCAGGATCGTGTCGATATCAAGCCGATAGCCTTGGGTGCCGAGGCGGGCATGGGAAATGTCATTGAAGAGGATTCCTCACGGCTGGGAATGGCCCGCGTCATGGTTACGGCCGACGGGCAGGTTCCGGTAGCTCGCCTTGACGACATCGCTCGGGGGCAGCATGTGCACCTGATCAAGATCGATGTCGAGGGCATGGAGGTGGACGTGTTGCGCGGCGCCATCGGCACGATAGAGCGATGCAGCCCGAAGCTGCTTGTCGAAGCGGCGACGGCGCAGGCCTTGCAGGATGTCGAGGCTGTTTTGCGGCCACTCGGCTATCGCAAGATCAAGGTTTACAACGAAACGCCGACCTATCTATTCGAAGCGAAGTTTGCGGATGCCTATCCGGAAAAGCGCATCCAGGCGATCGATCCCATGCACGTCGCTGCCCTGCCGCCGACGGAGGAGATCGTTGCCGGCATGGCGACGGTCGCCGGCAACGAGGTCGCGTTGCGAGCAACCGTCATGTCCCTTTTGCCGCAGGTCGATCGGCTCTATGTCTATCTCAACGGCTTCACCGAAGCGCCACGCTTCATTGCCGAACATCCGAAGATCCGGCATTTCATCGACACCGATGGCAGCCGCTATGGCGATGCCGGCAAGTTCTGGGGGCTGGAGCAGGTCAAGGACGCCATTTATATCAGCTGCGACGACGATATTATCTATCCCGATGATTTCGTCGCCCGCATGGTTGGCGAGTTGGCGCAATTACGAGGGCAAGCCGTTGTCAGCGTACATGGTTCGATCATCTTGCAGCCGAGCCACGGCTACTACAAGGATCGCAGTCGTGCCGTCTTCCACTATGAGCGCGCCCTGATGCGGCGTCGCCGGGTCCATGTTGCCGCGACCGGCACCAGCGCTTTCCACTCCAGCGTGGTGCAAATGACGCTCGCCGATTTTCGTCATCGCAATATGGCGGACATCTGGCTCACGGAGTATTTGCATTGCCGGGGTATTCCCTCTTATGTCGTGCCGCGCAACGACGGCTGGCTGAAGTCGATAGAGGTGCCGCGCGCGACGATCTATGCGCAATCGGCAGCCGGCACGGGGTCGGCCTATGACAGTTCGAGCAAGCAGGACGAAGTTCTGTCGGCGATATATCCGATCTCGCTCCTGAGTTCAGATGCGGAGAATGCCTCGTCGATCATCTATCTCGTGGATGCTGACCGTCCCGACGGGCTGGTGGAGTTCATCCTGGCAGTCGCCGGGCGCGAGCGCGATCCGGTGGTTTTCGTCACCTGCGATCATGAAACCGAGGCCATGCGCAATGTGACGCTTCATCCGGAGTTTCTCTGCGAGGTGCATCTCATCGCTCGCAGCGGCGGTAATGCGTCCGCCTATTTCGAATTGCTGTCGAGGCATGCGGGGCGGGTCAAAGCCTGGACTCTTCGCGGCGGCAACGAACTGAAATTGGCGGGTGCCGGCGAATGGGAGAAATGGTTCGTACCGAACACATCTCCCGCAAGTTTCCTGCCCACGGCAGCTTTGTCGGAGGCATAAATCGCCCGAGATAGCCGTCAGGCACGGAACTCGGGTTGCGGCGGAAACCGGCCGTAATGTCTCTGCCGGCTTCCATATCGGCGAACCTTAGCCGCGGCGGCGGCGCTCCCGTGCCGGTGCGGCTCCGCCTTCATTGGCGGTCTTGTTGCGCAGCGGGCCGATGCGCTCGATGATGCTTTCCAGCGTCGGGCGTGGGCCGGGTGTGTAATTGTCGAGCGCCTCGCGCATGGCGGCGAGATGGTTACAGGACGTGCCGCAGCAGCCGCCAATGATCTTGGCGCCGGCGTCGCGGGCAAGGCGTGCGTAGTCGGCCATCAGCGGCGGCGTGCCGGAATAATAGATTTCGGCGCCGCGATATTCGGGAATGCCGCAATTGCCCTTGACGATGATGGTGGCAGTCGGATCAGCCTCGGTCATGTCGAGCAGGCTCGAGAGAATATCCGATGCACCGACGCCGCAATTGGCGCCCATGGCGAGCGGACCCTCGCCGACGTCCTTGGCAACGTCATGGAGATCCTTTGGATGCAGGCCCATCATGGTCTTGCCGGCGGTGTCGAAGGAGCCGGTATAGGTGTAGGGCAGGCCGACCTTGACGGCGGCTTCAGCCGCGGCGCGGATTTCTTCCGCCGACGACATGGTTTCGATCCAGGCGACATCGACGCCGCCTGCCTTCAAGCCTTCGATCTGTTCGGCAAAGGCGGCAACGGCATCCTCGTAGGTCAACGCGCCGAGCGGCACCAGTAGCTCGCCGGTCGGGCCGACGGAGCCGGCGACGATGACCTTGCGGCCGGCCTTGTCCGCAACGGCGCGGGCGATTTCCGCCGCCGTCTTGTTCAGGCTGTGAACGCGATCCTGCGCATGATGCAGCTTCAAGCGGTGACGCGTGCCGCCGAACGTATTGGTGAGGATGATATCGGCGCCGGCATCGACGAAATCCTGATGCAGCTTGGTGATGCGCTCTGGATGCTGCTCGTTCCAGATTTCCGGCGCTTCACCGGCCTCCAGCCCCATGGCGAAGAGATTGGTGCCCGTCGCGCCATCGGCGAGCAGCACGCCCTTTTCGGCGAGAAGATCGGTCAAGGGATTGGCTGTGACGGTCATAGGGCCTCCTCGGATGTTCTAGATTGAAATGCAGATATAAACATTTCTTTATGTGATCGCAATGTCGGGATGAAGGCAGAGCTTGCTCGATGATCCGATGTCGAAGAAACGCGCCCGGGCAGGGCGCTTTCCACTTGCGACGGTGATTGATTTCAGGCTGCTGCCATTCTCGTCGTTTCATGCGTCGTCGGTGTCACCATGGCGGTGATGATGCCTTGCAGGTCGATCGTGCCGATCGGCCGGCCGGCGGCATCGGTGACGACGGCCGAGTTCTGCGCGTTGTCGGTCATCTGCTTGGCCGCCATTTCGAGCGTCATGTCGCCCGGCACGCGCGGGCCGTGGGGCTCGCCGGCAATCGGCTTCATGACGGTTTGGGTCTGGATGACGCGGCCACGGTTCACCTCCTTGACGAAAGCGGTGATGTAGTCGTCGGCGGGTCTGAGCACGATCTCCTGGCCGCTGCCCTGCTGCACGACCTTGCCGTCGCGCAGGATGGCGATCTTGTCGCCGAGGCGTAGCGCTTCGTCGAGATCGTGGGTGATGAAGACCACGGTCTTCTTCAATTCCTTCTGCAGATCGAGAAGCACGCTCTGCATGTCGACGCGGATCAGCGGGTCGAGCGCGGAATAGGCCTCGTCCATCAGCAGGATGTCGGCGTCGTTGGTCAGCGCCCGCGCAAGGCCGACGCGCTGCTGCATGCCACCCGAAAGCTGATTCGGATAATGATTTTCGAAGCCTCTAAGGCCGACGCGCTCGATCCAGTATTGGCCCTTTTTCGCGCTCTCGGGGCGGGAAACGCCCTGGATGTCCAGGCCGTAGATGGTGTTTTCGATCACCGTGCGGTGCGGCAGCAGGGCGAATTTCTGAAACACCATCGCCGTCTTGTGACGGCGGAACTCGCGCAGGGCATTCTCGCCCATCTTGCAGACATCGACGCCGTCATAGAGCACCTCGCCGGCCGTCGGCTCGATCAGCCGGTTGATATGGCGGATCAGCGTCGACTTACCGGAGCCGGAGAGGCCCATGACGACGGTGATGGCGCCGGCGGGCATGTCGATGTTGATATCCTGCAGGCCGAGGACATGGCCATGCGTCTCGTTGAGCTCGGCCTTGCCGAGGCCGTTCTTGACCGCATCCACATAGTCGCGCCCGCGCCGGCCGAAGATCTTGTAGAGGTTCTTGATCTGGATCGCGTGACTAGCCATGGATGACCTCCGAGTGCTTCTGGAGCCGTCTGCCATAGGCCTGGCTCGTCCGATCGAAAATGATGGCGATGGCGACCAGGGCGAAGCCGTTGAGGAAGCCAACGGTGAAGAACTGGTTGTTGATGGCCTGCAGCGTGTTCTTGCCGAGCCCGCCGACGCCGACCATCGATGCGACGACGACCATGGCGAGCGACATCATGATGGTCTGGTTGATGCCGGCCATGATAGTGGGCAAGGCAAGTGGGATCTGCACGTTGAACAGTTTCTGCCGGTGCGATGAGCCGAAGGCGTCGGCCGCTTCCAGCACTTCCTTGTCGACAAGGCGGATACCGAGATTGGTCAGGCGGATCATCGGCGGGACGGCGTAGATGACGACGGCGATCAGGCCCGGCACCTTGCCGATGCCGAAAATGACGACGACGGGAATGAGATAGACGAAGCTCGGCATCGTCTGCATCACGTCGAGGGTCGGATTGATGATCGATTGCAGCCGGTCGGAGCGGGCCATCAATATGCCGATCGGAAGGCCGATGACGATGGCGATGAGGGTACAGACGGTCACCATGGCGAGCGTCACCATCGTGTCGCCCCAGAGACCACAGACGCCGATCAGGATCATGGAAATGGCGGTGCCGGCGACGATCTTGAGATTGCGGCTGGCGGCATAGACGACGCCCATCATGACAAGGATCACGATGAACCAGGGCGTATTGGTGAAAAGCCATTCCAGATGGTTCAGAAACCATTGCAGCGGCTGCACCACGGTATCGATGATATTGCCGTAGGAGCGCACGATCGCCCTGAAGCCGTCATCGATGTTCTTGCGCGCGAGGCGGATCAGCGTGTCGTCGATCGCCGGAAAATTGCACAAAACATCCGGCAAGAAACTACATTGAATAGCCATGGACTTCCCCTTCTTGCCCGGTTGTTGTCCAGCCCGTGCGTGTGGCTTTCACGCCGGCTGGTACAGCAACACTGAGCCGGTTCTTCAGGCTGCCTTTTCCTTTTTACATCATTCGCAGGCGCCATTCTGGACTTGTTGCGACCTTGGGCCGTGCCGACCTGTCGGTATATGAGCGTTGCTGGAGCCGTTGCGAATGCGGAACTGGCAGCCGACAGAGCGCCTGCCGCCAGTTTCGGCGTTTCCTATCAGAGCGACGCCTTGACCTTGGTCGCCACATCGGCGGAAACCCACTTGGTCCACATGTCGGGGTAGGTCTTCAGGAAGTACTTTGCCGCGTCTTCGTTGGTACCCTGGTTATCCGTCATCCAGGCCAGAACCTTGCCGACCGTGCCATTGTCCCATTTGCGGGTCTTGACATAGTCCATGGCAACGCTTGCCTTGGATGCGAAGTCCTTGGTCACGACCGTATAGACCTCGGAAACGGGATAGGAATTGACCTTCGGAGTGGCGCAATCCTGCTGCGAGGTGCAGGCATCCCATTCCTTTTTGTCGTGCGGTACGTCGAAGCTCAGACGCACCATGTCGTATTTGCCGAGGATGGCTGTCGGCGCCCAGTAGTAGCCGAGCCAGCCAGTCTTCTTTTCAAAGGCATTGGCGATCGAGCCGTCGAGGCCGGCGGCCGAGCCGGTGTCGACCAGCGTGAAGCCGAGCTTCTCGGCGCCAGTCGCCTTATAGAGATTGGCGGTGGAAATCTGGCAGTTCCAGCCCGACGGGCAATTGTAGACGGCGCCCTTCGAGGGATCTTCCGGGGCAGGGAAGAGTTCCGGATGCTTCAAAGCGTCCTGGACGGTCTTGATGTCGGGATGGGCGTCGGCGAGGAACTTTGGAATCCACCAGCCTTCGACGCCACCGTCGCTCAGAAGCGGCGCCGCCTCGATCAGGCGGCCTTCGGAAACGGCCTTGTCGAGCGCGATACGCACCGAGTTGATCCAGAGTTCGGGCGCGATGTCGGGTGTGCCCTTTTCGTTCATGGAGGTGAAGGTCGGCTGCGTGTCGCCGGTGACCAGCGTTACGTTGCAGCCGTAGCCATTCTGCAGGATGATCTTGTCGACCTGCGCGGCGACGCCGGCGGATGCCCAGTTCATTTCGGCGATCGACACGTCGCCGCATTCTGCAGCCTGTGCCGAGCCAGCCAAAGCATAGGCACCGACTGCGAAGATGGCGGAAGCGATAAGCTTCTTCATTGGATTACGTCTCCCAGTTTCTCGTTAAGTTACGGAAATCGGCATCAGGCAGACTTGACGCCTGCCGATCCCCCGTCAGCGTGGTCGAACCACAACCGTTCACGCGCCGCTGACGACGTCTGTCCGGTCCCCTATGCTGCTGTCGTGCGTTTGCTTTTTATGCGGCCGCGAAACCCTGTCGCAGCCATGCTCTCTTCACATCGACGTGAGGCAGCCTAATGATTTGAGGGGGGAAATCAACCTGCTGTTGGTCAATCCAACTTACGGCGACTTATCGGGAAGCCTATATAAGCGTTTGAATTAGCCTCTTTTCCGCTATTCATGGCGGTAAAATGGGCATTGGGAGCCGGGGGTGAGTGCTCGGATCCGGCAGGGATGAATTGTCTCTAGAATATCGCGTCCGACAGAGACTTTTTATATTCCATTCGCGGCGTTTTTGACGTCTTGAGAAAAATCCGAAAATTTTCGGAAAATCTTTCGGATTCATCCTTATTTAAGCACTTAATAACCCTCCGGTAACGATGTCCGGCTATCAATCGAGATGTGGCGGGGGACACCGCCCCATCTCCGGATCAGGTAGTGCGTCCCGGAGATAGCGAGCCTTGCAGTGTAATATGCAAGCGAGCCGGCGTTTTTTGGCAAACCGCGTCGATCCCCGGATCGCGCGGTTTTCGCGTTTCAGGCCCTGGTCTCACTGTTGCCGTCAGAATCGATGTAGCATGCATGCGTCACGGCGCATAAGCAGACGCCAGCTTTGCTCGCTGAATGAATGGTGGGAACATAAGGAAAGCCGCCGATGCGGTCGCATGGCGGCTTATTGTACGGCGGGCTGTGGCTTGACGGTCGATCAGCCGACGCTGTAGGTGCGGATGAAACCGACGGGGCCGGAGCGAGTGTCGAGCTGCTGCAACCGGGTGTCGGGGCGGGGTGCCGGCAGCTTGGAATTCCAGGCGATCTGGATGGAATTCTTGTTGTTGAAGATGAAGAGCATCGGGGTATCCTCCGGGCCGGATCGGCCGGCTTTTGTTGTATGATTTGGTGGTGGAGATAATCCTGTTCCACAGGGCGAGCAATGGATGAAATCGTCATCCGATGTCGCAAATAGAGTAAATGATAACGTGGTGCATTCTTTCCCTGGACAGCAGGTTCCCAGCCCTTGCTGATGGCGGCAAAATCAAGGCAAAATCCTGGTATTCCAGTAACAAAGACCGATCGGAGCGATGACGGATGACGAAGGCGATCATGCTGCAGGGGACCGGTTCCGATGTCGGAAAAACGGTATTGGTTGCCGGGCTCTGCCGTCTCTTCGCCAATAGGGGCGTTCGCGTGCGTCCGTTCAAGCCGCAGAACATGTCCAACAATGCGGCCGTCGCCGAGGATGGTGGCGAGATCGGCCGGGCGCAATGGCTGCAATCGCTGGCCGCGCGCGTGCCGTCCTCGGTGCATATGAACCCTGTGCTTCTGAAACCGCAGTCGGAGACCGGTAGCCAGATCATTGTGCAGGGCAAGGTCTGGGGACATGCCAAGGGCAGGGATTACCAGGCGCTGAAGCCGCAACTGCTCGGCGCCGTGCTGGAAAGCTTTGCGACCATGCGTGCCGGAACCGATCTGGTGATCGTCGAGGGTGCCGGTTCGCCCGCCGAAATCAATCTCAGGCAGGGCGATATTGCCAATATGGGCTTTGCCACCCGCGCCAACGTGCCGGTGGTGCTGGTCGGCGATATCGATCGCGGCGGCGTCATTGCCTCCCTGGTCGGCACCTACCATATCCTGCCGGAGGAAGACCGGCGGATGATCCGCGGCTATATCATCAACAAGTTTCGCGGAGACGTCTCGCTATTCGGCGCGGGGATCGAAGCCATCGGCAGCTTCACCGGCTGGCCCTGCCACGGCATCGTGCCCTGGCTGAAGGCGGCAGGCCGGCTGCCGCCGGAGGACTCGGTGGTGCTGGAGCGGCTGGCACGGGGTTCCGACGGCGCGCTGAAGATTGCCGTTCCCGTTCTGCCGCGCATTGCCAATTTCGACGATTTCGATCCGTTGCGCGCCGAGCCGGATGTCGATCTGGTCTTCGTTCGCGCCGGCGAGCGGCTGCCTGCGGATGCGGGGCTGGTGATCCTGCCGGGCTCGAAATCGACCATCGGCGATCTTATGGATCTGCGGGCGCAGGGATGGGATCGGGATATCACCGCCCATGTTCGGCGCGGCGGCCGCGTCATCGGCATTTGCGGCGGCTACCAGATGCTTGGCAGCATGGTCCATGATCCGCTCGGCATCGAGGGATCGGTCGCGGAGACGCCGGGGCTTGGGCTGCTCGATGTCGAGACCGAGATGGCGCCAGAAAAGACCGTGCGCAACAGCACGGCTCTCTCCACGGAATATGATGCGCCGCTCTTCGGCTATGAAATCCATCTCGGCGTGACGCGCGGCAAGGATTGCGACCGGCCTTCGACCGTGATCGACGGCCGGCCGGATGGCGCGCGCTCCGGCGACGGCCTGATCATGGGCACCTATCTGCACGGGCTTTTCAGCAGCGATGCCTATCGGGCAAAGCTGTTGGCAAGCTTCGGTCTGAGCGGCGAGCGGATGGATTACCGCGCCAGCGTCGAGACGGCGCTGGACGAGATTGCGATGGAGCTGGAAGCGGTGCTTGATCCGGCCTGGCTGGATAGCCTCGCGGGTTAAAGCTCGCCGGAGACCTCGCGGCGGCGGCGGTCGAGTTCTTCGCTGTAGCGGCGCAACGTATAGCTCTCGGTGAGCAGACCGATGACCCGGCGCTCGATGAGGTCATTGACCACCACCAAGGCTTCACTTGCCGTCTGGTCGAACAAAGCAGCGGCCTGCTTGGCGTTCATCTGCGGCTGTAGGAAGTCGTTGCGGTGGCGGATGAAGTCGGCAAGGCCGTGTTGTTCGTCGTCTTTTTCGACCGGGCTCGCATAGATGTCCGGCACCAGCACCATGCCGGCATATTTCTCTTCCCTGTCGAGCAGAATGACGCGCTGGGCCGAGCCGATCGGAAAATCGTGCCGAAACTCCTCGATACTCATGTCGACTTTTGCCGTGTGTACATCCGGGCGCATCATCCGCGCGACCGTCAAATTGCGTATCCAGCCGACGTCATGGGCGCTGCGGATGCTTTCGCCGCGCAGATGGAAGCGCCATGTGGCGAAGGAGTAGCCGAAGGTGGTGCGTACCACCAGCGACGAGGTGATGACGGCCGCCAGCACCAGTGCCGTAATCGGGAAATCGCCGGTGATTTCCAGCGCCAGGAAAGTCATGGTTAGCGGCCCGCCGATGATGGCGACCGCAAGCGAACTCATACCGACGACGGCGTAGATGACCGGCGTCAGCGTGGTGTGATCGAAATAGGGAGCGCAATAGGCGAAGATCTTGCCGAGCAGCGCGCCCATGAACAGCGAGGCGAAGAACAGGCCGCCCCTGAAGCCGGAGCCGATCGAAACCGCGGAGGCAAGCGACTTCAGCAGGAGGAGGCTCGCCAGTCCCCATAGGGTGACTTCGCTGCCGAGGTTCAGATGCAGTGCGCCATGGCCGGCGGAGAGAACCTGCGGTGAGATCAGCGCCAGAAGGCCGACGACCAAACCGCCGAGCGCCGGGCGAAAGGGGGGCGCAATCGAACTCTTGCGCGCAAGTTCCTCGACGAAGGCAACGCCCTGCATGATCAGGATGCCGACGCCGGCGCAGAAGCCGCCGAGCAGGATGGCCGGGATATAGTCGGCGGGGACTACGGCACCGAACCGGCCGACATCGATGGCGAAATCATCGCCGGCAAGCATACGGGCGATGAAGGTCGAGATCAGCGCCGAGACGACGACCGGGGTCAGCGTCAGGATGGAATAGGTGCCGATGATCAGCTCGAAGGCATAGAAGGCGCCGGTGAGCGGTGCATTGAAGGCGGCGGCAATGGCGCCGGCCGCACCGCAGCCGACCAGCATCCGAAGATCGGCGCGTCGGAACTGCATCTTGTAGCCGAATTTCGAGGCGATACCGGCAGCGAGCTGGGTATAGCCGGCCTCCAGCCCGACAGAGGCGCCGAAACCGTTGGAGATCAGGTTCTGCACGGCGACGAGGATGCTGTCGGTGAGCGACAGGCGGCCGCCGTGGAGCGCATTGGCCTCGATCGGGTCGATCATCGGCTTTTTGCGGGTGCGTGACATAATGAGGATCATCAAACCGAGCAGGATGCCGCCGGCGATCGGGGCGATCAGCAGCAGCGACTTGTCGGTAATCTGCATGGCGGCCGAGCTCAGCCGGTCGTCATCGGGGATGCCGTAGACGAGGCTGTGCAGCTCGCGCGAAATGAGACTCATCGCCGTGACGGCGCAGCCGGAGGTGACGCCGACGAAAGCGCCGGCAATGACGAGCCCTAGCTCGCCACGACGAAAAAGCGCTCTCAGCCGGCTAGCGCTGAAAAAGGCGGAGAGAACACCAAGACGGCGTGGTTGAAATTTCTGCAACATGGGGAACTGACGATAGTTTCGTGCTCAGGTTTATATACCTGGCTTCCATAAACTCCTAACATCAAACAATTACGGCAAAAAGACTGCGCGATCAGTGGTTCCCGAGCTATTTTCGCTGTTGGAACAGCCGATGTCGCATAGGCAGCCTTGATTGACTTGCCAGGGCCGAAAGCCTAATCATTGCAGCATAACGAATGGTTCCCGAGCGGCGATCTGTCGCATGGGATGAAAAGGGAATGTGAAGGGACGGACCCAATCCGGGCGTTCTCATCACAGCCGACCCCGCGACTGTAGAGCGGTCAGGGTTTTCCATTCGGTTGTGGGGCATTTCGCTGACAGTTCGCAATGGTGCGGGCGAGTGGAAACAGCTTCAGAGCCGGAAAAAGCCACTGGCGTGGCATCATGATCAACCAGGGCTGGACGCCTCTAATATCTACGAATCGTCCGCTTTTTCATGATGATCTGCCGGGAAGGCGAGGAAGATCCGCTGGTGCATGAGCGGGGGCGACCGGTTTCGGTTCGCCTCCGCTTGCTGCACCTTACCCGCGAGCCAGGAGACCTGCCATGCGTACCGGGCGCAAAGCCTATTTTGGGACGCATGTCTCGTTGCCAGCACGGAGGTTGTCATGGCGCCAAACGAATTTTTCGCGCGTAAGCGCCGGCTTTTCGGGCCTAGCTGCTTTGTGCCGATCTGCCCGATCGTGCGGGGGCGGTAATAGCTAATGTCATCCCCCCCATCCCGCGCTGTCTTCGTTTTCGGCGGCGCGCGCTCCGGCAAATCCCGATTCGCCGAATCCCTGATCTCCGATACCGGTCTTGACCGTCATTATGTGGCGACCGGGCAGGCCTGGGATGAAGAGATGCGCGATCGCATTGCACAGCATCGCAATGATCGCGGCGACCTCTGGACGACGCATGAAGAGCCACTCGACCTCACGGCACGGCTGGCGGCGATCGACGGCGATGATCGTGCCGTTCTCGTTGATTGCCTGACGCTCTGGGTCACCAACCTGATGATGGCCGAGCGTAATATCGCGGCGGAGTTTTCCGCTCTCACCGAATTTCTGCCGAAGGCCAAGTCGCGGCTCGTTCTCGTTTCCAACGAGGTCGGGCTCGGCATCGTGCCGGAAAACCGCATGGCGCGCGAGTTTCGCGATCATGCCGGCCGGCTGCACCAGATGATCGCGGCGGCAAGCGCCGAAGTCTATTTTATCGCGGCGGGACTGCCGCTGAAAATGAAGGGTTAATCCGCATGAACCAGGAAAAGATTCCCGCCACCGTCATCACCGGCTTCCTTGGCGCCGGCAAGACGACGATGATCCGCAATCTGTTGCAGAACGCCGGCGGCAAGAAGATCGCCCTGATCATTAATGAATTCGGCGATCTCGGCGTCGATGGCGACGTGCTGAAGGGCTGCGGCGCGGAGAACTGCACCGAGGACGATATCATCGAGCTGACCAACGGCTGCATCTGCTGCACTGTCGCCGATGACTTCATTCCGACCATGACCAAGCTTCTGGAGCGCGACGTGCGCCCCGATCATATCGTCATCGAGACATCCGGCCTGGCGCTGCCGCAGCCGCTGGTCGCGGCCTTCAACTGGCCGGATATCCGCACCCAGGTCACCGTCGACGGCGTCATCACCGTGGTCGATAGCGCCGCCGTCGCCGCCGGCCGTTTCGCCGATGATCACGACGCCGTCGAAGCCCGTCGCGTCGAGGACGATTCGCTCGATCACGAAAGCCCGATCGAGGAACTGTTCGAGGATCAGCTCACCTGCGCCGACCTGATCGTTCTCAACAAGACCGACCTGATCGACGTCGCCGGCCTTGGCCGCGTCCGCGCCGAAGTCGCGTCGCGCACCGTGCGCAAGCCGACGATCATCGAGGCGAAGAATGGTGACGTCCCGGCCGCCATCCTGCTCGGCCTCGGCATCGGCACGGAAGCCGATATCGCCAACCGCAAATCGCATCATGAGCTGGAACACGAGGACGGCGCACCGCACGATCACGACGAATTCGACAGCTTCGTCGTCGAGCTCGGCCCGATCGCCGATCCCACTTCGTTCATCGAAAAGCTGAAGGGCGTGATTTCCGAACATGATGTCCTGCGTCTCAAGGGTTTTGCCGATGTGCCCGGCAAGCCGATGCGCCTGCAGATCCAGGCCGTCGGCAGCCGCATCGACCATTATTTCGACCGCGCATGGACGCCGGGCGAAGCGCGCGCCACGCGGCTGGTGGTGATCGGGCTGCATGAGATGGACGAAGGGATCGTGCGCAAGTCGATCGAGGCTTTGGTCTAAGGCAGAGCCATGCATCTCCTCCTAGCGCAAAAGGGAACGATCAGCGACGGCGAGGAGGCGATCGATCTCGGTCAGTCGCCGGGTGATATCCTGTTCCTGTCGGCGGCCGATACCGAGCTTGCGGCAATCGCCGCCGCCCATGGGCAGGGAGAGGCTGGCTATTCGCTGCGGCTCGCCAGCCTGATGAGCCTCAAGCATCCGATGTCGGTCGATACCTATGTCGAGCGGACAGCAAGGCATGCGAAGCTGATCATCGTCCGGGCGCTTGGAGGTGCCAGCTATTTCCACTATGCGCTCGAGGCGCTGCATGCTTGTGCTGCGCGTAGCGGTACGCTGATCGCCGTGCTGCCGGGGGATTCGAAGTCCGATCCGGGGCTGATGCCGTTTTCCAATATCGCGCTCGATGATCTCAATGCGCTGTGGTCCTACCTGATCGAAGGCGGGGATGCGAATTCGCGGGCGTTTCTTGGCTATGCCGAGGCGATGCTGTCGGGGGCAGAGAAGCCGGCAACGGCATCACCGCTGATGAAGGCCGGGATCTGGTGGCCGGGCAGGGGCGTGATTGGGGTTGAGGAGTGGAAGAGTATCTCCGAATTGGCGGTCCCGGAGGGACTCGAACCCCCAACTATTGCCATCTCCTTCTATCGCGCCCTCGTCCAGAGCGGTGAAACCAAGCCTGTGGAGGCCTTGATCGAAGCCGCTATCGCCGAGGGCATGCGGCCGCTGCCGGTGTTTGCCTATAGTCTCAAAGATCCGGTATCGATCGGTATCCTAGAGAGCGTTTTCACCGAATTGAAGCCGGATGTCGTCATCAACACGACCGGGTTTGCGGTTTCGGCGCCGGGTGCCGATCGCCAGCCGACCGTGCTGGAGACGAGCGATGCAGTCGTGCTGCAGGCGATCTTTTCCGCTTCATCGAGAGAGGCCTGGGATGCCTCGTCACAGGGGCTTTCGGCGCGCGATCTCGGCATGAATGTCGCGCTGCCCGAGGTGGATGGGCGTGTGCTTGCCCGCGCCGTCTCGTTCAAGGCGGCGGCGCGCTATGATGAGCGCGTCGAGGCCAATATCGTTGCCAGTGAGCCGGCCGTTGACCGCATGTGTTATACGGCGCGGCTTGCCGCCAATTGGGCGCGGTTGCGCAGGACGCCGCCATCGGAGCGGCGCGTGGCGCTGGTCATGGCCAATTATCCGAATCGGGACGGACGGCTTGGCAACGGCGTCGGGCTCGATACGCCGGCGGGTACGATCGAGGTGCTGAAGGCGATGAGGGCGGCGGGTTACCCGGTCGCCGATCTGCCTGGTGATGGCGATGCGCTGATCCGGTATCTGATGGACGGGCCGACCAATTCCGGTCACGATGGCAAGGTTATTCGCGAGACACTTTCTTTAAGCGAATACAAATATTTCCTCGCGTCTCTTCCGATACAGATTCAGGATGAAATCGTTGCTCGTTGGGGCAATCCCGAGAGCGATCCCTATGTTCGCGACGGCGTTTTCGCGCTGCCCTTCACCCGCTTCGGCGAGGTGCTGGTCGGCATCCAGCCGGCGCGCGGCTATAATATCGATCCGAAGGAAAGCTATCATTCCCCGGATCTTGTGCCGCCGCATGGCTATCTCGCTTTCTATGCGTTCCTGCGCCAATCCTTTGGCGCGCATGCGATCATCCATATGGGCAAGCATGGCAATCTCGAATGGCTGCCGGGCAAGGCCCTGGCGCTGTCGGAAGTCTGCTATCCGGAGGCGATCCTCGGGCCGTTGCCGCATCTCTATCCCTTCATCGTCAATGATCCCGGCGAAGGCACCCAGGCCAAGCGCCGCACGAGCGCCGTGATCATCGATCACCTGACGCCGCCCTTGACTCGCGCCGAGAGCTACGGTCCGCTCAAGGATCTCGAAGCGCTGGTGGACGAATACTACGAGGCCTCCGGCGGCGATCCGCGCCGTATTCGCCTGCTGCGCAAGCAGATCCTCGACCTCGTCGCCGATATCGGCCTCGATCAGGATGCAGGCATTTCCAAGGGAGAAGGCGAGGATGAGGCGCTAAAGAAGCTCGACGCCTATCTCTGCGATCTCAAGGAAATGCAGATTCGGGATGGATTGCATATCTTCGGCGTCTCGCCGGTGGGTAGGCTGCTTACGGATTTGACGGTGGCTCTGGCGCGGGTGCCGCGGGGATTGGGCGAAGGGGGCGATCAGAGTTTGCAGCGGGCGATTGCGCGGGATGCGTTGCGCCAGGATACGCCGTTCGATCCCTTAGATTGTGATATGGCCACCGAATGGACTGGCCAGCGCCCCGATATTCTCTCCGGCGTTTCCGACGATCCGTGGCGCACGCAAGGCGATACTGTCGAGCGCATCGAACTTCTGGCCGCGAAATTCGTTGCTGGCGGTATCGCATGCCCCGAGGACTGGACGCACACACTCGCCGTTCTCGCCGAAATCGAAACCTGCCTGAAACCCTCGATCCTTGCGTGCGGAGATGCCGAAATCTCCGCCCTGATAAAGGGCCTGGATGGTCGGTTCGTGCCACCTGGTCCTTCCGGTGCGCCAACGCGCGGCAGGCCGGATGTGTTGCCGACAGGACGGAACTTCTATTCGGTCGATAGCCGCGCGGTGCCGACGCCGGCGGCCTATGAGCTTGGCAGGAAGTCGGCAGAGCTGTTAATCCGCCGCTATGTGCAGGATCATGGCGAATGGCCGGTTTCCTTTGGGCTGACGGCCTGGGGCACGTCGAATATGCGTACCGGTGGCGACGATATTGCCCAGGCGTTGGCGTTGATTGGCGTCAAGCCGGTCTGGGACATGACCTCGCGGCGCGTGACCGGCTACGAGATCATCCCGCCCGCTCTGCTGCGTCGCCCGCGCGTCGATGTTACGCTGCGCATCTCCGGCTTCTTCCGCGATGCTTTCCCGGAGCAGATTGCACTGTTCGACAAGGCCGTCCGTGCGGTCGGCGCGCTGGAGGAGGATGCGGCGGACAATCCGATTGCGGCGCGCATGCGCGGCGAGATCACGCGGCTTGAGGCGGCGGGATTGGATCAGGATTCGGCCAGCCGGCGCGCCGGCTATCGCATCTTCGGTTCCAAGCCGGGTGCTTATGGCGCCGGGCTGCAAGCGCTGATCGACGAGAAGGGCTGGGAGCGGCGCGCCGATTTGGCGGAGGCCTATCTCGTCTGGGGCAGCTATGCCTACGGGGCGGGCGAGGACGGGAAGGCCGAGCGCGGCGTGTTCGAGGAGCGGCTGCGCTCGATCCAGGCGGTGGTTCAGAACCAGGACAATCGCGAACACGACCTGCTCGATAGTGACGATTACTACCAGTTCGAAGGCGGCATGGCGGCGGCGGCAGAGCAGCTCGCCGGCGCGCGCCCGTCGATCTACCACAACGACCATTCCCGACCGGAAAAGCCGGTCATCCGCTCCTTGGAAGAGGAGATCGGCCGTGTCGTGCGCGGCCGTGTCGTCAATCCGAAATGGATCGATGGCGTCATGCGCCATGGTTACAAGGGCGCCTTTGAGATCGCAGCGACGGTCGATTATCTCTTTGCCTTCGCGGCGACGACAGGCGCCGTGCGCAATCATCATTTCGAGGCGGTTTATCAGGCTTTCGTGGTCGATCAGAAAGTGCGCGACTTTATGGCCGAGAAGAATCCGGCCGCCCTTTGCGAAATGAAGGAGCGCCTGCTGGAAGCCATCGACCGCCAGCTCTGGACGCCGCGCAGCAATTCTGCCCGGTTCGATCTGGAGGCCCCCGTGCGAGGCAAGGAGGCCGTGGCGTGAGTGCGGCCGGCGATCTTCTTCAGGCTTTTCATGACTACGTGACGTCGCGGAGCGATCCCCTATTGCAGCGTTTCATGGACGGCTTCGGTTGGCGGATGGATGAGCGGCTGCTTGCCGCCCATAGACTACCTGTATTGGACCACCTGAATATCCTTCACGCGCCGGCCGATGCCGCAGAGCGTGATCTGTTCTCCGCCCTCTCAAGCACCGCAAGCGCTCTGCATTGGGGGCAGACCTATAGCATTGCCGATTTCGGTGCGGATTTCCTCCAGAGATACGGCTGGGTCGAGCTGTTCGGTACGCGAGGTCACTTCGTCGGCGATGATATGGCCGGCGGCTTTCTGCTGCTTGGGCCGGACGTCCATTATCCGGATCATCATCATACAGCGGAGGAAATCTATATTCCGCTGACCGACGGGGCGCTGTGGAGCAAGGACGGCCAACATTTCCTGCCGCGCTGGTCCGGCGAGATCATTCATCATCCCTCGGACATCCGCCATGCGATGCGGACCGAGAAGATGCCGCTGGTGGCGCTTTACCTCTGGCGAGGCGGACCGCTGGCGCAGAAATCCATCATTTCAGGGAGAGAAAAATGAGTGAAGACATAGCCGAAACCGGCACTGACGCACCGAAAAACGACGACGCCCGCCATTCCGACAAGATGGCCAAGAAGAAAGCCGCGCGCGACAAGATCATGGCAACGAAGACCGACGAGAAGGGTCTGATCATCGTCCACACCGGCAAGGGCAAGGGCAAATCATCCTCCGCCTTCGGCATGATCTTTCGCCATATCGCCCACAAGAAGCCATGCGCGGTGGTGCAGTTCATCAAGGGCGCGATGTGGACGGGCGAGCGGGATCTGATCGAGACGCATTTCTCCGACATCTGCCAGTTCCACACGATGGGTGAGGGCTTCACCTGGGAAACGCAGGACCGCGCTCGCGACGTGGCTGCGGCGACGGCGGCCTGGGAAAAGGCCAAGGAGCTGATCCGCGACGAGCGCAACTCGATGGTGCTGCTCGACGAGATCAACATCGCGCTGCGCTATGATTATCTCGATATCAACGAGGTGGTGGAATTCCTGAAGGGCGAAAAGCCGCACATGACGCATGTTGTGCTCACCGGCCGCAACGCCAAGGAAGAGCTGATCGAGATCGCCGATCTCGTCACTGAAATGGAGCTGATCAAACATCCCTTCCGCTCCGGCATCAAGGGACAGCCGGGCGTCGAGTTCTGATTGGAGGAGTGACGCGCTTCAGCCGACTGACATCGTCGCCCTCAACAGATCAGCCGTCTGCTGATCCGCAGGAAAGAAGGATTCTATTGCCAGTTCCGACAGGGTGACGTCGACAGGGGTGCCGAAGACGGTGGTGGTCGAGATCAAGGAGAGGCGCCCGGCTTTGGTGACGAGTTCGAGAGGGACGGCAATACCGGCATAATCCCGGTCGTATGGATTTGGCCTTGGTGCCGGCGGAGCGGGATAGGCTGCAAGTTCTTTCAGCAATGCCGTGAGGATGAGATCGCCGGTGGCAGTGATCTGCTGGCGCAGGCGTTCGAGCAGATGGGCGCGCCATTCCGGGAGGTTTAGGATGTGAGGCGCGAGGCCGCGCGGATGCAGGCTCAGCCTCAACACGTTCACCGGTGGTTTGAGCAGTGTGGCGTCGACGACGTCGGAGAGCAGGGGTGCGACCGCGGCGTTTGCGGCGATCAGCGTCCAATGCCGGTCGATCGCCAATGCCGGAAAGGGTTCGTGGCCCTTCAGAACGAGGTCGATAGCCCGGCGTGCCGGGGCAAGTGCCGGGTCGTCCAGCGAGCGTTCCGGAAAGACCGGCGCGAAGCCGGCGGCCAGCAACATCGGATTGCGATCTCTAAGCGGCACGTCCAGCCGCTCTGCGAGATGCATCAGCATATCGCGGCTCGGAAGCGCGCGCCCGCTCTCGATGAAGCTGAGATGCCGTTGCGATATCTCTGCTTCAAGGGCGAATTCGAGCTGGCTCAAACGGCGGCGCTGCCGCCATTCGCGCAGGTAATCGCCGAGAGAGCGGGCGGGCATCATCATGCGGCTGCCGGCATCTGGTCGATGAAACCATGAACGGCTTTCAGCCGTTCGCCATCGAGAATGGCGAAATCGGTGCCTTTGACCAGCGGTTCGCTACCTTCCGGGCCGAGATCCCAGGAGAAGCGGATATTGTCGCCGTGGCGATCGGCGGAACCGGAGAGTTTGAAGCGGAAATCGGGGAAGCGGTCCTGCACGGCGGCGACCAGGGCATCGATCTGCTCGCGGCCCTCGCCGCGCATCAACGGGTCGATATAGCTGCAGGATTCCGTCCATGCTTCGGTGATGAGCGCGCGTCGGCGCTCGGCATCGGTTTCGTTCCAGACGGCGATATAGCGTTCGGCAATGGTTTTCGCATCGGTCATCGGGTTGTCTCCTTTGGATCGCCTGAACCGTTCAGGCAGGGCGATCATCGGCGAGCCCTTAAACAGTATCAATTACGCCTCAGGTAATCAAAGCTGCCCGATATCAAAATCCCAGCCAGACCCGGACGGGGTTGGCGGGATCGGCCAGCAGCTTGATGGCGAAGGCGATGCAGACAATGACCAGCAGCGGCTTGATCAGCCGCGCGCCGATACGCATGGCGAGCCGCGAGCCGACTTGCGCCCCGAGGAACTGGCCTAAGCCCATCACCAAACCGACCTTCCAGAGGATGGCGCCCGAGAAGATGAAGACGATCAGGCCGCCGAGATTCGAGCCGAAATTCAGCAGCTTGGTATGTGCGGTCGCCTTCAGCAGGCCGAAGCCGGCGAGCGTGACGAAGGCGAGCATCAGGAACGAGCCTGTGCCGGGACCGAAGGCGCCGTCGTAGAAGCCGATCAGCGGCACCAAGGTGATGCCGAAGAGGCCGGCGCTCATGCGGCGGTGTTTTTCGACATCGTTGAGATTGGGCTTGAAGGCGAAATAGAGGGCGATCGCTATCAGCAGGAAGGGCAGGATGATGCGGAGGACATTGCCGGGCATGATCGTTGCCAGTGCCGCGCCCAGCATGCCTCCGATCACGGCCATCAATGCCATCGGCAATTGCTCGCGAAGCTGCACATGGCCCTGGCGCGCATAGGCGATGGTCGCGGAGGCTGCGCCGCAGATCGATTGCACCTTGTTGGTGCCAAGTGTCTGCAGCGGCGGAATGCCGGCAAGCAGCATGGCGGGCACAGTAACCAACCCGCCGCCGCCGGCGATCGAATCGACAAATCCGGCGAAGAATGCGGCGGCAAAGAGCAGAAGCAGCAGATGAAGGGTAATGTCTGGCAAGGCGGGAACTCGGCGGCATGAAATCGAGGCGCCTTCTTGCATTCCTGTTGTGCCAAGGCAATTGCCGATGGGACACATTGCGCGAAATTGACGGGCAAGGGATGGCTGGGTAGATGTGTTTGACCATAACCACCGCCGCCGAGGAGTGACTATGACGACCTATTCCAATTCTACGCGCCGCTATCTCCTTGGCTTGGGTTGTGAGCGCGGCACGGATTGGAATGATGTGCGTTTGCTTGCCGAACGGGCCATGCAAGAGGCCGGGATAGGAGCCGATCAGCTCCTTGCGGTGGTCTCGATCGATACGCGAATGAACGAGCCGGCGATGCTGGAGGTGGCCACGCATTTCCGCCTCCCACTTCGGTGTTTCAACGTTGCCGCGCTGGAGAGGGAGACGCCGCGTTTGAAGAATCCGTCCGATCTCGTTTTTGCCCATGTCGGTTGCCATGGTGTCGCCGAGGCTGCGGCATTGGCTGCGGCTGGACCGGATGCTGAGCTTGTCGTTCCGAAAATCAAATCCGCCTTTGCCACGGCCGCCATTGCGAAAATCGGCTGAACACCGGTCTTTTGGCATCGTTTCGTCGCAATTTGTGACGAATTTGCGTGAGCTCGCTTCCGATATTGCAGAAATGGCCGCTGTGGGTATGGTGAGGTATCTCGCCGATCGCGGTTCTCGCGTGTCCCGGCAATCCCGAAACATGATCTCCGAAATTGCAGCGCCATTTTGGGAGAATCTTATATTTTATCAGAATGTTAAGAAGGAAATATCATGCATAAGGTAATTTACGATACGGACCCTGGCGTCGATGACGCCATGGCGCTTCTCTTTCTGCATCGTCATCCGGATATCGATCTTCTCGGCGTCACCACCGTATTCGGCAATGCTTCCGTCGATACGACTACGCGCAATGCGCTGTTCCTGAAGCGCGAGTGGAACATTCCTTGTCCCGTTGCCCGCGGCGCCAGCGTCACGTTCGATCCCTCGCGGCAGGAGCGGCCGTGGCCGACCTTCGTACACGGCCATAACGGTCTCGGCGATATCGAGGTGCCGGCAACGATCGATCTGCCTACCGATCCGCGTCCGGCCTATCAATTCATCATCGATACCGTCCGCGCCAATCCGGGCGAGGTGCGGCTGGTGGCCGTCGGCCGCATGACCAATCTGGCGCTGGCGCTGAAGCACGATCCGGAGATCGCCAAGCTGGTCAAGGATGTCGTCATCATGGGCGGCAATTTCTACGTTCCGGGCAATGTTACGCCGGTGGCGGAAGCCAATATTCATGGCGACCCCGAAGCGGCAGATGCCGTTATGACCGCATCGTGGAAGGTCGTAGTCATCGGTCTCGACGTGACCGCGGTCACGACGATGAGCCGGACCTATCTCGCCGATATGGCGAAAGTCGGCGGGCCGTCCGTGCAGCTTCTGTCCGACCTGTCGCAATCCTATATCGATTTCTACGGCCATATCGTCGATGACGGTATGATGGTGCATGATAGCTGCGCCTGCGTCTATGTCGTGGCGCCGGAGCTGTTTGATGCGATCGAGGGTGCGGTGCGCGTCGTCTGCGGCGGCATTGCCGACGGCCAGACGATCGTCAAGCCGAACGGCCGGCACTTTCCGCCGAACGAATGGGACGACTTGCCGAGCCAGATCGTCTGCACCGGTATCCGTTCTGAGGCGACGATCGATCTGATCCGTGATGTGATTCTCGGCAAGTGAGCCACTAAAGTCAGTCTTGGAGGGGGCGGCGATGCTGTCCCCTCCATGGAATTTTGCTCTATGATTTTCTTATTCTATAATATTATCAAGTAATTGCAGTCGCTCTGTCGCAATTCGATTCAAGCGCTTAAAGCGTTGAATCGGGCTTGCTCTTATCGTCGTCGGGAAAACGAATAGCGCACTATTGCTGCCGTCCGGATCCGATCTGATCTATCCTTCATCGAGGAATCGGGAGTTCGACCGCTGCCCTCTTATCCCATTCTCAAGATTGCAATTTTTGCCATCCGGGCATAGGACAGATGGGATGAACGATACCGCATTTTCCAATCTGCCGGCGCTGGAGCCGGGCTCCGTTTGGCTCGTTGGCGCCGGGCCGGGCGATCCCGGGCTGCTGACCTTGCTGGCGGCCAAGGGATTGGCGGAGGCGGACATTATTGTGCACGATGCGCTCGTCAACGAAGATTGCCTGAAGCTCGCGCGCCCTGGCGCCGCACTCGAATATGCCGGCAAGCGCGGCGGCAAGCCGTCCGCCAAGCAACGGGACATTTCGCTGCGTCTGGTCGAGCTGGCGCGGGCCGGAAAGCGGGTGCTACGGCTGAAGGGCGGCGATCCCTTCGTCTTCGGGCGCGGCGGCGAAGAGGCGTTGATGCTCGTGGAGCACGGCATTCCGTTCCGCATTGTGCCGGGCATTACCGCTGGGATCGGTGGTCTCGCCTATGCCGGCATTCCCGTCACGCATCGCGACGTCAATCACGCCGTCACTTTCCTCACAGGTCATGATTCCTCAGGCCTCGTGCCGGATGCGATCAATTGGGAGGCGATCGGCAAGGGGTCGCCCGTTATCGTCATGTATATGGCAATGAAGCATATTGCCCAGATCAGCGCCAATCTCATCGCCGCCGGCCGTTCTGCCGACGAGCCGGTCGCCTTCGTCTGCAATGCCGCCACGCCGGCACAGCAGGTGCTGGAGACCACGCTTGGGCGTGCGGAGGCCGATGTCATCGCCTCCGGCCTGGAGCCGCCGGCGATCGTCGTGGTCGGCGATGTCGTGCGGCTGCGATCGTCCCTCGACTGGCTGGGGGCTTTGTCCGGTCGCAAGCTCGTTCCGGCAACGGAGATGCGGGCGGGTGGCGGTCGCAAGGTGCCAGCATGAGCGGCCTGCTGATTGCAGCTCCAGCCTCGGGCTCGGGCAAGACCACGATCACGCTCGGCCTGCTCAGGGCGCTGCGGAAAAGGGGGATTGCGGTTGCACCGGGTAAAGCCGGTCCCGATTATATCGATCCCGCCTTTCTTGCGGCGGCGGGCGGCTCGCCCTGCCTCAATTTCGATCCCTGGGCCATGCGCCATGAGCTGATCTCCGCCAATTCGGCGCTGCATCGTGCCGGCGACCGGATGCTGGTCATCGAAGCCATGATGGGGCTGTTCGACGGCGCGGCGGATGGCTCTGGCACGCCGGCCGATCTTGCCGCTTTCCTGGGGCTTTCCGTCGTGCTGGTGGTCGATGCCTCGCGCATGTCGCAGTCCGTCGCCGCTCTCGTCAGCGGCTTTGCCAATTTCCGCACCGATATCCGCATCGCCGGCGTCATCCTCAACCGGGTCGGCAGCGACCGGCATGAAACGATGCTGCGCCGGGCGCTGGAAGCGGTTCGCATTCCTGTCGCCGCCGTCATTCGCGCCGACAAGGGGCTGACATTGCCGGAGCGGCATTTGGGGCTGGTGCAGGCTGGCGAACATGCAGGGCTGGAAGAGTTTATCGAACACGCGGCGGAAACACTCACCAAGGCGTGTGATTTCGGATTGCTGCTGCGCGCCGCGCAACAGAATGTCGTCCGGCCATCGGCGGCCAACGTTGCGCGGCTTATGCCCTTCGGTCAGCGGATCGCTGTCGCCCGCGATATCGCCTTCGCCTTCTGCTACGAGCATATGCTCCTCGGCTGGCGCCGGCGCGGGGCGGAGATTTCATTTTTCTCGCCACTGGCTGACGAGGCTCCGGCGGCGGATGCGGACGCCATCTATCTGCCGGGCGGTTATCCCGAGCTGCATGCGGGCAAGCTCGGGGCTGCAACGCAATTCCATGAAGGGATAAAGGCTGCGGCGTCGCGAGGCGTGCGGATCTATGGCGAGTGCGGCGGCTATATGGTGCTTGGCGATGGATTGGTGGATGCCGCCGGCATGCGCCATGCAATGCTTGGCCTGTTGCCGGTCGTCACCAGCTATGAGAAGCGTCAACGCCATCTCGGCTACCGGCGCGTGACACCGCTGGCAGGGTCTTTCTTCGAGCGGCCGATGACGGCGCATGAGTTTCACTATTCGACCATCATCTCGGAAGGTGAGGCGGATCGGCTCTTCGCGGTCGCGGATGCACTTGGCGCTGACCTGGGCGCGGCGGGTCTGCAGCGCGGCAATGTCGCCGGGTCCTATATGCATCTGATCGACCTTGTCGGTGACGTCGCGTGACGGGCAGGATCGTACATGGCGGCGGCATCACCGCCGCGGCGCGTCTTTACGGCGGACGACCGGCAGACTGGCTCGATCTGTCGACCGGGATCAATCCCAATCCCGTCCCATTGACCGACATACCCGTTTCCGCCTGGCATAGGCTGCCGGATCAATATCTGGTGGAGCGGGCGCGGGAGGCGGCGAGGGGCTATTATCGCAGCGGCGACATTCTGCCGCTGCCGGTTCCAGGCACGCAATCGGTCATCCAGCTTTTGCCGCGACTGGCACCGGTCGGCAGCGTCGCGATCCTGTCGCCGACCTATGGGGAATATGCCCGAGCCTTTAAACTGGCCGGATTGCCTGCTCGTGAGATTGCCGGGACTGGCGATCTGTCCCCCGAGCAGAGCCTTGTCGTCGTCGTCAATCCCAATAATCCGGATGGCCGGATGCTGCCCGTCGAGCGGCTACGGGAATTGCATGATCGGCTGCAAGAGCGCGGCGGTATATTGGTGGTCGATGAGGCATTCGGGGATATGGAGCCGGAGACAAGCCTTGCGCCTCATGCCTCCTCCATGCCGAACCTCATTATCTTCCGTTCCTTCGGTAAATTCTTCGGTCTCGCTGGCCTGCGCCTCGGTTTTGTCATCGCTGGAGCCTCGATCCTTGCGCGTTTCGAGGATTGGCTTGGCCCCTGGGCGGTTTCCGGGCCGGCGCTTTCACTGGCTGCTTGCCTGATGGACGGCGATACCGCCGCTATCCGCAATCGCATTCTCGACCGGCGCGCAGCGCTGGACGCCGCTCTTCACAGCGCCAAACTCAATATAGTCGGCGGCACCGGGCTGTTTGCTCTGGTTGCCGATGAGCGGGCAAGCGACATTTATTCGTATCTCTGCCATCATCATATTCTTGTCCGTAAGTTCGATTATGCGCCGAATTGGCTGCGCTTCGGCCTTGCTCCGGACGAGGAAGGCGATCGCAGGCTGGCCGGGGTGCTGGAGAATTATTCGATATGATCATCGACGAACATTTGCTCATCCTCATTCTGGCATTGCTGCTGGACCGGATCATTGGTGATCCCGCCTGGCTCTGGCAGCGCCTGCCGCATCCGGTCGTGCTGTTCGGCAAGGCAATTTCCTTTTTCGATCGCCATTTCAATGCCGCGCACCTGCCGGATCTGACGCGTCGCCGCAATGGTGTGATGTCGATTGCCGCGCTGCTCTTCGGCGCGGCCGTTGCCGGCTGGGCCGTTCATGGACTGCTCGCGTTCTTCGGCTGGTTCGGCATTCTGGTCGAGGCGGGGCTGGTGGCGATATTTCTGGCGCAGAAGAGCCTGGCCGATCATGTCGGCGAGGTGTCGAGCGCGTTGCGCAGCGAGGGACTGGAAGGCGGACGCCGCGCCGTGTCGCGCATCGTCGGCCGTGACCCGGAAACACTGGACGAACCTGGGATCTGCCGCGCCGCGATTGAAAGCCTAGCCGAGAATTTTTCCGATGGCGTCGTTGCGCCGGCGCTCTGGTATGGCGTTTTCGGTCTGCCGGGCCTGTTCATCTACAAGATGCTGAACACCGCCGATTCGATGATTGGCCATAAATCCGAGACTTATATCGATTTCGGCTGGGCTTCAGCGCGGCTGGACGATGTCGCCAATTGGCCGGCTGCGCGGCTGTCGATCCTGCTGATTGCCGCCGGTGCGCTCGCCAAGAAGGGGATTTCGGCCCTCGGCAACACGATCCGCGTCGCGGTCCGCGATGGCGGGCTGCATCGCTCGCCGAATTCCGGCAGGCCGGAAGCGGCGATGGCCGGCGCCCTGGATATCCAGCTCGCCGGGCCGCGCGTCTATGGCGGCGAAGTCGTGAGCGAACCGATGATCAACGGTTCCGGTCGGGATACGGCCACCGTCAGCGATGTCGAGACGGGCATCTCGATCTTCTATTCCGCCTGCTCGATGCTGACATTCCTTGCTTTCCTAGCCTTCCTGCTGCTGCTTTGATCCGTCGGTCTGCGTTAATGAATCGCATACCATATGTATTAATTTAGCATAATCTGATGTATGATAGTGGTTTCCTTCATCGGAATTGTTTCAAAGAGAAGCAAACGATGGAAGGGGACAAGATGAAACGGATACTGGCAGCTGCTACCGCATGTCTATTCCTGCAGTTTCATGTCGCTTCGGCGCAGGCCGGAACTGTTCTTGCCAAGATTGATCTTCGCTCACAGACGATGACCGTTTCCGAGGACGGCGTCCTCAAGTATCGTTGGAAAGTATCTACGGCGCGCAAGGGTTATGTGACGCCGACCGGTTCCTATACGGCGAAATGGCTGTCGCGCGATCACCGCTCCAAGAAATATGATGATGCGCCGATGCCTTACGCGGTATTCTTCAATGGCGGCTATGCGGTGCACGGCACCTACGAGCTGAAGCGTCTTGGCCGGCCGGCGTCACATGGCTGCGTGCGGCTGGAGCCGCGAAACGCCGCGACCTTCTTCTCGATGACATCGGAAGCGGGGCTCAAGAACACCCGCATTGTCATCAGCGACTGATCGGCTTCATTTGCAAACCATTACGGTTAGCCGCAATGCTGCCGCATCTTGCTCGCATGCCCGCCGCTATCCAAGGCCAGAAGCGTCTTTGCTGTTTGCGCAACAGTGCTTTGCCAAATTGCCGGGGTTTCGAGCGGAGACCATTGGCTTTTGGAATGGATTTCCCTATGAGGGGGATTGAATTATTATTTCATGAGGTATGGGCGTGACTGCTACATTCGACAAAGTTGCCGACATCATCGCTGAGACAAGCGAAATCGATCGTGAAACGATCACCCCGGAGAGCCATACGATCGACGACCTTGGCATCGATAGCCTGGATTTCCTCGACATCGTCTTCGCTATCGACAAGGAATTCGGCATCAAGATTCCGCTGGAACAGTGGACGCAGGAAGTCAACGACGGCAAGGCTTCGACCGAGGAATATTTCGTCCTCAAGAATCTCTGTGCCAAGATCGACGAATTGCGCGCCGCCAAGGGCTGAGCAACGTCTTTGCATTTTAGCCGCCCAGCCGCTCCTGACTATAGCGGCCGGGCGGTTTCATTCTTAACTATCGTATCCTGCCCGGACCATCAGAGGTCAGCGGGGCAGGGTCGGAGGCGTTGATGCTGCTGGAATATTTCCAGATGATCGATCGGGTTGTGTCCGTCGATCTGTCCAAGGGCCTGTTGAAGGCGCATTCGGTCGTGCCGGCCAAGAGCCCTGTTTTCGAAGGTCATTTTCCCGGCATGCCGCTCGTTCCCGGCGTTCTCCTGATCGAAACCATGGCTCAGGCGTCCGGCATGTTGGTGCTGGCGGCGACCAACTTCGCCTCCATGCCGTTTCTGATGTCGGTCGATGGCGCCAAGATGCGGACCTTCGTCGAGCCCGAGGCGGAGCTCGACATCGAGGCGGAACTGGAGCATGACGGCTCGGGCTTTGCGGTGACAAAGGCGCGGATCACCATAGCCGGCAAGAAGATCTGCGATGCGCAGTTGAAGCTGCGCACCATGCCGTTTAATGAAGTGCCGCTCGCCGACATCGTGCGCAAGCGGGCAGGCGAGGTCGGGCTTCTCGACGCCATCGCCGCCAATGGCTGACGCTTCCGGCTTAGATGGCGCCGCATTCTTAGAGGATTGATGAATGAGCAAGGCTCAGAATGATGTGGTGATCACGGGTGTCGGCATTGTCACCTGTCAGGGTGTTGGCAAGGAAGCGCATGTCGCTCTGCTGACTGCAGACAAGACGCCGACGACCATCGTCGAAACCGAGAAATTCAAACCCTATCCCGTGCATCCGCTGCCGGAGATCGACTGGTCGCAGCAGATCCAGAAGCGCGGCGATCAGCGGCAGATGGAAAACTGGCAGCGCATCGGCGTCTTCACCGCCGGCTTGGCGCTGGACGATGCCGGCTTGAAGGACGATCTCGAGGCCTGCGGCAGCATGGATATGATTGTTGCGGCCGGTGGTGGCGAGCGCGACCTCAATGTCGATACGCTGATCGTCGACGAGGGTCTGAAGCGCAACGACCGCGAATTGCTGCTGAACGAGAAGCTGACGACTGAACTGCGTCCGACGCTGTTCCTGGCACAGCTCTCTAATCTATTGGCCGGCAATATTTCTATCGTCCATAAGGTGACGGGCTCGTCGCGCACCTTCATGGGCGAAGAGGCAGCCGGTATCTCAGCGGTTGAGACCGCTTTCCATCGCATCAAGTCGGGCGAATCGAGCCATGCATTGGTCGGCGGCGCGTTTTCGGCTGAGCGGCAGGACATGATGCTGCTGTTCGAATCGGTGAACGCGCATGCGATCGGCGAATGGCACCCGCTCTGGTCCCGCAAGCCGGAAAACGGCGGCGGCATGATCATGGGTTCGCTTGGTGCTTTCCTGGTGCTGGAATCCCGCGCCCACGCGGAAGCGCGCGGCGCGCGCATTTACGCGACGATTGACGCGATCGAAGGCGATCGCGGCAGCCGCGACGGTGGCAAGTTCGAGGCGCGGCTGGAACGCCTGCTCGCGCCCGCCAAGGACGTACAAGGCGACGACACGCTCGTCTTCTGCGGCACGACGGCGATTGCCGATCTGGCAACGCGCGAAAAGACCGTGCTGGAAGCGCAGCTCCCAGCATCGGCCATTCGAGGGTATGCCGGGGTTTCCGGCCACGGGCTCGAAAGCCAGTTTCCGCTCGGGATCGCTTTTGCGGCGCTCGCGGTCGCCAACAAGGCCAAGGTGCCGGCTTTCGACGCCGCACATGAAAAGCCGATGAAGACCGGCGCGACGAAGGCAGTCGTGACGACCGTTGGCCACGCGCGCGGCGAAGGCATCGCCGTCCTGTCCGCCGAAGCGTGAGGAGTTAGCATCATGACCGCATCCGCCTATAAGGATCATCTCGGCCGCCCCATCGTCGCTGTTACCGGCATGGGCATCATCACCTCGCTCGGCCAGGGATTGCAGGACAATTGGAATGCGCTTTCCTCCGGTACGTCGGGTATTCACGGCATCACCCGCTTTCCGACCGATGGGCTTTCGACGCGCATTGCCGGCACGGTGGATTTCATCGATATTCCGGCGCCGAACGCTGTCGAGCGCTCCTACGCCTTTGCGCGCGAGACGACGATCGAGGCGCTTGCGCAGGCTGGGCTTTCCGGTGATTTCAATGCGCCGCTGTTCCTGGCCGCGCCGCCGATCGAGCCGGAATGGAGCGCGCGTTTCGCCCTTGCCGACCGTTCGCCGCCAGCTGATCATCCGGGCGACGCCTATGATCGTTTCCTCGCCGCGATGCGTCAGCGTCCCGATCCGACCTTCCATGAGGCGGCGCTGTTCGGCGCTATTTCGGAGCGTCTTGCCGATCGTTTTGGCACCCGCGGCCTGCCGGTAACCCTGTCCACGGCTTGTGCATCGGGTGTCACCGCGATCCAGCTCGGCATCGAGGCAATCCGCCAGGGTCGCACGACGCGGGCACTGACGGTCGCGACCGATGGCTCGCTTAGCGCTGAAGCGCTGATCCGTTTCTCCCTGCTGTCGGCTCTTTCCACCCAGAACGACCCGCCGACCAAGGCATCCAAGCCTTTCAGCAAGGATCGCGACGGCTTCGTTATCGCCGAGGGTGCGGCGACACTGGTGCTGGAATCGCTGGAATCGGCGGTTGCCCGTGGCGCAAAGATCCTCGGCATCATGAAGGGCGCCGGCGACAAGGCCGATTCCTTCCATCGCACCCGCTCGTCGCCCGATGGCGGCCCGGCGATCGCGACGATCCGTGCAGCTCTTGCCGATGCCGGCATGGCCGAGACAGATATCGGCTATATCAATGCCCATGGCACATCGACGCCGGAAAACGACAAGATGGAATATGGTGCCATGTCCGCCGTCTTCGACGAACGGCTGCCAACCATCCCGGTTTCGTCGAACAAGTCGATGATCGGCCATACGTTGACGGCCGCCGGTGCGGTTGAAGCGGTGTTCTCGCTGCAGACGATGCTGACCGGCACGCTGCCGCCCACCATCAACTATAACAACCCCGATCCGACGATCATTCTTGACGTCGTGCCGAACCAGAAGCGTGAAAAGCAGGTCAGCGCCATCCTTTCGAACTCCTTCGGATTCGGCGGACAGAACGCCAGCCTTGTCATGGCGCTCGAACCGGCTTAATCGGACTTTTGAAGAACAAGACATAACTGCGCCCAAGGGGCGAGGGATTTTGCCATGCGTGCTTTGCAACTGATCGACGACCGCAAACTTGAGATCACCGATCTGCCGGAGCCAGAGGCTCCAGGCGCGGGCGAGGTGACCCTGCGTGTCAAGGCGGTCGCCCTCAATCATATCGACGTCTGGGGCTGGCGCGGCATGGCATTCGCCAAGCGCAAGATGCCGCTGGTGATCGGCGCGGAAGCGTCCGGTGTCGTCGAAGCGATCGGGCCGGGCGTTGCCAATGTGCTGCCGGGCCAGCTTGTGTCGATCTATGGCGCGCGCACCTGCGGCCTCTGCCGTCATTGCCGCGAGGGTCGCGACAATCTCTGCGAACATGTTGGCGGCGTGCATGGCTTCCATCTTGACGGCTTCGCCCAGGAAAAGGTCAATCTGCCGGCGCGCCTGCTGGTTCCGGCTCCTCCCGGTGTCGATGCGATCGGCGCGGCGCTGGCGCCCGTCACCTTCGGCACGGTCGAGCACATGCTGTTCGACAATGCCAAGCTGGAGCCGGGCGAGACGATCCTCGTTCATGCCGGCGGTTCGGGCATCGGCACGGCGGCGATCCAGCTTGCCAAGAAGATCGGCTGCACCGTCATCACCACCGTTGGGTCCGACGACAAGATCGAGAAGGCCAAGGCGCTGGGCGCCGATCACGTCATCAACTACCGCACCGACCGTTTTGAGGGCGTGGTGCGCAAGCTGACCAAGAAGAAGGGCGTCGACGTCGTCTTCGAACATGTCGGCAAGGATACCTGGGCCGGTTCCATGCTCTGCATGAAGCGCGGCGGTCGTCTCGTCACCTGCGGCTCGACCTCGGGTGTCTCCACCGAGATGAACCTGATGATGCTCTTCCAGCAGCAGCTGAAACTGCTCGGCTCCTTCGGTTGCCGCATGGAGAACATGGCGAATGCCATGCAGAAGATGGCGCGCGGGCTGGTGCATCCGGTGATCGACACTGAAGTGAGCTTCAGCGATATCGACCGGGCGCTGGAGCGGATGGAATCGCGCCAGATCTTCGGCAAGATCATCCTCAAGATGGATTGACCGGCGTGAAGCTCGTCATCACCCGGATCGTCATTGCGCTCAGGAACTTCCAGCAATGGCTGGTGGCGCAGGTCATCTTCGGGTTCCTGAACTTCCTGAAGCTCTTTCCGGCCGATGGCGGCATCAATTTCGCCGACTGGCTGACGCGGAAAATCGGGCCGCGCATGCGTCGGCACCAGCTGATGCTGACCAATCTGCGTAACGCTTTTCCTGAGAAGAGCGAGACGGAGATCGCTGAGATCGCACTGGCGAGCTGGGGTAATATGGGGCGGCTGGCGGCGGAGTATGTTTTCCTCGACCGGCTCTTCGATTTTGATCCGTCTCGTGATGAACCGGGCCGTATCGAGGTCTCCGGCATTCCGATCTTTCTCGACTTGCGGGAGAACCCGCGGCCATTCATCGTCTTTACCGGGCATACGGGCAACTTCGAGTTGCTGCCGGTCGCTGGCGCGGCCTTCGGACTGAAGGTCACCGTGCTCTTTCGTCCGCCCAATAATCCCTATGTGGCACAGAAAGTCTTCGATTTTCGCGCCAAGCGCATGGGCAGTCTCGTGCCTTCGCATGCGGGATCGTCCTTCACGCTAGCTCGGCAACTTGAGAATGGCGGCGGGGTCGGTGTGCTGGTCGACCAGAAGTTCCGCAAGGGGCTGAAGACGCTATTCTTCGGTCGCGATGTGAAGACCAATCCGCTGCTGCCGAAGCTGGTGCGGCAGTTCAATTGCGAGGTCTATCCGGCCAGA
The DNA here is from genome assembly GCF_000281735.1 of Rhizobium sp. AP16. Lineage (NCBI taxonomy): Bacteria > Pseudomonadati > Pseudomonadota > Alphaproteobacteria > Hyphomicrobiales > Rhizobiaceae > Rhizobium > Rhizobium sp. AP16. The sequence goes on along the minus strand of NZ_AJVM01000065.1, from coordinate 318,486 downwards.
TGCATACGTTTGCCGGGCAATCGCTATCGTTTGGAGATCGAACCGAAGCTGGAAATGCCCCGCGACGAGCGGGGAAACCTGGACTTGCCGGCTACCGCGCAACTGCTGAACGACAAGGTCGAGAGCTGGGTGAGGGAGTATCCCGAACAGTGGCTTTGGTATCACGACCGCTGGAATATCAAGAAGACTGTTTTCTAAAATATTACCGAAAACGGGGTGGTTTGTGTCGAAATGAACCAGTTTTAACCCCAATAGGTCGCATACTTGACCTTGGGTAAGCCCTTGCTTTCGAAAAATTCGCCTTTTCCGAGAACTTCCATTCATCACAGGATTGAACGTGAGGGTAAGTCATGTTATTTCAATTTTCAGAAAGTTTGGTGAGATTGCGGACACCAAGCTGAAAATCCTTGGTCATGATAGCGTTGGGAATGAGGCCCGATAGTTGTTTATGGGCAAGGGCAGGAGGGCAATTTGCTGGCACTCTTTCATGCCTTCTCCACGAAATGCGCCCAGATTCAACGTGCGGTCAAGCTGGGTGATGACGAACTGGTTAGTTCTCTGGATCGCGAATTGGAACCGCTGATCGCGGCTATTATGGCCTACAAGGCCAACAGTCTTCTTGAAATGTACATGCAGCTCCAATTCATGAGCAATCTCATTCGCGAGGAATCGGATGACCGTTCGCGTGTGTTGCGCAATTCCGCGTCGTTGTCGTTGCTGATTGATCGCTATTTTGGCGGCGCCAGCGATGCTGCGGCGGAAGTGCTGATGGCGTTCTCCACGGAGAGAGACGAGCATGAGAGCGAGGTCTCCGGTTTCGACGAGGACAACGTTCTGAACGACGTCATTCTCGACAGCCTGCCGGATCGGGTCGCCGTGATCACGCGCGATTACCGTTATCTCTATAGCAATGCGGCCAATTCCGAATTCCTGAAGTCGAAGCCGATCGAGCTGGTCGGGCGGCACCTTGCCGAGTTCATCGGCTCCGAATGCTTCGAGAGCAGCTTCAAGAACAAGCTCGATGCCTGCTTTCTCGGTGAGACGGTCGATTGCCTCTATCCGGCGCAGCATCCGACGGATGCCGGAAAGACCCTGCATTGCCGCATGACGCCGCTGCGGGCCACCAAGCCCAGAGGCGAGGTGATTGGTGCGTTGCTGGTTGTGCATGAAGTCAGTGTCGTTCCTGCCAGCATGCTGGTGGCCTGATCACGCCGTTTCGGGCTCCGAACAACAAACGTTCAAGCGTGCCCGCAAATTTGCGGGCCGCCGGTTTGTCGAAATTTTCTTCTTCTTGATCGAAAGCCGGTGAAGCGGCTTTCGGAATTGCTTTTGCTGGTTTTTTCTCGCCGTCTTCCGCTTCGCATTCAAAGCAGAAGCAGCGGAAGCTAATGGCTTTCGGTTCGCTCATGCGGCTGGTCTGTTCCAGCTCGCAAATGGGTCCGGCAGCTTCTTCCAGCGCTCTGGCGTGAAAGTCTTCCCTTCGATGAGACAGGCATCCAGTTCAGCGGTGATCTTCTGCTGATCCATTGGATCGGCACCGATGAAAACCAGTTCCTGGCGGCGGTCGCCCCAGGTCGGGTCGAGATAGGGGGCGATTGCGCGCTTGAAGGCGGGATCGGTCGGCCATTGTTCCTGCGGGACGGCTGCCCACCAGAGGCCCATCTTAGCGGTACGCACCAGCGCGCCCGCCTGGCTCATTTCGCCGACATAATGCGGGCGGGTCGCAAGCCAGAAGAACCCCTTAGCGCGCACGACGCCCGGCCACGAGCGATTGAGAAACTCCTGGAATTTCATGGGATCGAACGGTTTCTTCGCGCGATAGACGAAGGAGCGTATGCCGTATTCCTCCGTCTCCGGAACATGGTCCTTGAAACCGTGCAACTCCTTGTACCAGAGCGGATGCGTCTCGGCGCGGTCAATGTCGAAGCGGCCGGTGCCGAGCACCTCCGCCGGCTCCACCTTGCCGAAATCGGTCTCGATCAGGCGTGCGTCGGGGTTGAGGCCAACGATGATCTTGCGGGCGGAGTCCTGCTGCTCAGGGCTTGCCGCGCCCATCTTGTTGAGGACGACGACATCGGCGAATTCGATCTGCTCGACGAGGAGATCGACGATGGTCCTGTTATCACCGTCCCCCGCAGTCTCGCCGCGATCGGCGAGGAAATCGGTCGAGCCGTAATCGGCCAGCAGATTGGCGGCATCGACGACGGTGACCATGGTATCGAGCCTGGCGACGTCGGAAAGGCTATTGCCGTCTTCGTCACGAAACTCGAAGGTCGTGGCGACGGGCAGCGGTTCGGCGATCCCTGTCGATTCGATCAGCAGATAGTCGAAGCGATCCTGGGCGGCGAGCTGGCGCACCTCCTTCAGCAAGTCATCGCGCAGCGTGCAGCAGATGCAGCCATTGGTCATCTCGACGAGCTGTTCTTCGGTTCTCGAAAGATTGGCGCCACCGTCGCGCACCAGCGCGGCATCGATATTCACCTCGCTCATGTCGTTGACGATCACAGCGACCCTGAGGCCCTGGCGATTGTTGAGGATATGATTGAGCAGCGTCGTCTTGCCAGCGCCGAGGAAGCCGGAAAGCACCGTGACCGGAAGTTTTCTATTCATGATGACCTCATCTGTAATGTAATATCATTACTTTTATGGATCTGAAAAAAGCGAGCAGATAGCTCGCTCCTTTCGGCGATAGAGTGCCTGTCTCAGGAGAGGCAGGTCTTCAGGGAATTGGCGATGCCGCGCATCAGGTCGAAATAGAGATCCGGGCCTTGCGGAAGGGTTGCCGCTTCCGGGTCAAGCACGCCGGATTTCGCGGATGTACCCTCGAGGACGACGTTGACCAGCTTTGGCTCGAATTGCGGCTCGGCGAAGACGCAGGTGGCACCGAGTTCGGCGACCTTGCCATGAATTTCCGATATGCGCTGTGCGCCGGGAATGCTCTCCGGGCTGACCGTGATCGAACCGGCGACACGCACGCCATAGCGGCGCTCGAAATATTGGTAGGCATCATGGAAGACGATGAAGGGCTTGCTCTTCACTGGAGCGAGGGTGGCGGCGATTTCCGCGTCGAGCGCGTCCAGCCTGTCGTCCAGCGCCTTCTGATTGGCTTCATAGGTCAACGCATTGGCGGGGTCGGCGGCGACCAATGTGGTGGTAATTTCGGCCGTCATCGCCTTGGCATTGTGCGGATCGAGCCAGAGATGCGTGTCGAACTCTCCGTGATCGTGATCATGATCCGTGGGCTCGTCGCCATCGTCATCGGCTTCGAAAGCGCCACCCTCACGGAATTTCAGCTTGGTAATGCCGGGCGCCTTGTCGAGTTCGACCACCAGGGCGTTCGCGCCGAGAGCCGAAAGCGGCTTTTCCAGGAAGGCTTCCATGCCAGGTCCGACCCAGAAGACCACCTTGGCGGCTTCGAGCGCCTTCGCGTTCGAGGGCTTCAGCGCATAGGTATGCGGCGAGGCGGCGCCATCGACGATCAGCTCTGGCGTACCAACTCCGTCCATGATTGCGGCAACGAGGGAGTGAATGGGCTTGATCGACACCACCACATCCGGCGTATCGGCAGCCATCGTGGCGCTTGCGAAAAATCCGGAGAACAGCAGGGAGGCGGTGAGGGGGAGGAAGGACTTTACTATGGTCATGCGCGATCGCCCTTGAATGGGTCTGTTATGTTATTACATCAATTGCGTTATGCTATAACGTGTGCGATAGCAAGGCGCAACAGTGCAAGTGGAAATTTCATGCTTTCTTCCGTGGACAATCAGAGACAGCCGCTGGTGTCGCTCCATGATGTCGGCGTCCGCCGTGGCGGCCGCTGGCTGGTGCGCGGCGTTGATTTCTCAGTGAACCGCGGCGAGATCGTTACGCTGATCGGCCCAAACGGTTCGGGGAAATCCACCAGCGCCAAGGCGGCGATCGGCGTTCTGAAGCCGGATGAAGGCAGCGTCGAGCGTATCGCCGGCCTCAAGGTCGGTTACGTTCCGCAGAAGCTCGCGATCGACTGGACTTTGCCGCTGAGCGTCCACCGCCTGATGACCTTGACTGGACCTTTGCCCGAAACTGAATTGAGAGCGGCGCTCGAGGCTGTGGGGATTGCCCATCTCGCCAAGGCCGAGGTGCAGCATCTGTCCGGCGGCGAGTTCCAGCGGGCGCTGCTGGCTCGCGCCATCGCTCGCAAGCCAGACCTTTTGGTATTGGACGAGCCGGTGCAGGGCGTCGATTTCAGCGGCGAAATCGCGCTTTACGATCTGATCAAATCGATCCGCAATTCCGAAGGCTGCGGCATCCTGCTGATCTCACATGATCTGCATGTGGTCATGGCCGAGACCGATACGGTTGTCTGCCTCAACGGGCATGTCTGCTGCCGTGGCACGCCGCAGGCGGTCAGCCAGAGCCCGGAATATGTCAGGCTGTTCGGCACGCGGGCGGCGCAATCGCTGGCGATCTACAGCCATCATCACGACCATATGCATCTGCCGGATGGCCGGGTGCAGCATGCCGACGGCACGATCACCGATCATTGCCACGCCGATGACGGCCATCACGACCATGATCATCATCATGATGATCACGAGCACCATGATCACGACCATCATCACGCCGAGGGGGAGCGCCATGTTTGACGACTTCTTCCTGCGCGCCGTCGTCGCTGGCGTCGGGCTGGCTTTGACCACCGGACCGCTCGGCTGCTTCATCATCTGGCGGCGCATGGCCTATTTCGGCGATACGATCTCGCATTCGGCGCTGCTCGGCGTGGCGCTGTCGCTGCTCTTCCAACTCAATCTGACGCTCTCGGTCTTTGCGGTCGCAGCGCTGGTGTCGATCCTGCTGCTCTTCCTGCAACGCCGGCAGGCGCTGTCGGCGGACGCGCTGCTCGGGATCCTGTCGCATGCGACGCTGGCGATCGGCCTTGTCATCGTGGCTTTCATGAGCTGGGTCAGGATCGATCTGATCGCCTTCCTGTTCGGCGACATCCTCGCTGTCAGCCGCGCCGATATTGCGATGATCTGGGGCGGCGGTCTCTTCGTCTTGGCGGCGATCGCCTGGCTTTGGCGGCCGCTGCTCGCCTCCACCGTCAATCCGGAGCTGGCCGAGGCCGAAGGGTTAAGGCCGGAGCGGGCGAAGTTGTTCTTCATGCTGTTGATGGCCGTCGTCATTGCCATTGCCATGAAGATCGTCGGCATATTGCTGATTACAGCGCTGCTGATCATTCCCGCCGCTACTGCGCGCCGGTTTGCCGCGACGCCGGAGATGATGGCGGTGTTTGCCTCGCTCGTCGGTGCGGTTGCCGTCGTTGGTGGCTTGTTCGGCTCGCTACGCTACGACACGCCGTCCGGCCCGTCGATTGTGGTCGCGGCGCTCATCCTATTTATCTTCAGTCTGCTGCCTCTTGTTCGCAGGGGCGGCGCGCCGGCGGCGCAACAAGGAGGACAGGAATCATGACCACTCCGATGCTCACGAAGAACCAGACGCTTGTCTTCGATGTCCTGACCAAGGCGGAAGGTCCGCTCAGCGCTTACACCATCCTCGACAAGCTGCGCGACAACGGTTTCCGCGCGCCGCTGCAGGTCTACCGGGCGCTGGACAAGCTGCTGGAATATGGCGTCGTGCATCGTCTCGAGAGCATCAACTCCTTCGTCGCCTGCGCCCATCCGAATGAGAATTGCCACAGCCACGGCCTGGTCGCCTTTGCCATCTGCGAGAGCTGCGGACAGGTGACCGAATTCCACGACCATGAAGTGGATCACCGGCTGATGGGCTGGCTGAAATCGCAGAAATTCAAGGCCGAGAAGTCGACCATCGAAATCCGAGGCCATTGCGCGAGCTGTGCGGCTTAAGTCTCTGGACGGCGTTTTATCCCAAAACCGAGTACACTTTTGGGAACGCCGTCTAATCCAGTCTCTTGAGATCCCGCGCAAAGCGCTGCCAGTTGGCAATATAGTTGCGCGCCGAGCGGCGCAGGCCCTCGATAGCGGCTTCGTCCAGCACGCGGATCGCCTTTGCAGGCGCGCCGACGATCAAGGAGCCATCCGGGAATTCCTTGCCTTCGGTCACCAGCGCATTGGCGCCGACAAGGCAGTTGTTGCCGATCTTGGCGCCGTTCAGAACCGTCGCGCCCATGCCGATCAAAGAATTGTCGCCAATGGTGCAGCCGTGGATGATGGCGTGGTGGCCGATGGTGCAGCCTTCGCCGATGGTGACGGGAAAGCGGGGATCGGTGTGCACCATTACGCCTTCCTGGATGTTCGTGCCCTTGCCGACGACGATCGGCTCGTTGTCGCCGCGCAGCACGGCGCCGAACCAGATGCCGACATCCTCGCCGAGCTCCACCTTGCCGATGACGGTGGCATCCGGCGCGATCCAGTAGAGGCCGGGTTCGGGCGTCTTCGGCACCAGGCCGGAAAGGGCGTAGAGCGGCATTGGATCCTCCTCGCGATCAAACCACGTTCAGCACCAGCGTTGCCACGCCGTCGACGGCGCAGGTGATCCGGTCGCCGCGTGCGACGGGGCCGACGCCGGCGGGCGTGCCGGTCAGGATGATGTCGCCGGGCGCCAGCGTGAAGAGCTTTGACAGCTCGGCGATGATCTCCGGCACTTTCCAGATCATCTGCTGGAGGTCTCCGCGCTGTGCCGCTTCGCCGTTGCGCATCAGCCAGATTCCGCCCTTGTCGGGATGGCCGACCTGGGTTGCCGGAACCAGCGCCGAGACCGGCGCGGAATGTTCGAATGCCTTGCCGATTTCCCAGGGGCGGCCGAGCTTCTTGGCTTCGCCCTGCAGGTCGCGGCGGGTGAAATCGATGCCGACGCCGTAGCCGTAGATGCAGTCCAGCGCGCGTTCGGCCGGAATATCGGCGCCGCCGCTTCTGAGCGCGATCACCAGTTCGACCTCATGATGCACATCCGACGACAGCGGCGGATAGGGGAAATCCCCCGACACCAGCAGATTGTCCGGGTTCTTCTGGAAAAAGAAGGGCGGCTCGCGGCTGGGATCATGACCCATCTCGATCGCATGGTCGGCATAGTTGCGGCCGACGCAATAGACGCGTCGCACGGGGAAGAAAGCGGCTTCACCCTCGATCGGCAGCAGCACGGGCGCGGGCAGGGGAATGACGGTGGCGGGGGTTTCGGTCATGGCTACTCTTCAAATGTTCAATCTGTATCGGGAAGACGTGCGGCCCTCCGACTCCGTTGATCAACCTAGCATCATTGTTGCCGCCGGGAAAACTGGCCTTCGAGAAGGTTTTGGTGTGGAGCGCGGGCAGAAGGGTTTCCCATGTAGGCTGGTGAACCGCCCGAGGTTTCTGGACCGCCGGATCGCATTGTTGTCGTTTAGGACTCCATAATCTTCGATAGGAGCTTTTGTCATCCCGCGCGGCGGATGCTATGGTGGGCTGTTAGTACGATAATGCCATGTTAGCTGACCTATTCTCGTTTATCTGATTTCACACCCACAGAGGAGAATTGCATGTCTAAAATGATGATTCTGGGCGTAAAGGGTGAAGCCGGCCTATGGCTCGTTGACTTTGCCGCAGGCACCGTCACCGCGATGGACGGCAATCGTGAAGACTTTATCTCTGGCCACGACAGCGACGATAAATTTGAAACGGATCTTGATGTTGCGGTTGGCTTCGAACCGAAGGAAGCAGCCTTTTCCGGTGTACTCTTTCAGTCCAAAGCAGCAGATGTCGCCGTTGGCTTTGAACCGAAGGAAGCAGCCTTTTCCGGTTTGTTCTTTCAGTCTAAAGCAGCAGATGTTGCGGTTGGCTTCGAACCGAAAGAGGTGGCCTTTTCCGGTCACGTCTTCAGAACCCCAGGGGTAGATGTCGCTGTTGCCTTCGAACCGAAGGAAACGGCCTTCTCTGGTCATTACTACAAAACCCCGGACGCCGACGTCGCCGTTGCCTTCGAACGGAAGGAAGCAGCCTTTTCCGGTCAGTTCTTCCAGTCTAAAGCCGCAGTTGTCGGCGTTGGATTCGAATCCAGGGAAGCAGCGTTCTCCGGTAGATCACGCGCCGAATAATCGACCAGTAGCTGGTCGCGAAATGTACGGAGTTCCGCCCGCTCTGGTCTCGGTCGAATAGCATGATTTCTGACGCGCCATTGACTTCTTATTCAGATCGCAGTTGCTCTCCGAATGAGACAATGGCGCGTATCATGCCATCGCTGACAAAGCATGGAATAACCCGGCTCGCCCGATTGACCGATCTGGACAGGATCGGCATTCCCGTCTGGAATGCCATCACGCCCAATTCACGTTCCATCGTGATCAACCAGGGCAAGGGGATCGAAGACATAGACGCCAAGGTGTCGGCGGCAATGGAGGCACTGGAGCGTGCCGTCGCTGGAAATCCACAAATCGAGACCCTCCGGGCAAGCGTTCGACAGCTGGAATCCGAAGGGTCTTTCGTCGATCCGCTGCACTGCCTGATTTCAGTCGGTCGAAGCGACATACAGCCCGAGGAAACGGTTGCCTGGACGCTCGGACATGACATCATTGCCGAACGCGATGTCTGGGTCCCGCGTGACGCCGTCCTGCTCGACGACACCCAAGCGAACAGGTTCTGGCAATCTTCGGATGGTCTTGCGTCTGGCAACACGCTCCTCGAAGCGACGTTTCACGGCTTGCTGGAGCGCATCGAGCGTGATGCGGAGGTGGTCTCGCAGTTCGGTTCCATGGAAGAGAGAAGAAGACATTGTATCGACGTCGCTTCGTTGTGCGACCCTGTCCTCAGCGGTCTCGCGCAGCGGGTGTGGGATGCAGGATTTCGACTTCAGATGTTCGACACGACAAGCGACGTCGGCATTCCTTGCTTCGAAGCCTTCATGGCGCCGGTTGTGCCGTCTGAAATGGCATTGCGCTACATTGAGGTGACATATGGAGCCGGGGCACATCCAAATCCCGTGCGCGCCGCGATCAGGGCCGTCACCGAAGCGGCCCAGTCAAGGCTGACATATATCAGCGGTGCCCGTGACGACATCCATCCCGATACCTTTGCGCGGCCGCTTCCAGACCACCTGCATGATGCGCTCTTCATGCAGCCGAATAGCTATACTCCGCTATCGAATATGGTCATGGGAGCCACGCTGAACGACATGCTCCAGAGCGTTATCGGCAAGCTCAAAGCGGTGGGAGTGAAGTCAGCGATCGTCGTGCACCTGAATCCAGGCGAGGCTGATTTCAGCGTTGCGAAGGTCCTGGTTCCGGGATTGGAAAATCCGGATGGGAAACGGAAGCGAAGGTTCGGGTCTCGTGCGCTGAAGAGGATCATGAAATCAAGATGAAGGTGATCTTCGCAGGCCCCACACTCTACGGCGCAAATTTGCCATTGAACGCTGATTACCAGCTTCGCCCGCCCGCCAGGCAGGGAGACTTCCACAAAGCCATTCAGGATGGCGCCACTGTCATCGGGCTTATTGACGGCGTTTATGAATATGTTCCTGCCATCTGGCACAAGGAGATCCTGTTCGGACTTGCTCAAGGCGTTCACATCTTCGGGGCTGCGAGCATGGGCGCCCTGAGAGCGGCGGAATGTGCAGCATTCGGTATGGTCGGCATTGGCGAAATCTTTGACGGCTACATGAGTGGCGCCCTGGAAGACGATTCCGATGTCGCGCAATCTCATGCGCCAGCCGAGGTGGGCTTCCTTCCCCTCAGCGAACCTCTCGTCAACGTCCGTGCGACGATTTTGAGATGCTTGCAGCTCTCGCAGATCACGGCTGCCGAGCACGACCGTCTGCTGGCGGCCGCGAAGGCGATCTTCTTCAAGGATCGTACCTATAAGCAACTGGTGTTGTCATCCATTTCGGACGGAGTCCGGGCGTCTGAGGTGCTGGCAATATTGCGTGCAAATAGCGTCAATCAGAAGCTCCAAGATGCGCAGCGTCTTATCGAAGCCGTTACCGGAACACCCGATCGACGCTTTGTTCCTCAGTTCAGCTGGACATTTGAGGCAACGAGTTTTTGGAAAGCCACGTTTCCGACCATCTCGTCGACATCGTAAGGGATCTCGCAAGGGCGTCGCTTGCGAGTCGGATGCTGCAAGCCGAAGCAGTGCCAAAAAGCAGCAAAAGTGCCCGGGCTTCATTTTTTTACCTGAAGGTGTTATCTCGGCGCGAAGAAACACTTTTGGCTCGACGAGCATCGATTGAGCACTGATTGGATGGAATGGAGTGTTAACTCACTATAAAAGCAGAGTTTTCGCGGTCGCCCCGATGATCGACTGGACTGACCGCCATTGCAGGTATCTGCATCGGCAGATCAGCCGCAATGCTCTGCTCTATACCGAGATGGTAGTGGCGGATGCGATCATTCATGGGCCGCGCGACCGCCTGCTGGGGCATGATGTCAGTGAGCATCCTGTCGCGTTGCAGCTCGGCGGTTCCGATCCGGTCAAGCTCGCGACCGCCTTGCAGATCGCCGAAGCCTATAATTACGACGAGATCAATCTCAATGTCGGCTGTCCGTCGGACCGCGTGCAGTCCGGCACCTTTGGCGCCTGCCTGATGCTGACGCCGGAGACGGTGGCGGAGTGCATCGCGGCGATGAAGGCGGTGTCCAAGGCGCCGGTGACGGTGAAATGCCGGATCGGCGTTGACGAGCAGGAGCCGGAACAGGCACTGCCGGAGCTGATCACCCGCGTGCTCGATGCCGGCGCCGACGCTATCTGGATCCACGCACGCAAGGCTTGGCTGAAAGGCCTGTCGCCGAAGGAGAATCGCGAGATCCCGCCGCTGGACTACGACATCGTCTACCGCATGAAGCAGCGCTGGCCCGATGTCTTCATCGGCATCAACGGCGGCATCCAGACGCTGGATCAGGCGGAGGTGCATCTCGCCCATGTCGACGGCGTCATGCTCGGCCGCGCCGCCTATCAGAACGCCGCCATCCTCGCCGGTGTCGATCATCGCTTCTTTGGCGAAGCGGCCGTCGAGCCGGACTGGAACGACCTGCGCGACCGGATGATGGCCTACACCGAACGCCATATTGCGGGTGGCGGCCGCGTGCACCACGTCGCCCGCCACATGGTCGGCCTCTTCACCGGTCTTCCGGGCTCGCGGCGCTACCGCCAGATCCTGTCGACCGACGCCAACAAGCCTGGGGCAGGGCCGGAGGTGATTGCGGCGGCGTTTGCGGCGGTGGATTTTGGCGGGGATGCGGAGCGGGTGAGCGCCTGAGGGGCTGGTGATTCCCGCCCGCCCTCGTGGTTCGAGGGCCCTTCGGGCCGCCTCAACGTGAGGGCTAATCGACCGACACTTACGGGAGCAGTTTCGTGTTTAAAGATTACCTCACACTCCGTCATCCTCGGGCTTGACCCGAGGATCCACGCCCAAGCACATTGGTGAGCCTAAATCGACGAGAGTGCTGGTTTCGCTTGGGGAGTGTATCCCTCTTCTCCAGAGGACGCGGTGAGGCTTGTGCCTGGATCCTCGGGTCAAGCCCGAGGATGACGGAATGTTGGGATATTCCGGGGCAGACGATGGACCTGCGGTAAGGGAGATAGGCCAAGCGTGCTTCAGGACGAGGGTTATCCCATCCCCACAAACGCGAAACGGCGCGGTTTGCACCGCGCCGCTCGAAACTTTATCCGGATATCAACTAAGACTTAGGAAGCCTGGATGTTGACGGCCTTCGGGCCCTTGCCCATGCGATCCGGCTCGGTGTCGAAGGTGACCTGCTGGCCTTCGCGCAGCGACTGGATGCCGGAAGCCTGGAGAGCGGAGATATGGACGAATACATCCTTAGCGCCGCCATCAGGAGTGATGAAACCAAAACCCTTGTCCTGGTTGAAGAATTTTACGATGCCCTTGGTGGCCATTGGGATAGTCCTTTTCCCTACAGTCTGAATATTGCCCGAGATCTCCCGGACGGCTTTGCCCCCGCGAAATGCGAAAGCCAGTCGAGAAGTTCACGTACGGGGAAAGAACGTCTACGCAGAGGTTAACCCCCTGAGGCTGCCTCGCGCAGTCGGCATTGCCAAATCAGTCCAGTCACCGGCATGCAAATGCCCGAGCACACTATGGGTGACAGGATTTGCAGCAAAAGGCAAGGGGAATATTAGGGCCGGGCCAAGAAAGAGGAGGGATTGGAGGGGGATTTCAAGGGGTTGAGTATGCAGCCTGAGAGTGGCTTCTCCGCGCCTTTTCGAAATTAAACGGTAATCGTGAAAAGTGTTGTAAGTGATTATCCAAATGGGGATAGAAGCTTACTTTAGGTTCTAGCTTTCATAGAGTGCATGATGCGCTCACTGCTTGTAAATATTCGAAAACGGAAAGAATATATTGGTTGATTTCGCTGATTCGTCTCCCAAGGAGCAGATGTGCTTTCGGTTGGTACTATCCCGCGAACCAGGCTGATATTGGCGGCAAACGGATATGTTCCGCAGGCGACCAATTGCGAGGCTCTTCTAGAGCAAGTTCGTAGTGAAATTATAGCCTACGTTCGAAAGAAAAATGATGGCCTACCCATTAATCTCGCGAATTTGGAGGACTTCGAGGAGATAGACGGGAGTGTAACTACCGCGTCAGTGGTGTTTCGAGAAGGGCGGTTATGGGTGCTACGCTTCAGTGAGCCTGACGAGAGCACGCCCGGAAGATCATGGGTGGTTGAGTTAAGCGTGGGGCTATTTGGAACGCAGGTATTATTTGGCTGTAGGCTCTATTGTAGTTCTCGCAATTACGACTTTGCTTTCGAGCATGCTGCGCCCAGCGTCTTACGCAAAATAGTGGAGAAGGTTGGCTTAAGCGATTATGGAGTAAGGCTGAGTTCGAGCGCGACCAAAGTAGACACTGATGGAACTGCAGATGATCTCTATAAGATAATAGCCAATACTCAGCGCTGGCGAGATGTATTGGTAGTCTCTTGTGACGATGGATTTTCATCGCTTATTGATCCTGCGAGTTTAGCTAGGTCATTAAGCGGCGTAGCGCATGTTTATTTCATTACCCCGTACGGCTCTCATAGGTTGTCCGAGCTGGTTGGGCGTGAGCTTTCGGTGTTTGACAGGGGCGTCCGTCTCTACCGGCCGAACTTTTCGGAAGAGGACGACAAATCGCAGCATCCGCTAATACTAAGGCGCCAACTCGAGAATATATCAGACCTATCTCGAAGAAAATTTGAAGCATCAATCAAGGAGGATTGCTTTCGTGTTTCGATAGAGCGGAAGCAACTTAACCAGAAAGTGCCAAGTTTTGTCGATATACGGGTGGCTGCATCAAAGCAACTTTTGGAAAAATTAAATACTGATGATAGTTCATCAAAACCAGAGACTTTACTTGCTGAGCAGAGCGCGCGAAAAGCTGCCGAACAGCAAGCGGACGCATCGTTTGCGCTCGCTGTTCAGGAGGAGGAGCTAAGAAAGGAAGCGGATGCTCAACGCGAAATTTATAAAGGCCAGCTTTTCGCCGCGCGCAGTAGGCTTGACGTTCTTGAGCAAAAGCTGGCGAATATAGGAGTATATTCTGAAGTTGGAGAAAGGCCGATATCGTATTCTGAAATTCCACAATGGGTCGAGAGGAATTTTCCAGGAAAACTTATTCTGCATGCTCGAGTACATAGGGGATTGAAGTCCGCAGTCTATCAGGAAATTGCCACCGTTTGTGATACTTTAAAGTTGCTCGCGAACGAATATAGGCAGGTTTTTCTGGGCGAAATGCGTAAAGAAGAATTCACTTTGTTATTAAATGAGCGGCATCTCGACATAAGTGGTTCAATAAGTGAGAGTCGTGCAAGCGAGTATGGTGACGAATATTTTGTAGAATGGAATGGAAGGAGGGAGTTCCTTCACGGCCATGTAAGTAAAGGGAACTCCAGGGATGAAAAATACTGTATGAGAATATATTTTTTCTGGAATGCGTTGGATAGCCAAATTGTCGTTGGTTGGCTTCCTTCTCATTTGAAGAATCGCTTAAGTTGAAATATTTTCGCTGATTTCTGTATACATATGGTGAGTCGTTATTGTTTGCTGCAATCTCTCTCCTAGTCCGCCCCGTTTTACCCTTGGTGCGGTACTTGAGTTGTTTCTCGTCCACCGCATCGTCGTAGGACTCGACGCCTAGCTTAGCACAGATAGCCGGCTTGTCCTGCACCTCGCACGTTACCAGCTTCTCTATGCGGCAACGGTCATCTCGCCAACGCTATTTTTGCCGAAGAGGGACTGCCGCACGTGCCACTGACCTCAATCCCCCACCAAAGCAAAAACCCCGCACGGCTCCACAATTCCCCGCAACACATGCTCGCCCAGCGGCATCAGCGCCGTCCTCGTCTCCGCCGCGATCGCCCCCGAGATGAGCACGTTGTAGCCAAGCGGTTTGCATAGTCCCTCAAGGCGGCTGACCAGGTTGACGGCGGGGCCGATGGCGGTGAAATCCAGGCGGTCGGCGGCGCCGATGTTGCCCCATAATATTTCGCCGAAGTGCAGGGCCATGCCGAAGGGGAGCGGCGGCAGCCCCTGCGCTTGCCGCACGCCGTCGAGATGGGTCATGCCGGCGCGGACGGCGGCTGCCGCGCGCAGGGCCGCGTCGCAGGCTTCGCTTGGGGTGCCGGTGACCGGGAAGATCGCCAGCGCGCCGTCGCCGATGAACTTCAGCACCTCGCCGCCGAAGGCGTTCACCGAGCCGGTGACGCGGTCGAACCAGGCGTCGAGAATGGCGATCATCGCCGCCGGCTCCGTCACTTCGGACAGGGCGGTGAAATCGCGCAGGTCGGCGCAGAGAAGCGCGGCGCGGATGGTCTCGCCGGTGCCGCGGGAGAGCGAGCCGGCCTGAACGCGCGCCGCGCTGCGCCGGCCGAGATAGGCTTCGAGCAATGCTGCCTGTGCCGCCCGCGCGGACAAGGCGGCCAGGGGTGCGGCGGCGAAGCGGGCGATCTCGTGCAGCCGTTCGGTCTCGGCGGGGCTGAAGGGCCGGGTTCCGGCCCAGCCCAGCAGCGGACTGTCCAGCGCCGCGCCGATCGTCGTTTCCTGCACCGGGCCGAGGCCGCTCAGCCAGTCGTGCCCGGCTTGGCTGAGCGGACTGCCGGCGAAACCCAGCGCCTCGATCACTGCTCCGGTTTCGGCCCGCCACAGCCAGGTGCGGCGGGCGATGATCGGATGCGGCACCGCGAGCGTCAGGGCGCCGCCTGCCAGCGGCAGGCCATCGGCCAGCAGCCGGCTGCCGAGATCGGCGAGGAAGGATTCAGGGCCGGGCGAGGTGCCGGCCTCGTCAACCAGCCAGGCGAGGGGGGCGGGCAGATCCATGCCGCGATCATGCCATGGCAGCCGAGGGTTGTCATCCGCGCCATGGCGATGGCGATTTCGGCCGCCATGTTGCGCCGCTTACTTTGGAAGGGGCGCCTGTTCAATCGAGATGCCAGCGGAAAGCGGTCATACCCGGCCGGAAAACGAGTCCGGAGGCGGCGTGCGCCCGGCCGCGACTTCGGCCAGCCGGCCGAGATAGTGAGCCCAGCCTTCCGCATGGCCCGCGCATTGGTCGGCATTGGGCAGGCCGGTGTGGGTCAGGCGCAGCAGCGTTCCGTCCGGCTGTTCGATCAGGTCGATCTCGACCAGGCTCGAGCCCGGCGGCACGATTTCACTGCCGTCCCAGCCGAAGCTGTAGGCCAGTCGATGCACCGGCACCACCTCGCGAAAGGAGCCGCGTGCAAAACGGGCGCCGGTGACATTGACGAGATAGAGCCCTCCGGGCTGAGGCTCGACCTGCGCTTCCGTTCCCATCCAGCGCAGTATCTTTTCCGGATCGGTCAGCAGGGCAAACACAGCGGCGGGTGGCGCCGCGATATGGGTTTCACGGCGGACGACGAGGGCCTCTTGCATGTCTCTCTCCCGTTGTTGTTATCGCTTGCTCCGCTCGGCGGGGCTTCTCCTCACCCGGCAGCATGTAGGCAAAAGCGCGATCTCAACAAGGGGAGCGTGTATTCTACCGCCCAGGTCGCCCGGTCTTGCCCTTGGTGCGGCTCTTTCTCTGCTTCTCGTCCACCGCATCCTCATAGGATCCGACGCCCGGCTTCGCGCGGATGACCGGCTTGTCCGGCACCTTGCCAGTCACTGGCTTTTCGGTGCGGCCGACGGTCATCTCGTCGAGGGTGTTCCTGCGGAAGAGCGGCGTGCCGGCGTCGCTGCCGGGACCCATTTCGTCTAGGCTTGGTTTGGTGAAGTAGGATGTGGATTGATCGGCGTTTCCGTCTGCCGCAGCCGGTGCTCGGGTCGAGCCCGAGGATGATGGGCTCGCGCTGCGTTTGGCTGAGGATGACGGTCCTTTCCCCTCAATGCTCTTCGCCTCTTCCCTTGCCATCGGATCGTCCATGACGGCGAGTTCGGCGGCCTTGAGGCGCTTGATCTCGTCGCGCAGTCTCGCGGCCTTTTCGAAGTCGAGATCGGCGGCGGCGTCGCGCATGGCTTTTTCCAGCGCGTTAAGATGGGCCTGCAGATTGTTGCCGACGAGATGGCCGCCATCGGCAAAGCCCTTGCCGGAGACGCCGCCGATATCGGCGCGGACGTGGTCCTTCTCGTAGACGCTGTCGAGAATGTCGGAGATCCTCGCCTTCACCGATTCCGGCGTGATGCCGTGTTCGGTGTTGTAGACCATCTGTTTTTCGCGGCGGCGGCTGGTTTCCTCCATCGCCCGCTTCATCGAGCCGGTGATGTTGTCGGCATAGAGGATGACCTTGCCGTCGACGTTACGGGCGGCGCGGCCGATGGTCTGGATCAGCGAGGTCTCCGAGCGCAGGAAGCCTTCCTTGTCGGCGTCGAGGATGGCGACAAGGGCGCATTCGGGGATGTCGAGACCCTCGCGCAGAAGGTTGATGCCGACAAGCACGTCGAAAGCACCCAAACGGAGATCGCGGATGATCTCGATGCGCTCCAGCGTGTCGATGTCGGAGTGCATGTAGCGGACGCGGACGCCCTGTTCATGCAGATATTCCGTCAGGTCCTCGGCCATGCGCTTGGTGAGCACGGTGCAGAGGGTGCGATAGCCCTTGGCGGCGGTCTCGCGGATTTCGCCGAGCACGTCGTCGACCTGGCTGCGGGCGGAGCGAACCTCAACCGGCGGGTCGATCAGGCCGGTCGGGCGGATGACCTGTTCGGCAAAGACGCCGCCGGATTGGTCCATTTCCCATGCGCCTGGCGTCGCCGAGACCGCGATCGTGTCCGGGCGCATGGCATCCCATTCCTCGAAGCGGAGCGGCCGGTTGTCCATGCAGGAGGGCAGGCGGAAGCCGTATTCGGCCAGTGTCGCCTTGCGCCTGAAGTCGCCGCGATACATGCCGCCGATCTGGCTGACGGAGACGTGGCTTTCGTCGATGAACAGCAGGGCATTGTCGGGGATATATTCGAACAGGGTCGGCGGCGGCTCGCCGGGGTTACGGCCGGTGAGGTAGCGCGAATAGTTCTCGATGCCGGCGCAGGAGCCGGTGGCTTCCAGCATTTCGACATCGTAGCGGGTGCGCTGCTCCAGGCGCTGCGCCTCCAGCAAACGGCCGGCCTTTTCCAGCTCGGCGAGCCGGATCTTCAGCTCTTCCTTGATATGGCGGATGGCGCCGTTCAGCGTCGGGCGCGGCGTGACATAGTGCGAATTGGCATAGATCTTCACCGATTTCAGATCGCCGGTCTTCTGGCCGGTCAGCGGATCGAATTCGGTGATAGCGTCGATCTCGTCGCCGAACATGGAGATGCGCCAGGCGGCATCCTCCAGGTGGGCCGGGAAGATCTCGATCGTGTCGCCACGCACACGGAAGGAGCCGCGAATGAAATCCATGTCGCGGCGCTTGTATTGCTGTGCCACCAGGTCGGCCAGCAATTGCCGCTGGTCGAGCCGGTCGCCGACATTCATCTGGAAGGTCATGGCCGTATAGGTCTCGACCGAGCCGATACCGTAGATGCAGGAGACCGAGGCGACGATGATGCAGTCGTCACGCTCCAGGAGCGAGCGTGTCGCCGAGTGGCGCATGCGGTCGATCTGTTCGTTGATCGAGGATTCCTTCTCGATAAAGGTATCCGAACGCGGCACATAGGCTTCCGGCTGGTAATAGTCGTAGTAGGAGACGAAATATTCCACCGCATTGTCGGGGAAGAAGTTCTTGAACTCGGAATAGAGCTGCGCGGCCAGTGTCTTGTTCGGGGCGAGGATGACGGCGGGGCGCTGCGTCGCCTCGATCACTTTCGCCATGGTGAAGGTCTTGCCGGAGCCGGTGACGCCGAGCAGCACCTGGCTGCGGTCGCCATTATCAAGACCCTCGACGAGGTCGCGGATGGCGGTCGGCTGATCGCCGGCCGGCTCATAGTCGGAGACCATGCGGATCGGGATGCCGCCTTCGGATTTGTTCGGGCGGGCCGGGCGGTGCGGCGTCCAGAGCTTGCCGTCCTTGAAGAGCGGATTGCCGCTCTCGATCAGCGCCGACAATGCTTCGACCGTCGCGGTGACGGCCGTACCGGCATTGGCGGCATTTTCCAGCGAGGTATCCATGCCGGACACCGGATTGAGGCCGGCAGCCGCGCGCGTCTTCGGATCGGTCGAGCCGCCCATGGAGGTGCCGCGTCCCGATTTCGAGGCGGCGATTTCCACCTTCTTGCGATGCTTGCCGGCCTTCGAGGCGATCTGCCGCTGCGTCTCGATGCCGGATGTCTCGGCTTCCGATTCCAGTTGCTTCACCCAGTCGGCGACGCTGCCGCTGAGCGGCGCGCCTTCAAATGGTGCTTGCGGCGCCTCTTCGAAACCGGTCGGGGCGGGGGACTTTTTCGGTGATCTGGCCATCGGGCGAATATGGCGAGAGTCAGTGCCGATGTGAAGAGGGGAAGAGTACAAAAGGGAAACAAGCGGTGGATTTTTCCGTTCGCCCAATATGTCAAATATGTTACAAGCCAAGCAGGCTGGTGCGTTATCGCTGATCTCGTCGGCATAGCGCGATCCTCAAAGGCGCCAAGGGAGGAGCCGGCCGCAACGTCGATATACCCGGCCAAGGCCGGGTTCCCCCAGCTTCGACGGCATCCGGACTTTGCCCGCCTCGCCGCCGCCATCCGGTCGGAGGATCATGATGACCGCATTGGATAGCTTACGTTCCTTGTCCCCCCAGCAACGCAACACCGTCATCGCCGCCTATCTCGGCTGGACGCTGGACGCTTTCGATTTTTTCATATTGGTGTTTGTTCTCAAGCATATCGCAGAGGAGTTTCATACCGATGTTCCGGCGGTCGCGGTGGCGATCTTCCTGACGCTCGCCATGCGGCCGCTTGGGGCGTTGATTTTCGGCTTTGCCGCCGACAAATACGGCCGGCGCGCGACGCTGATGGCAGATGTGCTGCTCTATTCGGTGTTCGAGTTCCTGACCGGCTTTTCGACCGGCCTGACCATGTTCCTCGTGTTGCGGGCGCTCTTCGGCATCGCCATGGGCGGCGAATGGGGCGTTGGGGCATCGCTGACGATGGAGACCGTGCCGCCGGAATCACGCGGCATCGTCTCCGGCATCCTGCAGGCAGGTTATCCCTCCGGTTATCTGCTGGCGTCGATCGTGTTCTTCCTGTTGTTCCCGGTGATCGGCTGGCGCGGCATGTTCATGGTCGGCGCTCTTCCGGCGCTGCTGGTGCTCTATATCCGTCGCAACGTCGAGGAGTCGCCGGCTTTCGTGGAGCGGCAGAAGAGGCCGCAACGGCCGTTCTTCACTGTGTTGCGAGAGAACATCCCGCTCTTCCTCTGGGCGGTGCTGCTGATGACGGCATTCAATTTTTTCAGTCACGGCACGCAGGATCTCTATCCGACCTTCCTCGAAACCCAGCGGCAATATGACAGCCACACGGTCGGCGCCATCGCGATCGTCTACAATATTGGCGCGATGATCGGCGGGTTGACATTCGGGGCGCTGTCGCAGGGCCTCGGCCGGCGGCGGGGCATCGTCATTGCGGCGCTGCTGGCGATCCCGATCGCACCGCTCTGGGTCTACGCGCATGGACCGGTCATGCTCGCTATCGGCGCCTTCCTGATGCAGTTCTTCGTGCAGGGTGCATGGGGTATCGTGCCGGTGCATCTCAACGAATTATCGCCGGACGAGATACGTGGCACGTTCCCCGGTTTCGCCTATCAGCTCGGCAATCTGCTGGCCTCGGGCAATGCGTCGATTCAGGCGGGCCTGGCGGTGCATTGGAACGGTGACTATGCTTTCGCGTTATTGATTGTAGCCGTGATCGTCGCCGCCGTGGTGGCGGTGCTTGCCGGTTTCGGCTTCGAGAAGAAGGATATTCGCTTCGGCGGAAAGGGAGTGGAGGAGACCCCCGGCACGATGCCGATCTAGATCGCCGTGCCCCGTCGAAGCATGGCCGGCGGCTTAGTGCCGCCGGCCGCCATCTTATTTGCCGCAAATCTCGGAGATTTTCGCCTGCGCGAAACCGCGGGCAAGCTCCTGCATGCCACCGACGGAGGATATCAGATCGCCGATCGGGCCGCTGATGCCGACATGCGAATCGGTGATGCGGCAGGCGCCGACATCGACGGTCACCGAGGCTTCCAGCTGTCCTTTCACCGTTGCCTGCAACACGCCATGCGATTTGCAGGCGAGGTCGGCGCGAGCGTTGATCTGTACGCCGCCGGGGGCGCTGCACACATCCAGCGATTTGACCTCGAATTTCTCCTTGCGATCGAGGCCAGGCAGCTTCTTGCAAGGGTCAGCTTCGTTTACCGATTTCTCGATCTGCGGGCCGAATTTGCTCTGCAGCAGCGACCAGCAGGAGCCGGGCGCTGCCTGCGCCGGCGTCGCCGCCATGGGCAAGGGCGACAGCGGCAGGATGATTGCGGCGGCCAACAATCCCATGCGGAGTGGCGGCAGAAGCGAGGAGGGCAATGCGGCGGATATCTTGATCACTGCGGTCAATCCCTTGGTGGCTGAATCGGGAAGATGTTTGCGATATTCTTCACGCATCGAGCCCAGCTAGCAATGCCGTATCTGCGGCAAAGATGAGGCGCGGCGGCTCAGCCCCTCATCACTTTGCAGCTGGTGAAGTGATCATAAAGGGTTTGACCGCGCCAGACGATCAGGGGATTACTGGCTTGCCGTCGATTATGAGGCTGGCGATATCATGCGATGGAGCAACCATTGGAGCTTCGGGGGATATGCTCTGAGCGGGAACCATCGAACTCAGTTCATCTGGTCGAGAATGCTTTGCGCAGGCGCATATCCTTGAGCGGCGGCTTTGCGGAACCAGGCGATCGCCATGTTACGGTCCCTCGTGACGCCGTCGCCGCGAAGATAGGCGTAGCCGAGATGGAATTGCGCTTTGGGCAGGCCTTGATCGGCGGCCTTGGCAAACCAGCCGATAGCTTGGGCATAATCCTGCGGAACGCCTTTGCCGAGGGCATAGAGGCTGCCGATATTGTCCTGCGAGGCCGCGTCTCCCTTGTCCGCCAAAGGCTGCCAGGAGGCGAGGGCGCTGCCGTAGTCGCCCTTGTCGTAGGCCACTTGCCCATCCTCGGCTTGGGCATGGAAGGCGATCGAGAGTGCCAGCGCCAGTCCGAGGCCTATCTGTTTGAGCCGCATCCGGAGATATCTCCCATCCGTGATTTCAATTCATGCAAGAGCTAGGCCTATCCCCGGTGTCCGAGCAAGGTTGGAGATGGCCTTGTTTGTCCGTTCGCCTCAGATCGGAATGCTTTTCCGCTGCAGCGGCATGTCCTCATTGCCGTCAGGTTCACTATCGTCGCCGCTCATGGCTTTGGCGCGGCTGAACCATTCCAGGGACTTCGCCCGATCCGCGGGCACGCCGTCGCCATCGCGATACATGACGCCGAGATTGAGAGCCGCGTCGGCGTAGTTCTCGGCAGCTGCCTTTTCGAACCAGCCGACCGCTTCGGGACCGTTCTTCGCAACACCTTCGCCGTCGCGATACATCACGCCGAGGTTATATTCAGCCTCGACGTCTCCCTGATCCGCTGCCTTGCGAAACCAGGCGATCGCTTCGACGTCGTCTTCAGCGATCCCATCGCCATCGGCATACATGGTGCCAAGGTTATATTGCGCGTCGGCGTCGCCCTGGTCGGCGGCCTTGCGGAACCAGGTGACGGCCTGAGCGCCGTCCTTCGGCACGCCGGCGCCGTCGCGATACATGACCGCGAGGTTGTATTGCGCCTCGATCTTGCCCTGATCGGCCGCTTTGCGGTACCAGGCGAGAGCCTGACCGCTGTCCTTGGTTATGCCTTCGCCGCTGTCATACATGATGGCAAGATTGTATTGCGCATCGACATTGCCCTGGTCGGCGGCCTTCCGATACCAGGCGATGGCCTGGCTCTTGTCCTGATCGACGCCATCGCCGTTGTCGTACATCACCCCGACATTGAACTGCGCGGCGGCATTTCCCTGTTCGGCCGCCTTGCTGTACCAGACGAAAGCCAGGGTCCTGTCCTTGGGCACGCCTTCGCCCTCGTCATATATGACGCCGAGATTGTATTGCGCGTCGGCATAGCCTTGATCTGCCGCCTTGCGATACCAGAGGATGGCCTGTGCATGGTTCTTGGCCATGCCTTCGCCCTTATCGTACATGGCGCCGAGATCGAATTCGGCCTTTGCATTGCCCTGATCGGCTGCTTTGCGATACCACTTGAGAGCTTGCTTGAGATCTTTCTCGATGCCATCGCCCAGCTTGTACATTTCGCCGAGCTTCAGTTGTGCCGTCGCATCGCCCTTGTTTGCGAGCGGGCGCCAATAATCCAGCGCTGCCTTGTGGTCGCCCTGGTCATAGGCATTTTGTCCGGTGTCGGCATGGGCAAGGCCGCTGGATGCCAGCGCGAAGAACAGTGCGATGGCTGCTCGCTTGAAATGCACAATCTACCCCTCAATCAGTCGTCTTTTGTGTGTGAATACTAAATAATGTGACAGGTGAGGGCGCAAGGCGCCTCCGCACACATACATGATCGGCTTATGGCAACAGCGTCGCCAATATCTGGAGAATGACCCAGCCCGGTGTTTCGCTTTGGCTGGTCGTCGTGGTCGGTTTATTGCCTTCTGGGCTGGCGCTTTTGAGCGGGTTTTCGCCATTTGCTGCCATGTAGCTCAAGCTATGTTGCGCTTCCGGCAGCCCCTGGCCCGCTGCCTTGCGGAACCATTTGGTGGCCTGGCCGATATCCTTCGGCACGCCGTCGCCACTATAATACATGGAGCCGAGGCCGTACTGGGCGCGGGCGTTGCCTTGCTCTGCGGCTTTGCGGAAGAAATCAGCCGCCTGCCCATAGTCCTTGGGAACGCCGCTGCCGTTGTAATAGAGATAGCCGAGGGCATATTGACCTCCCGCGCTGCCCTGGTCGGCCGCCTTGCGATACCAGGCTGCCGCCTGACCTTTGTCCGGCGCCGTGCCTTGACCCTTGTCATAGATATAGCCGAGCGCATATTGCGCGTCCGGATGGCCTTGTTCGGCCGATTTGCGGTACCATTCCAGCGCCTTGCCGTCGTTCTTGGAAAGGCCGCGGCCGTCGGTATACATGGTGGCAAGGGCGTATTCGCCCTCCGCGTCGCCTTGAGCAGCGGCCTTGCGGTACCATTCGACAGCGACGTTGTCGTTAACCGGCACACCCTTGCCGTTGGCATAGAGGTAGCCGACGGCATACTGCGCATCGGCGCGGCCCTGATCGGCCGCCTTGCGATACCATTGCAGCGCCAGCTTGTAATCCCGGGGAACGCCGAGGCCGTTGGCGAAGCTGTAGCCAAGCCCGTATTGCGCATCGGCACGGCCCTGCTCGGCGGATTTCTTGTACCAGGAATAGGCCTGACCATCGTCCTGATCGACACCCCGGCCATTGGTGTAGGCATAGCCGAGGGCGTATTCACCCTGGGGGTCGCCCTGATCCGCTGATTTTTGATACCAGTCGATCGCCAGGCTTTGGTCCGCAGCCGTGCCAAGACCTTTGTCGTACATGTAGCCAAGCGCATATTGCGCATCGGCGCGACCCTGATCGGCCGCCTTGCGATACCAGCCGAGCGCGATCGCATCGTCCTCGCGCACACCGAGGCCATGCCCATACATGTAGCCGAGCGCATATTGCGCCTGTGCTTGGTCCTGGGCGGCGGATTTCTGATACCAGCCGACCGCCTGCTCGTTATCGACATCCTTGCCGCGGCCGTTGGCAT
The DNA here is from genome assembly GCF_000281735.1 of Rhizobium sp. AP16. Taxonomy (NCBI): domain Bacteria; kingdom Pseudomonadati; phylum Pseudomonadota; class Alphaproteobacteria; order Hyphomicrobiales; family Rhizobiaceae; genus Rhizobium; species Rhizobium sp. AP16. The sequence continues at coordinate 294,389 of NZ_AJVM01000065.1, read as the reverse complement.
AGGAATAGCCGATGGCGTACTGCGCGTCGGCATAGCCATGTTCCGCCGCCTTGCGATACCACGTATTTGCTTCTTTCAGGTCCTTATCGACGCCGAGGCCGTTGGAATACATGTAGGCGAGGGCGTATTCGGCCTGCACGTTTCCCTGCGCGGCGGCCTTTCGATACCATTGCACCGCCTGCGCGTCGTCATGCTCCACGCCCTGGCCCTTGGCGTAACGATAGCCGAGGCCGTATTGGGCGGCTGCATTGCCGTCCTTTGCGAATTGCACCCAATATTTCAGCGAGATCGAGGTGTCGCCAGGCGTCGGCGCGGGATCTTCGGCATGGGCAAGTGGCGCGAGCGAAAGGGCTACCGCCAGTCCAAATGCCAATCTTCCGATTTTCAAAACTTATTCTCCCCGCCTGCGCGCTGAAGCGCAATCGATCTGAACAATATGGCGATGTCTTGGCCGCTGGCTGCAACGCCTGGGGACGATGGTTGTTTTCTCGCTGCCAATCAGATGCAGATCCCTGCCTCTATCCCGGCAGGACATCGTAGAGCCGGAAGATCCAGGTGATCTGATAGATCAAGCCGATCGTCACGAAGGCGGCCTGGAAGCGCCTGTTGGCGGTGATGGCGGCGATAATGCAGAGGACGATGTAGACGACGTTGCGGGTCGGGTATTCCCAGCCAAGCGATCGGAAATAGGTCTCCCCCTTGAGCAGCGTGTCGATGAGATCGACGGCATAGGTGACGGCGAGCAGGCCGAAGAACCAGCGGCGGCGGGAGATGAAATATTCCTCGAAGCCGCCATAGTCCTCGATCGAGGGCGGGTTTAGCAGCACGCAGAGGAAATAGAACAGGCAGCAGAAGCAGATGAGGAAGAGGTAGACGCCGAAGCTGATCTCCGCGACGGAATGCAGCCGATATTCCCACCACCAGAAATGGATGATGAACAGGAACATCGACAAGACCCAGCCGAGATGGACGAGATAGACGCGGTTCTTGCCGGGCGCCTGCACGAAGCCGGCGAGCCGCGTCAGGAGCTGGGCGAGGGCAAGGCCAATGACCATGCTCATGACCGTCCTGATATAGACGTAAACCTCGGGCGTCCGTGCGGCTTCCATCATCCTGTCAGCTCTCCGCGGGAACCGGTTTCGGCGCGCCGTTCTCGTCGAGCGCGACCATGATGAATGTCCCGGCGATAACCTTCTCCATCTGGTTATAGCGCGAACGGTGCGCCCAGGCTTCGACGACGAGCGTGATCGAGGTACGGCCGACGCGTTCAATCTCGGTGTAGACGCTCAGCGTATCGCCGATCTTTACCGGCAGCTCGAACGCCATCTCCTTGACGGCGGCGGTGACGACGCGGCCGCGCGCGCGCTCGGCGGCGCGAATACCGCTTGCCAAGTCCATCTGCGCCATGACCCAGCCGCCGAAGATATCGCCGGCGGGATTGGCATCGGCGGGCATGGCCAGCGTGCGCAGGGTCAATTCGCCTCTCGGCTTGGGGCTGTCGTTCATTCACTCGCTCCTATCGATCAAGGCTTGATTCCGGCGAGTAGCCTACGCAATCGGGCCGGGATGGGAAAGCTGCCTCAACATGTCGTCACCAGGCAATCGTGCCCGAGGGTGACCTTTTCCAGCACGCCTCCCGCAATTCGCGGCCACCCCACCGGATGTCCCTCATGGGCGGTAAGTATTCATTCACCGTTTTTATTTAATCTTCGTAAGTGTTGTCGGCCGTGGCTGGGGCAGCGAGAGCGGATCCGAAGTATGGCGTATTTATCCTTTCTAAGGCGCACGGCGCTGCCTTTGCTGTTGTCGTCGGCGCTGGTCGCCTGCACGGCCGACAGCCTGGTGCCGCCGTCCGGCATCGACAGCAGCCGCGTAAGCTCGATCAAGCCGCATCGCAGCGTGCAGTCGCGGCAGTTCACCTATCAGGGTGGCCAGGCGCCCGTGAACTCAGCGTCCGCCAACTATGCCAACACCTACGATTCCTCCGGCAACCCGCAAGCTGTGGCCAGGCAGGGCCGCCTGCCGACGAACGGCAGTGATGAGGCCGTGACCACCACGGATGTCGAGCAGGGTCTTGCGCAACAATCGAATGCGCAGTCCCAGGGCGTCAACATGGATGCCGAACTCGGCGTCGGTCCAAGCGAGGAGGCGCAGTCCGGATCGGTCGTTGGGCTGGCGCAGGAAGAAGAGCAGAACATAGCCGAAGGGCAGACCGATCAGCCTGTTGTCGACGGCATCGGTTCCGACGCGCCGGTACAGACCAACCGCTCCATCATTCAGCGTCCATCCGCGCAGGCCGAACTCAACCAGTCGCCGATCCGCCGGCAGCAGCCGGATACGCAGGTGGCAATGTTGCCTCGCGTCGACAATCCGATGCCGCGCATCGACCGGCAGATGGAGGCGCCGCAGTCATCGCCGGGCGCCATGCCGGCTTCGGAAATCGCCTGCCGGCAAGAGTTGCAGCGCATGGGTGTCGTTTATACCGACAAGCCGTCGATCTCGAATGGCCCGGCCTGCCAGGTTCCTTACCCGGTTTCGCTGAGCGGCCTCTCGGGCAATATCGCCGTCAGGCCGGCGGTGACCCTGAATTGCCAGGTGACGCTTGCCTTCGCGAAATGGGTCAAGAACGAATTGGCACCGGCGGCGCGCACGCGCTACTGGTCAGGCATCGGCACGATCGTTCCCTTGGGGGGCTATTCCTGCCGGCGAATGAACAATAGCCGGCAACGCTACAACCCAATGTCGGAACATGCCCATGGCAACGCCATAGATGTCGGCACCTTCGTCCTGAAAAACGGCCATGTGATCGATGTGCGCAAGAAGGGGCTGTTCTCCTTCCGCGAAGGGCGGTTGCTGAAGGCGGTGCGGAGCGACAGCTGCCGCTATTTCGACACCGTGCTCGGCCCCGGCAGCAATCCCGAACACTGGAACCATTTCCACTTCGATCTCAGGGATCGCAAGGGCGGGCGACGTTATTGCAGCATGTAATGGCCGGTTTGCTGGGATAAACGCGGTTTACCTATGAAGGGAATCGCAGTTAACTGCGGCTCGCTAAATTAGGAGACTCATCCGATGGAAGACGTTCCGAGAAGGAAGAGTAGCTTTGGAAGGGCGCTGGTCGCTGCCCTTGTTGCGATTGTTCTCGTGATCGGCGGCCGCTGGTATGCCTATGTCGCCTATGCGGATGATCCGTTCGATGAAGTCGGCATTGGTCTCAACACGATGATGCCAGGTCCGATCCGCGAGAAGGGCTGTGCGATGCTAAAGGCACGTTTTGAAAACAAGACGTTGCCGCCGGCCGGTTGCGGCGTGAACGGCAGCTGGTGATCCGCGGGCCTTTCGATGCTTGATCGGTACTTAGCCGGCAAAAAAGAAAAAAGCCGGCACGAAGGCCGGCTATAGTGGCGCTCAGCAACGACAGGGGATCTTTGCTGGCTCCGGAAAAAAACTATATCGCGCAATGACGCATGAAATATGGATACGAGGGCAATCAGTCTTCAAGTATCATCGGCGCTGACGCTGTCACCAAGAGGCGTTGGGCGGGGTTGCGACAACCGTTGCTCACCTAAGCAAACATATGCCCGACGAAAGTCACGGTTTGATGACAACTTATTCGTTTAGGCGAACGCACTGTTCCGTCATGCGGGATGGTAAAAGCCTGTTCCCGGCTATATAGCGGGCAAACGCCGCGAAAATAATCACAAAGCCGGACTTTGCCTGCATCATGGCCCCGATCATTTCCATCCGTAGTCTCACCAAGACCTATTCCAACGGGTTTCAGGCGCTGAAGGGTATCGACCTCGATATAGAACGGGGTGAAATCCTGGCACTGCTTGGACCAAATGGCGCCGGCAAGACGACAATGATTTCCATCGTCTGCGGCATCGCCAATCCGAGTGGCGGCACTGTGATCGTTGGCGGTCATGACGTGGTGACGGCGTTTCGTGCCACGCGCGCAATGATCGGACTGGTTCCGCAGGAGCTGACCACCGACCTGTTCGAGACGGTATGGAACACGGTGAGCTTTTCACGCGGCCTGCACGGCAAGAAGCCGAATCCGGCTCACATCGAGCGGGTTCTGCGCGACCTGTCGCTATGGGACAAGAAGGACAACATGCTGCGCCAACTCTCCGGCGGCATGAAGCGGCGTGTACTGATCGCCAAGGCGCTTTCGCATGAGCCCGAGATCCTCTTTCTCGACGAGCCGACGGCGGGTGTCGACGTGACGCTGCGCAAGGATATGTGGCACGTCGTCGAGCGGCTGCGTGCCAATGGCGTCACCATCATCCTGACGACGCATTACATTGAAGAAGCCGAGGAGATCGCCGACCGTGTCGGCGTTATCAATGGCGGTAAGCTGCTGCTGGTGGAGGACAAGAAGTCGCTGATGGCCAAGCTTGGCCGCAAGCAGCTTATCCTAGATCTGGCGGAGCCGCTGGAATCTGTTCCGACCTGTCTCGATGGCAACGGCCTGTCGCTGGGGCCGAACGGCATGACGTTGATCTACGATTTCGATGCGGAGCACGAGCAATCCAGCATCGCGGTGCTGCTGTCGCGCCTGGCGGCCGAGGGTATTCATTTCAAGGACCTGTCGACGCGGCAGAGCTCGCTCGAGGACATCTTCGTATCGCTGGTAGGAGAGAGCAAATGAACTTCGAGGCGGTCAAAGCCATCTATGGTTTCGAGATGGCGCGCACGCGCCGTACGCTGTTGCAGAGCGTCGTCTCGCCGGTCATTTCGACGTCGCTCTATTTCATCGTCTTCGGTGCCGCGATCGGTTCGCGCATCCAGCAGGTTGAGGGCGTCTCCTACGGCGCTTTCATCACGCCGGGGCTGATCATGCTGACGCTGCTCGGCCAGTGCATCAGCAACGGCTCCTTCGGTATCTACTTCCCGAAATTTTCCGGCACGATCTACGAGATTCTGTCCGCGCCCGTCGCCATGACGGAGATCGTGCTCGGTTATGTCGGCGCGGCCGCGACCAAGGGCATGCTGATCGGGCTGATCATCCTGCTGACGGCCAATTTCTTCGTCGATATCACCATCGAACATCCGTTCATGATGATCCTGTTCTTCGTGCTGACGGCGGTGACCTTCAGCCTGTTCGGCTTCATGATCGGCATATGGGCCGGGAATTTCGAGCAGCTCAATCTCATTCCCATGCTGGTCGTGCCGCCGCTGACCTTCCTTGGTGGCAGCTTCTATTCCATCAACATGCTGCCGCCCTTCTGGCAAGCGGTCAGTCACCTTAATCCGGTACTCTATCTCGTCAGCGGCTTCCGGTGGAGCTTCTATGGCATTGCCGACGTCAACCCGGTGTTGAGCCTTGCCATGATCACGTTTTTCCTCGTCATCTGCCTTGCGACCCTTTGGTGGATATTCAAGACGGGATATCGGTTGCGGAACTGATTGGCGGAACATTTTTCCCGCAAACATGACTGTTGCAATCGCTGTTCTCGCGGCTCATAAACTCGGCGCCGATACAGCAGGCGGAGCAGGATGGTAGGTCATCGGGAAGCGGGGGCGAGATGACGGCCATGCAGCATGCCTGGGCATCCAAGTCGATCCTTTCTGCAGGTGTTCCATGCCCACAATCCCCCAGCGCCGTTCACTGCCAGACGTTCTCTCGCGCCTCGATCGGCTGACCAATTGGGAGCGCAAACCGCGCGGGGAAATGCGTGTCGGGCTGGAGCCCATGCTCGATCTCATGCAGCGCCTGGGCAATCCCCACCAGAGTTTCCGTGCCATCCATGTCGCCGGCACCAAGGGCAAGGGGTCCGTCTGCGCGCTTGCCGCCGCCGCCTTGCTGCGGGCGGGATGGCGGGTTGGCCGCTATGCCTCGCCACATGTCGATCGTGTGAACGAGCGTATCAGTGTGATGGGTCAGGAGGTCGAGGACGACCGCTTGGCGGAAGCGCTGGAGAAGGTGCTGGACAGCTACGAAGCCGCAAAGCGGGAGGCAACGCCGGGCGAGGACGCCACCTGGTTCGATGTGATAACGGCCGCCGCTTTTGTCGTGTTCAAAGATGCGGGTCTGGATTGGGCCGTTGTCGAGGTCGGGCTCGGCGGGCGACTGGACTCCAGCAATGTGGTCTTCGGCGAAGTTGCCATTGTCACCAATATCGAGCTTGAGCATACGGAAATTCTTGGGAGTACGCGCGAGGCGATCGCCGGCGAAAAGGTCGGCATATTGAAGCCTGGCGCGACGCTTGCCACTACGCTCCTTGCCACCGACGCCGCCGGTCGTGTCTTGCAACAGCGTGCCGATGAACTCGGTTGTCGCGTGCTGCGCACCGACATCGCCGATGATGCGACGATCGCGGACAAGAATGCTGCGCTGGTCGGCCTGGTTCTCGATCATCTGGGACAGCAGGGCGAATGCGTGCGCGAGGGCACCGAGACCGGCGCGCCAATCGGCGCGTGGCTGCTCGATCAGTCGGTCAGGGACAATGCGCGTCTGCCAGGGCGAATGGAGCGGTTTGCCTTCACACTTCCCTCCGTGTCGAATACCGCGCGGCGCGTGGTGCCGATGGTGATGGACGGCGCGCATGTTCCGTTCAATATCGAGGCTGTCCTGCGCGATATTGCCCGCTCTTCCGATTTCAGCGGCCAATGCGTCGCCATCGTCGCGCTGGCGTCCGACAAGGATGCTGAGGGCTTCCTCACGGTCCTGTCCCGATCCGTGGCCTATGTCGTCTTTACGGAAGCGTCCGGGTCCGGTCGCTCTCACCCCGCCGATGAATTGGCAACACTGGCAACGTCCATGGGGATAGCCTGCGAAGCCGAGCCTGATCCGCGCAAGGCGCTGGACCGGGCTGCGATGAAGATATCGGAAGATGATGGCTGGATCCTCGTGACCGGGTCGCTCTATCTGGTGGGAGCGCTGCGAGGCGCCGTGCTGGAAGGTGCCGGTTGACGATGGAAATCACTATTCGGCCAGCCGTTCCCGAGGATGCTGCGGCCATAGCCCGCCTGCATCTTGCGGTCTGGCGGGAAACCTATCGGGAGCTGGCCACGCCCGATGCCTTTCGCATCATGGATGAGGCTTTCCGGCGAGCGAGATGGACGGCCACATTGTCCGAACCGGGCCCTGATCAGCTGGTGCTTCTCGCCGAGCAGAACGGGCGTTTGGTTGGCATTGGCGCGGCCGGCGCGCCGTCATTGGCGCTTTTCGAGGGGCGGGGCGAGATACGATCGCTCTACGTCGATCCCGCCATCAAGCGTCAGGGCGTCGGTCGCCGCCTCATGCGCGAACTGGCGCTGCATCTGGCGGCTTTGGACTATCCCGGCGCGGCGCTCGGTGTCGTCGTCGGCAACGATCCGGCAATAGCGTTTTATCAGTTGCTCGGTGGGCGAATGACCGGGCATTACACTGATCCCGGCCCGGTCTGGCGATCCGAAAACATCATCTTCGTATGGGATGACCTGACGTTACTGATGTAGCGTCGCACCAGCTGTTATTCGCTGACGGTCTTTCTCCGCGGCGCCATCGTCATGGCCATTACGCCGATGATGACGCAGACAAGGCCGATGCCAGCCGTCTGGGTCAGAGGCTCCCCAAGAAAGACGACGCCGATGGCCACACCGATCGGGACGCGCAGATAGGCCTGCGCGGTGGTGCCGATCGAGCCGAGGGTTTGGATCAGCCGGAAATAGATCGAAAAGGCAAGCGCAGTCGACAGGATGGCGAGCGCCAGGAGTGCCAGGATCGATGCCGTGGAGGGCGCGAGCGTCCATGGCCGATCCACGACAAGGCCAACCGGGATGAGGATGACGGCGCCGCAGAGTAGGGAACCGACGGCGGGCATCATCGGATCGAGGCCCTTGAAATTGCGGCCGAACAAGGCGGCTCCCGCATAGCAGACCGAAGCGAGCACGACGGCGAGCTGCGCGGGCAATTGCCGACCGAAGCCGTTCAAGGCGTCGAAGCCGATGATGAGGCAGATACCTGCCAATCCCATGGCGATGCCGAACAGCTTGTATGCGGTGACGCGCTCGTTGCGCAGCAGTATGGCAGCAAGCAGGAAGGTGAAGATCGGTGTGGTGGAGTTCAGGATGGTCGCCAGGCCGGCATCAACCGTACGTTCGGCCCAGGCGATCAGCGTGAAGGGAATAACGCTGTTGAGGCAAGCCTGAACGAGGAAGCGACGCCATACCGCCGGATCTCTCGGCAGGCTGAGCCCTCGCCAGCGGATAATTGCAAATAGCACGCCACCGGCAATAAGCGTGCGTGCTGCGATAAGGGTGATCGGTGGGATCGTCGCCACACCGATCCGGATGAACGTGTAGGAGGCGCCCCAGAGGGTCGCGAGCATCAAAAGGAGCAGAAGCTCCGTCGTGGCGTTGGTTTTGGTCTGTGGCATGACGACTGAACTTTCGGGATCGATATTGGGATATAGCCGTCATCCCTAGCGTGCATTCGGCCCGCAATGCTTCGGGCCTCATCGAACTATTACCGTCAATCCCGCAGCCGCAATTCGTCAGTCTGCATCTGCATCGATCCCAGTGTCTCAAGGAAGCTCATGCCGAGCAGGCTCTGGTCGAGCTTGCCTTCCTCGGCGACGGTCGCCTTGACATCGCGACGCACGATCGGGCCGATGGCGACAGAGCCGAGTTCGACGGGGGCGGCTCTTGCCCGGCCGTTGGCGGTGATCATGGTCATGGAATAGGTGAGGTTTTCCGGGATGATGCCGACGCGCTCTGCGTCCTCCCGCGACAGCGCGATGGAGCTGGCACCGGTGTCGACGAGCATGTCGATCGGCTGGCCGTTGATCATCACCTGCGCCTGAAAATGGCCGTTTGAGAGCTTGTGGAGGATGACCTCCTGGCCGCCCTCGCTGGTGGTGACGACGACTGCATGTCCGGGCACCAGGCCGGCGAATAGCCGGCTGCCGACCTCCTGGGCGTCGCGCCGGTAAACATAGGCGGTCGCCAGCGCCATGATGATCACCAGCCAGACCAGCAGATTGCGCAGCGACTGGCTGACGGTTTGGCGGCTTGCCCAGATGCCTGCAGCCATCATGAGCGAAAGGGGCAGCAGGTAAACGATGCGGGCAAAATCGTCATTGGGCAGGCCGAAGGTCATGCCGCTATTATTGTTGAAGAGCAGGAGGGCAAGACCGATGCCGATAATAGCGAGGGCGATGTTCAGGCGGTTCATACGGCGCTGCGCTCCCGCGCCAGCCGTTGGCGGCGGGTTTCCCGGCGCGGCCTGCGCTCGACAGTCGCGAGACGGTCCGGCAGGACCTGCATGATATCAAAGCGTTCGGCGTCGCTATAGGTCATCCATCCGCCGATTTCCTCGCGCGTGCGCCCGCATCCGAAGCAATAGCCGGTGTTTAAATCGATGGAACAGACAAGAATGCAAGGTGTTAGCATAAAATCATATATCGATGCTTCAGACGCACATGGCAAGGGTGCAGAAAGCGGCGATCTCGCAAATCTGCTGCGCAGCGCCAATGGTGTCTCCGGTGTGGCCAGAAAGCCGTTGACGCACGCGCCGGGTGAAGAGAAATGCCGCCACTACTGTAACAAGAAGGCAAAGGACAAAGGCTGGAAGCCTGAGGCTCGGCCAGAGCAGAAAGGCCGAAAGTATCAGCGCGGCGATCAATGCGATTTGCATGGGGCCATAGTCCGGCTTGCCGGCTGACGCAGCAACCCCGTCCGGCTTGGCCGCCGGCAGGGCATACCAGTGCCAGACCATGGCGCCGCGGCTCAAGACGGCAGCGGCCGGAATGGTCAGCGCCGCGTCGAGGGGAGCGAGACCGCGGCCGATAGCGGCAAGGGCGGCAGCGCGCAGTCCGAAGGAGAGGATCAGCGCCACCGCGCCATAGGTGCCGATGCGGCTATCCTTCATGATGGCAAGCGCCCGGTCGCGATCCTTGCCACCACCCAGCCCATCGGCGGTATCGCTGAGGCCGTCCTCATGCAGTGCGCCCGTCGTTACCGTCTGGATGGCGAGCGCCAGAAGTGCCGCCATCAGCGGATCGGCATCGAAGGCCAGCAGCACGCCGAAGGTGATTGCGGCGGGCAGGGCGATCAGCAGGCCGGCGAGGGGAAAGGCACGCGATACGCGGGCAAGCTTGCCGTCATCGCCCTCGAAGAAGGACGCGGGCACGGGAATGCGGCTCAAGAAAGCCACGGCGCGGGCGACGTCGCTCGTATATTCCCGAATATTCATTCTCGCACCGTTATTCCCGCGACAGCATCGGGCGCTTTTTGCAGTTGTTCGCGCCCGTGCCGAAGACTAATAGAGTCGCACGCAAAAAACCTGATTTGAGACCAAAAGACAAGGAACGGCATTCATGAGCGTTACCGGCCTGCCATTCGACGATTTCCGCACTCTGCTGCGCGACCTCCCAGGCCCGGATCCCCGAGCGCTGGTTGCGGCGCGCGAGCGCGACGCGCAGCTCACCAAGCCGCCGGGTGCGCTCGGCCGCCTTGAGGAGATTGCCTTCTGGCTCGCGGCTTGGACTGGCCGAGCGCCGGCCGTCACCCGCCCGCTCGTCGCGATATTCGCCGGCAATCACGGCGTCACCAAGCAGGGCATCACGCCGTTTCCGCCGTCGGTGACGCAGCAGATGGTGGAGAATTTCGCCGCAGGCGGTGCCGCGATCAACCAGATCTGTGTCACCTATGATCTCGGCCTGAAGGTGTTCGATCTGGCGCTCGATTATCCGACCGGTGACATTACGGAAGAGCCGGCGCTTTCCGAGCGCGACTGTGCCGCGACCATGGCCTTCGGCATGGAGGCGATCGCCGGCGGCACGGATCTGCTCTGCATCGGTGAAATGGGCATCGGCAACACCACGATCGCAGCCGCCATTCACTACGCGCTCTATGGCGGCACGGCGGCGGAATGGGTCGGCCCCGGAACCGGCTCGGAGGGCGAGATGCTAAAGCGCAAGATCGCCGCTGTCGAAAAGGCCGTAGCGCTGCATCGCGAGCATCTCTCCGATCCGCTGGAAGTGCTCCGTCGCCTCGGCGGCCGCGAGATCGCGGCCATGGCCGGCGCCATTCTCGCTGCCCGCATGGAGCGTATCCCTGTTATCATCGACGGCTACGTGGCAACCGCAGCTGCCTCGATCCTCAAGGCCGCTAATCCGTCCGCTCTCGATCATTGCCTGATCGGCCACGTCTCGGCGGAGCCGGGGCATCTGAAAGCGATCGACAAGCTCGGCAAGACACCGCTCCTGGCGCTTGGTATGCGGCTCGGCGAGGGCACGGGCGCGGCCCTTGCCGCAGGTATCGTCAAGGCCGCTGCCGCCTGCCATTCCGGCATGGCGACCTTTGAGAGCGCTGGCGTTACCAACAAGCACTGACGGATAAAATAGCGAGGCGCGACGATTGCGCGCCTCGCCTCCAAAATTCCGTCCGACTTTCGATTTATGTCATAAAGCCGTAACAAATTCTGGGGCCGACTCAGTGGTCGGCTTGCCTTGGCGATGACGAGACTGTATTCGCAAGGCAGCTAAATTGCAGTCAGGACTGCGCGGACAGGGCGAAGATGGCCGAGTTTTCGAAATCAGCGGTAACCAAGGAAACAGGTATCCGACATTTTTTTGCCGCTGCCAGCTATTCTTGGGGTGGCTTTCAGCGCCTGCTGCAGGAATCCGCTTTCCGGCAGGAACTCCTGTTCGCAGGGGTCGCCTTGATCCTGTTGATCGCGGTCGGCGCGACGCTTGGCGAAATCATGATTGCCGTCGTGCTGTTTCTCGGCGTTTTCGCGGTCGAAGCGATGAATACCGCGGTTGAAGAAGTGATCGACCGGATTTCGCCTGAGATTTCCAATGTCGGCAAGCATGCGAAGGATCTGGGATCCTTTGCCGTTTTCTGCATGCTCGTCGCGTCCGGCCTCTATCTGCTGTACACCATCGGCTACCACCTGTTTTTCCGCTAGTCGTCTACGGCTCAAGTGTCAGGCAAAGCTTTTCTTGCGGCGTTCGACCGACGGCGCGTCCTCGACGGCCGGCAGGCTTTGCAGCACGCGCTTGGCTGGCAGGATGGCGATGACCTCGGTGCCTTCGCGCAGCTTGGATTTCAGCATGAACTGACCGTCATGCTTGGCAAGGATCGCCTGCACGATCGGCAGGCCGAGGCCCGTTCCTTGTTCCGCGCTCTTGATGGCGATCGAACCCTGACCGAAAGCGGACAGAACCACCGGTATTTCTTCTTCGGGTATGCCGGGTCCATTGTCCCTGATTGCCACATACTGCCCACCGCCGGAAGTCCAGCCGACCTTGACGGTGATCTCACCGCCCTGGGGCGTGAATTTTACGGCATTGGACAGGAGATTGAGGATTACCTGCCGGATGGATTTCTCATCGGCCCAGACGGAGGGTAGCTGTAGCTCAAACTGTGGCGAGATGGAGATATTCTTGCCGCGAGCGCGCAGCTGCACCATGCCGATGCAATCCTCCGCGACATCCAGCAGCGAGATCGCCTCTTCGTTCAGCTCGTATTTGCCGGCCTCGATGCGCGAAAGATCGAGGATCTCGTTGATGAGATTGAGCAGGTGCTGTCCGGAGCGATGGATATCGGTGGTGTATTCGCGATAGGTGGCGTTGTTGAGCGGCCCCATGACCTCAGCTGACATGACCTCGGAGAAGCCGAGGATAGCGTTCAACGGGGTCCTGAGTTCATGCGACATCGAGGCCAGGAAGCGTGATTTGGCGAGATTGGCCTCTTCGGCGCGGCGGCGGGCCTCATCCGACATCGATTTGGCGACCTCGAGCTCGGCGATCAGGTCATCCTTCTCCGATTGGAAGGAGAGGATCTTCAGGTTGGACTGAAACATCCGGTTGGTGATGAAGGTGAAGAAGATAGCGGCGACGGTGACTGCGGCGGCAAGCGTGATATCGAGAGGGTCACGGGTCAGTGTCGCCTTGACGGCAAGGGCGACGATTGCCGGGGCGAAGGCGAAGGGCACCGCACGCGGCAGCATGAAATTCGCCATGGTGGTAATACAGATCGCCACCAACAGCGCCGCGCCCTTATAGAGCACGAAGCTGTCGCCACCGCAGGCGGAGCAGTCCTGCATGGCGAAGAACGCCCAGCAAAAGCCGATGAAGAGTTGGCCCAACAGCAGGATCTGGCGCCATTTCCTGGCGCGCCCGACGGTCATCTCGTACTTCTTCGCACGGCGGCCAAGCAGCATGTTGACGGCATGCATCGTCAGGGTCGGAATGGCCCAGATGAAGATTTGCGCGTCGCGGGTAAGGTAGGCGCCGAGGGCCGCGACGATGATGACGAAGATCGGCATGACCGAGGCGCCCTGCAACAGGGTGTCGACATGCATCATCATCAGTTCGCGGTCGAAACTCCGGCTATGGCCGGATTGCAGGCGCTCGCGCGTCTGCCGCACGGCCTTCGACACAGCCCGGTTACGGTGACTGCGCGATCGGTCGACGATGATTTTATCTGTCGATGTGCTGACGCCGGTACTCATGGTTGCGTTGAAACTTGGCTTGCGGAAGGCTACAGACTAGCGGTCAAATCTTAAGAAGATGCTGCCTGAAATGTTTTGTTTGCCATCTTTACCAAGGGTTTGTTCGTGAAGGAGGCAAAAGCGTGACGCGATCTGGGCGCCTGTTTCGTGACGGCGTAACGACGTTCGCCCTGCTGGTGTTGCTCGGTTTGCTGGCGCTGAAGTTGAACAATCGTCCGGAACTGGTTCAAACCGGACGATTTTACGTCGTCGATGGTGACACACTCGCTCAAGGCGGCGAGCGTTTTCGACTGCGTGGCATCGATGCACCGGAGTATCGGCAGCAATGTCAGAGCAACAATGCAGGCTGGGCCTGTGGTGAAGAGGCGCGCAGAGCCCTTGATCGGCTTATGAAGGCGGGTTTGCCCGAGTGCCGGGGTAGCGAAAAGGACCGTTACGGCCGGCTGCTGGTCACCTGCAGAGCCGGCGATGTCGATATCAATGCCGCGATGGTCCGCAGCGGCATGGCTGTATCCTATGGCGGCTATGCAGCAGAGGAGGCTCAGGCGCGGCAGGCGAAAGCCGGGCTTTGGGCCGGCGATTTCGAACGGCCGCGCGACTATCGGCGCGAGGAGCAGATGGAACATGTTTCCGACGGTGACCCGCTTGGCGGACTGGCCGATTATCTGCGAAAGCTGGTGGGATGGGGTCAATGACGATGCCGGGCGATGAGTTGCAGGCGTTGCGCGATGCAATCGCCCTCTGTCGTATCTGTCGCGACACGCCGATGCGCGGCGAGGCATATCGGTTGCCGCATGAGCCGAGGCCGGTGGCGGTGTTGTCGGCGACGGCGCGCATCCTGATCGCCGGGCAGGCGCCGGGGCTGCGCGTCCATGAAAGCGGCCTGCCGTTCAATGACGCATCCGGCGACCGGTTGCGGCAATGGCTGGGCGTCGGCCGCGACAGCTTCTACAATCCCGATCGTTTCGCCATTGTCCCGATGGGCTTCTGTTTTCCGGGCTATGACACAGCCGGCAGCGATTTGCCGCCGCGCAAGGAATGCGCGCCGCTCTGGCGGCAGAGGACGCTGGAGGCGATGCCTCAGATCGAACTCGTTCTCGCCATCGGGCAATATGCACAAGCCTGGCACCTCGGCGCGGCGCGGATGGCGTCGATGACCGAAACCGTTTCGGAATGGCGGCGCTACCTTCTGACCAATCGGTCGCCGGCCATTCTGCCGCTGCCGCATCCAAGTTGGCGCAATAGCGGTTGGCTGAAGCGCAATCCCTGGTTCGAGGCGGAGTTGCTGCCGGTGTTACAAGAACGTGTGAAAATCCTCGTTTCTTGAAACAAGTTTCTTTTCTTTCGCCAAAAACGCGCTATAGAGAGAATATAATTCGAAAGGATAGCCGAAATGGATCGTCTCGACCGCAAAATCCTGCGCCTGCTGCAGGAAGATTCCACTCTGGCCGTGGCTGATCTTGCCAAGAAGGTCGGGCTGTCGACGACACCATGCTGGCGCCGTATTCAGAAGATGGAAGAGGATGGCGTCATTCGCCGTCGCGTCGCGCTGCTCGATCCGGAAAAGGTCAACACCAAGGTTACCGTTTTCGTCTCGATCCGCACCAACAGCCACTCGATCGAATGGCTGAAACGTTTTTCCGAAGTGATCGCCGACTTCCCGGAAGTGGTCGAATTCTATCGCATGAGCGGCGATGTCGACTATCTGCTGCGCGTCGTCGTTCCGGATATCGCCGCCTATGACGCTTTCTACAAGCGCATGATCGCCAAGATCGAAATCCGTGACGTCTCCTCGGCCTTCGCGATGGAGCGGATCAAGTATTCGACGGAACTGCCGCTGGACTACATGCTGCTGGATACCGCGAAGTCGCAGGAGGACTAAGCGCCACATTTGCAATGGCGCTTAGTAAAGAACGGCGGACTAAATTACTTCCTGTCCAGCCGCGCCAGCAGCGACGAAGTATCCCAGCGATTGCCGCCCATGGCCTGGACGTCGCCGTAGAATTGATCGACGAGTGCGGTTAGCGGAAGCTTGGCCTCATTGCGGCGGGCTTCCGCCAGCACGATGCCGAGATCCTTACGCATCCAGTCGACGGCGAAGCCGAAGTCGTATTTGTCGGCATTCATGGTCTTGTGGCGGTTTTCCATCTGCCAGGAGCCGGCCGCGCCCTTGGAGATGACGTCCACGACCTTTTCAATGTCGAGGCCGGCCTGCTTGCCGAAATGGATGCCTTCCGCAAGCCCCTGGACGATGCCGGCGATGCAGATCTGGTTGATCATCTTGGTGAGCTGGCCCGCGCCGACCGCGCCCATCAGGCCGACCATGCGGGCATAGGCGTCGATAACGGGCCTTGCCTTTTCGAATACGGCCTCGTCACCACCGCACATGACGGTCAGCACGCCATTCTCTGCGCCGGCTTGGCCGCCGGAGACGGGGGCATCGATGAACTCAACGCCTTTTTCCTTGGCTGCCGCATGGAGTTCGCGGGCGACTTCGGCGCTTGCCGTCGTGTTGTCGATCAGGATCGCACCGGCCTTCATGCCCGAGAGCACGCCGTCCTTGCCGATCGTTACCGAGCGCAGGTCGTCGTCATTGCCGACGCAGGTGAAGACGAAATCGGCGCCTTCGGCAGCCGCGGCGGGGGTGGAGGCATACTTGCCGTCATACTGCTTGGCCCAGGCTTCCGCCTTGGCGACGGTGCGGTTGTAGACGGTGACGTCGTGGCCACCCTTGGTCTTTAGATGCCCTGCCATGGGATAGCCCATGACGCCCATGCCGATGAAAGCGACCTTTGCCATTCGCGAAACTCCCTTACGAATTTTGACAAAAGGCTTAGCGGAAAGGCGAGGGGGACGGAAGACCGATTTGTCGGCGAACTTGTCTCGGTCTCATTCGCATTGGAAGATAATTCCTCATATTCGTCATTTCTCGAAATCGAATTTCGCTACATTCACGGAAATTCACAATATCAGATGTCGATATAATCCATGGATTTGCAATTCTTAGGGCATCAATAGCAATGCCGGTGGCAACGGGACGCGTCCCGGTCCGGTGGGAAAGGGACTTTTCATGATCTCGCGCAGACAGACACTCAGCCTTCTCGGCGCCACGGCCGCCGCCCTGGCGCTGCCTTCCATACGGTCGGCGCGTGCTGCCGCTGCAACCACCTTTCGCATAGGCTGGCAGAAGAACGGTGTGCTGGCGCTGGCCAAACGCAAGGGCTCGCTGGAAAAGCTGCTTGCCGGTCGCGGCATTTCTGTCGAATGGTCCGAATTCACATCCGGTCCGCCGCTGTTGGAAGCGCTGGGCGCCGGTGCGCTCGATTTCGGCGCGACAGGCGATGTGCCTCCGCTGTTCGCGCAGGCCGCCAACGGCAATCTGCTCTATGTGGGTCAGTACTCGGGAAGCCCGGAAGGTTCGGCCATCCTGGTGCGCAAGGATTCGCCGATCCAGACGCTTGCGGACCTCAAGGGCAAGAAGCTGGCCTTCAAACGCGGGTCGAGCGCTCACAATGTCGCCGTAAAGGCGCTGCGCAAGGGTGGCCTGACTGTCGACGACGTCCAGGCGCTTGATCTCGCGCCGCCGGATGCTTCCGCTGCTTTCAAGACCGGCGCGATCGACGCCTGGTCGATCTGGGATCCCTATCTCGCTATCGCAGAGGCCGATCCGGACACCCGTATCCTGACGACGGCGCGAGGCCTGCTCGATTCCTACAGTTATTTCCTGGGAAATGCAGATTTCACCAAGGACAATCCGCAGGTCATCGTGGATGTGCTCGAGGAGCTCGCCAAGGTCGGCACTGCGGCGCAGACCAATCTTGACGATACTGTTGCAGCCCTTTCGGAGATCACCGGCGTGCCGGCCAATATTACGCGGGTGACACTGACGCGGCCTGATTTCAATCTTGGTGCCGTCTCGACCATCAACGACGCAGCCATTGCCTATCAGCAGGGGCTGGCGGATGCGTTTTACGACCTCGGGATCGTTCCGAAGAAGCTCACCATCACCGATATCGTCTGGCGGCCGAAAGCGAGCTGAGCGACGAAGGCTTACTCGTCCCAACTGATATGACCGCGCTCGAAAGATGACGGGCGCGGCTCGTATCGCGGAAAAATATTCCGCGAGATGGCCAGTAATAGAAAATCTGCATTGTCGATATAATCGGTAGTCTATGCCACTATCCCTTGGAAGCTCCGAGGGACATGCTCCCGATGACACGCGCCCAGAAGACAGGGAAACACTATGACCAAGACTGCCAAACCCATCGACTTCCTGTGGTTCATTCCGACCTCCGGCGACGGCACCTATCTGGGCTCGACCGATCTCAACCGCGGGCCGGAAATCGGCTATCTCACGCAGATCGCCCAGGCGGTCGACAGGCTCGGTTTTTCCGGCGTGCTGCTGCCGACGGGCGTCTCCTGTGAGGAGTCGTTCATCACGGCTGCCGCTTTGTCGGCGCACACTCAGAAGCTGAAGTTCCTGGTGGCCATCCGCCCCGGCACGGCATCGCCCGCCTATTATGCCCGTCTCGCCTCGACGCTCGATCGCGTTTCGAATGGTCGCGTGCTGCTCAATATCGTTGTCGGCGGTAGCCCGGCCGAACTGGCGGGTGACGGCATTCATCTCGAACATGACGAGCGCTATGCCCATGCCGACGAGTTCTTCACTGTCTGGGAAGAGCTTATGGAGAAGGGCTCCTCGACATTTAAGGGCAAGTATATCACGGCGACCAACGCAAGGCTTGGCCTGCCGCCGGTGCAGTCGCCGCGCCCGCCGCTTTATTTCGGCGGCTCGTCGGACGCCGGCATCGACTTCTCGGTTGGCCGCGTCGACAAGTATCTGACCTGGGGCGAGCCGCCGGCACAGGTGGCCGAGAAGGTCGAGAAGGTGCGCGCTGCCGCCGCCAAGAAGGGTCGCGAAGTCAGCTTCGGCATCCGCCTGCATTTCATCGTCCGCGAGACGGATGAAGAAGCATGGGCCGCCGCCGACCGGCTGATCTCGAAGCTTGATGACGAGACGATCCGCGAAGCACAGGAGCAGTTCGTCAACCAGTCCGACTCTGTCGGCCAGAAGCGCATGGCAGCCCTTCACGGCGGTCGTCGCGACAAGCTCGAAGTTTCGCCGAACCTCTGGGCTGGCGTTGGTCTCGTGCGCGCCGGTGCCGGCACGGCGCTCGTCGGTTCGCCGCAGACGGTGGCCGCAAGGCTCCGCGAATATCAGGATATCGGCATCGAAACGGTGATCGGCTCCGGCTATCCGCATTTGGAAGAGGCCTATCGTGTCGCGGAACTGCTGTTCCCCGAAATCGGACTCTCCCGCGAAGAGCAACGTGCCGGCTTCCGCAACGAATTCGGTGCAAAGCAGATCTTCGCCGGCGGTAGCCATGGCGGCAATCTGAAAGTCGTTTCCGGCTCTTAACGCGAACAATTCAGGGAGATTCTCATGTCGACATTCGACACGTCCTTCGTCCGCGTCGCCGCGCAAAGCCGGGCTCGCCCGGCAAAGCAGGCGCGGCCGGTCATCTCCCTGGAGCGGTTTTTGCCTTTCCTGCTGCCGGCCGTCGTCATAGCGGCTTGGCAGCTTGGCTCGTCGGTTGGCTGGATCTCCACGCGCATCATGCCGTCGCCGGCCGCTGTCGTGCTTGCCTTCTGGCAGACGACGATCTCCGGGCAATTGCCGCATAATATCCTTGTCAGCGCCGGCCGCGCCTTTGCCGGCCTGCTGGTTGGCGGCTCGATCGGCTTCCTGCTCGGCATCGCCAACGGCGTGTCGCGACTGTCGGAGAAGCTCACCGATACGACGCTACAGATGCTGCGCACCATTCCGCATCTGGCGATGGTGCCGCTGGTCATTCTCTGGTTCGGGATCGGCGAGGAATCGAAACTGTTCCTGACGGCCCTTGGCGTGCTCTTCCCGATCTATCTCAACACCTATCACGGCGTTCGCAATGTCGATCGTGGCCTCATCGAGATGGGCCGGGTCTATGGCATGAGCAACTGGACGCTGTTCAAGAAGGTAATTTTCCCCGGCGCCCTGCCGTCAATCCTCGTCGGCCTGCGTTTCGCGCTCGGTATCATGTGGTTGACGCTGATCGTGGCGGAATCGATCGCCGCATCCTCGGGCATCGGCTACATGGCCAACAATGCCCGCGAGTTCGGCATGACCGATGTCGTGGTGTTGACGCTGGTGATCTACGCCGTGCTCGGCAAGCTTGCCGATGTCGTCGCCCGGGCGCTGGAGCGCAGGGCTTTGCGCTGGAACCCGGCCTATCAGAATTGAGGATGCATCCATGACATCAACCGCATTGGAACGTGTTCAGCAGGGCTCCTCCGGAAGTGCTCCGTTGCAGACGGGTGCTGCCGCCATCCACATCAAGGGCCTGGAAAAGAGCTTTGACAATAATCGCGTGCTGCGTGGCATCGATCTCGATATTCCCGCCGGCCAGTTCGTCGCCGTCATCGGCAAGAGCGGTTGCGGCAAGAGCACGCTGCTGCGCATCCTGATGGGGCTGGATGAGCCGACTTCGGGCCATCTGCGTTTCGAGACCACTGACGCGAATGACGCGGCACCGAATGCCCGCATCGTCTTTCAGGAGCCGCGATTGCTGCCTTGGCTCTCCGTTGCCGACAATGTCGCCGTTGGTCTCGGCGAGGGGCTGCCGCAGCAGGTGGTACGGTCCGAAACCGCGGCTGTGCTTTCCGAAGTGCAGCTGGCGGAAAAGGCCGGCGAATGGCCGTCGCGGCTTTCCGGCGGTCAGCGGCAGCGCGTGGCGCTTGCCCGCGCATTGGTGAGCAAACCCGGCGTCCTGGCGCTGGATGAGCCTCTGGGCGCGTTGGACGCGCTCACCCGCATCAGCATGCAGGAACTGCTGAACCGGGTCTGGCGCGAGCTCGGCTTTACCGCCGTGCTCGTGACGCATGACGTCAGCGAGGCCGTGCATCTGGCCGATCGCGTCGTCGTGCTGGACGAGGGGCGGATCGTGCTCGATATCGCCGTTCCCCATCCGCACCCCCGCCGCCATGGCAATCCGGCGCTTGCCGAACTCGAGGGACAGTTGCTGGCTGCTATCCTCGGGGATGCCAAGGCAGGCTAATTTGGCCGGGTTTCGTCGCCTTCGACATAGAGGCGCAGATTGTCGAAGCCCATTTCCGTGCCCATCAGCCGCGAACCGTTGTCGCCATAGCCGTCGAGAAAAACCACCTGTTCGGTGAAGAGCATTCGCGTACCGGCTGATTCCGGTGCGAAGGCGACGGTGGCGAGCGACACGGAGATGCGCTTGTCGTCGAGCATCATGTCGAAAGCGTAGATGATGCGCTCGTTGGGCACGATGTCGATATAGCGGGCCTGATAGGCGTGCACCACGCCGTCCGTCGACGCAATGCGGTTGCTCTCGCTGCCGCCGGGGCGGAAATCGAGTTGATATTCCAGCGGTGTCCATTCCCCGTGGCAGGAAAACCATTGGCGCTTGTTCTCGGCCACTGCCCAGGCGCCGAAGACGCGCGGTAGGGGTGCCTTGAAATGCCGCTCTATGGTGAGCGTCGTATGTTCCGTCGATCTTCCGGTCATTCTGTTATCGTCTCCGTGGACGTATCGGCCAGAAACTGATCCAGCCGGTCGAAGCTTCTGTTCCATCCCGCCTTGCGCTCTGTGATCCAGTGCTCGACCGATGCAAGCGCCTCCTTACGCAGATGGTAGGTCCGCACCCGTCCGGATTTTTCCGACAGCACCAGACCGCTGCTTTCCAGTACCTGCAGGTGTTTCATCACGGTCGGCAGCGCCATGGCGAATGGCTGTGCCAGCTCCGTCACCGAGGCGGGACCGTTGCCGAGACGGTCGATCATGCCGCGTCGGCTCTGATCCGACAGGGCCTGGAACATCCGGTCGAGTGCCAGGGGTTCCTCAAGCATGCGGGTGTTCCGGCCGGAACTGCGGGGGCAGCTTTTCATGATAGGGATAGAAATGGAAATAGGGCCTCGCCTCCTCGAGCACGCGGGCGAAGGACGGACGCCCGAGCAGGCGCTGGTAATATTGTTTGAGCCGGACATGCTGTTCGCCGAAGGGCACCAGCGTTTCGGCGTAGAACAGCGCCGGGGCTGCGGCGCAATCGGCCATCGTCAATGCCTCTCCGGCGATCCAGGTTTTTTCGCCCAGTTGCTGCTCGATCATGCCATAGGCGGTGCGCAACAGTGTTTGCGCCTGCTCGACGCTTTGAGGATCGTGTGCGCCTTCGGGACGACGCTTGGCGGCAACGATCGCCTGCATCGGCTCCTGGACATAGAGATCGAAGAAGCGATCCCAGAGGCGGACGCAGAGCGCGTCCGTCGGATCGGGCGGCAGCAGGGGCGTTGGGCCGGGATAGTGTCGGTCGAGATATTCGATGATGATGCTGGTTTCCGGAACGGTGCTGTCGAGTGCCTCGTCGCGCAGGACTGGGAATTTCCCGATCGGCCACAACCGGAGCAGGGAGGCGCGCGAATCCACGTTGCCGAGATCGATAATGCGGCTCTCGAACGGCGTACCGTTCTCGTAGAGTGCCATCAGGACCTTGTGACAGAAGGAGGCAAGGGGATGCTGATAGAGAATAAGGGACATGCGGAGACCTTTCCCACATCGTGGCGTCGTACTAAAACTTAACCGAATGGCTAAGTAACAGATCGGCGCTGATCGGGCAAGAAATAGTTATCCAATTGGATAACTATTCCGGATGTCCTGAGAGGAGCGTCTTATTCCGCGACGAGGCGCGCGATGATCAGATGGCCCGGCGTCGGCTGGCCGTCTTCCATGCGGACATTGATATCGGTGATCTCGACCAGCTCGAAGCCGGTCGCCTTGAGACGTTCCTGCACGTAGCTTTCGGCATGGGCGAAGCGTTGATGCGGGCCGACCATATAAGGGCGACCAGCAAGCGCGCTGTCCGACAAGGTCTCGGAGGAGAAGATGAAGAGACCACCCGGCGTCATGTTGTCGGCGGCGCCGAAGAACAGCGGTTCCAGCGCACCAAGATAGGGCAGGACGTCGGTGGCGGTGATCAGGTCGAAAGGTTCCTCGTCGTTATCGTCAAGGAAGTCCTCGACTTCGGCGACGAACAGCGTCTCGTAGAGGTCTTTTTCGTGGGCGACTTCGACCATGTTCTCGGAGATGTCGATGCCGGTGATGTCCTCGACGATATCGCGCAGCGTGCCGCCGGTCAGCCCTGTGCCGCAGCCGAGATCGAGCATGCGCTTGAATGGGCCGAGACCGAGGGCCTGCAGGCGCTGGCGCACGAGAACCGGAACGTGATAGCCGAGCTGCTCGACAAGTACGTCCTCGAAGACTTCTGCATGCTGGTTGAACAGGGTTTCGACATAGGCGTCGGGCGCCTTCACCGGCGTTTCGCCGCGGCCCATCGAGGCGATGCGTACAGCCGCGCCGCCATGGTCGTCGGGATCGATCGTCAGCACTTGCTGATAGGCCTTGACGGCGGCATCGATGTCGCCGGCCTTTTCCAGCACGAGCGCGCGGTTATAGGCTTCCGCCAGCGCGTCTTCGTCGATCTTCTTCTTAGCCATGGGACACCAGCCTTTCCGTTTGTCAGGCAGGCCTTAAGGCGCTTCAATGGCTTTTGCAAATAGTTTGGGGCTTTTGCAAATGGTTTGGCAGCCAGCGTTAGTGCAGGATGAACTCTCCCTTCAGCGCGCGCCATTCCGTCGCCGAGATCAGCTTGCGATGGACATAGCGCACCGAGTGCAGCGGTCCGTCCAGCTTTTCCTGCCAGAACTTCAGGAAGCCGCGCATCTCAGGAAAGTTGGGAGCGAGATCGTAGTCCTGCCAAATATAGGTCTGTAGAAATTGAGGATGATCGGGCAGGCGATAAAGGATCTGCGCCGTGGTCAACCCGTAGCCTTGCAACTGCTTTTGCATGTCGTCGTGCATGAGGTCTCTCTTTCTGTTTCCACTACCTTCCGTGACAGATGGTCACGGATAAATGGAAGCACTTCAAGGTAAACCTATGCTTTATAAAAGTGTCACGAAAGAAAATTTATTCACAGAAATCAATGTGATAGCAGCCCATCAGGATGAGTGCTGCCAAAAGGGCGGGTGGCACCGGAAGATGCCACCGCAATCGGATCAGCGCTTCAGATGCCGTGTCAGATAGCCTTCCATGCGAGCCCAGCCATTGCGCATGACTTCGACGATCGAAAGATAGAAAATCGCCGCCCACAGATAGGCCTGGTAGTCGTAGGTCTGCGAGAAGGCGTAGCGCGTCTCTCCCATCAGATCATAGACGGTGATGATGGAGACGGTTGCCGAGCTCTTGATCAGCAGGATGATCTCGTTGCCGTAAGGGCGCAGCGCCACGATCAAGGCTTGCGGCATGATGACCTTGTAGAAGGTCACAAGCTTGTGCAGGCCGAGCGATGCGGCCGCTTCGCTCTGGCCGCGATGGACGCTCTGGATGGCGCCGCGCACGATTTCCGCCTGATAGGCTGCGGTGTTCAGCGTGATGGCAAACAGACCGCAATTGAAAGGATCGCGGAAGAACCACCAGAGACCGATATAGTCGAGGAAGCCGCGGGCCTGCGGAAAGCCGTAATAGACGATGAAAATCTGCGCCAGCAAAGGCGTGCCGCGAAAGAGATAGACGTAGCCATAGGTCAGGCTGTTGAGGATCTTGCTCTTCGACATTCGGGCGAGAGCGAGCGGAATCGAGAGTATCGCGCCGAGAATGAAGGAATATCCCACCAGGGTGACGGTGATCCAGAGACCGTGCAGGAAACGCGGGCCGAACTTGAAGAACTTTGCGTTATCCCAGTTGGTGATCATCATCGTGATCAAGGCGATGCCGAGCAGCGCCCAGATGAACAGGAATAAATAGCCGACAATGCGGGATTTGGAGATGCGCTTCATCGTCTCCGGCGGTGCCGGCTGCGCCGGGATCAAAGCTTCAGCATAGCTCATCGGCGAAACTCCGCACGCTTGGCCCAGCGATCGAGGTAGGACAAACCAGCTGAGGAGATGATGGCGAGTACCAGATAGAGGGAGCAGGCAACGGCATAGAAGAAGAACGGCTCCTTCGTCGAGCGCACGGCTAGGCCCGTCTGGCGAACGATATCGGCGAGCCCGATGATCGAAACATAGGATGTGTCCTTCAGCAGGTTCATCCAGAGGTTCCCGAGATTGGGGAGTGAAATGCGGATCAGCTGCGGCAGGATGATGAGACGCATCGTGCGGACGCGATGGAAACCGAGCGCGTCGCCCGCCTCATACTGACCCTTGGGGATAGCCCTGAAGGCCGATAGCAGCACTTCCGAGCAATAGGCTGAAAAGACGATCGAAAGGGCGATCATACCCGCAACGAAGGCATTGATCTCGACCGGTCCCTCGTAGCCGACATATGCGAGCGCCGTTTGCAGCAGGATCTGCATGCCGTAGTAGATGATGAAGAGGGTCAGAAGCTCCGGCAGGCCGCGGAAAATGGTGGTGAACACCCCGGCAGCTAGCCGCAGCGACCTTTCTTCGGATTGCTGCGCCAATGCGACCAGGAAGCCGACGATCAGGCCGAGGGGCAGTGTCAGGACTGCCACCGTTATGGTGACCCTGAGGCCGCCGGCGATCTCGTCGCCCCAACCGGTATCACCGCATGCAATTACGGTGTTCTGGCCGAACAGGGTGAAAAGCCCGACCGGGCCGCACAGCGGATCGAAAATATTACTCAGCCAAGCCCATAGAGAGCCGAGCGCGGAAAACAATCCGCCCATACCATAATTCCCCTCACGGCTTGTGCCGTGTTACTCTTCTTTAGTCGTTGTCAAACAAAAACGGCGGAAGGGCAAGCTTCCGCCGTCATCTTTTCCCAAGGAATCGACAGGCGATCAGTCGCCGTAGACGTCGAAGTCGAAATACTTGTCCTGGATTTTCTTGTAGGTGCCGTCAGCGCGGATCGCGGTAATGGCCGCGTTGAACTTGTCCTTGAGCGCGGTGTCACCCTTGCGAAGGCCGATGCCCGCGCCGATACCGTTGATTTCCGGATCGATCTTCAGCGTGCCGAGGAGCTTGCAGCAGCTGCCGGCGTCGGACTTGACCCATTCCGAGAGGACGACGACATCGTCGATGACCGCATCGATACGGCCGTTCGAGAGGTCGAGCTTGTATTCGTCCGGCGACGGATAGAGCTTGAGTTCGGCATCCTTCAGGTGCGCCGTGGCGTAGTTGGCGTGCGTGGTCGAGGACTGCGCGCCGATGCTCTTGCCCTTCAGGGCTTCATCGGTCGTGTCGGCGATGGTCGAATCCTTCGGCACGGCAATGGCCGGCGGCGTGTTGTAGTACTTGTTGGTGAAGTCGATGGCCTTTTCACGCTCCGGCGTGATCGACATGGACGAGACGATGGCGTCGAACTTCTTGGCCTGGAGCGCCGGGATGATGCCGTCGAAATCCTGGTTTACGAAAGTGCACTTGATTTTCATCTGATCGCAAAGCGCATTGGCTATATCGATGTCGAAGCCGACGATCTTGCCCGAGGCATCGAGCGATTCGTACGGCGGGTAGGTGGCGTCCGTGCCGATGACGATCGAATCGCCGTCCGCGAGCGCGGCGCCTGCGAAAAGCGACATCGCTGCAAGCGATGCAGCAGCGAAAAGACGGATGGAGATGCGCATTTTGATCCTCTCTGTTGGCGACCGGCAGCTCTTTTTCTTCATTGGCGGCCGGCCAGAATGGAGCGGGCCAGGGACCCGCCTTGGTAAGATAATCGTACTTTTTTTCCGCAAATTGCAACTGGAATTACGAAGAGCTTTCGCACCGCACACTGTCTTCCAAGTGCTTTGCATGGCTTCACAAACTGAATGAAAGCCGTCTGGCGTATTCAGCTAGGGTTAATTCAGCCCTCCTAATAGTGCCGGAACAATACGCCCCCTTGCCGCGATTCAACCCTACGAAGAACGAAAATCGGCCGGGATCATGAGACATCGCCTCTGCGGGCTTGCATCCGCAACCCGGCGGATAATGACGATAAGATAAGAGGAGACCCCATCTATGGGAAAGCGATCCAGACTATTTGCCAGCGCTGCATTCCCGCTGCTTTCGCTGTCGCTTGCATTTGAGCCGGTGGCGGCCGCCGCGCTGCGAGACCAGGCCATTATGCCGCTGAGCAATGACGCCGGCGGATCGGTCGCCGTCAACGGTGGGGCAAGTTTCGAAGTTGCCCAGGAGCAGCCTCAGGGCGGCCAGTCCGAGGAAGAGCTGCGCAAGCACAAGAAGCCGGGTGAAGCCGAACAGGGCGAGCCGCAGGGCCAGAAGCACGAGGCAGCGCCCGCGCAGCAGGGCGGAGCCGAGCCTCAGCATAAGGCGAAGGAAGCGCAGCCCGAGGCGGCGCCGCAACCGCAGAAGCATCAGCCGGAAGCGACGCCGCCGAAGGCCGCCGAGCCGCAGGCGGCTCCGAAACAGCAACAGGAGCAGCCCGCAGAGAAGCCACCGGCACAGAAGCCGCAGGCTCAGCCTGAAGCCAAGCCGCAGCCAAAGGCCATAGAGCCGCAGGCGCAAGAGCCGGCGCCGAAGCCGCATAAGCAACCTGCTGAGCAGCAGCCAACGGCTCAACCGGAAGCAAAGCCGCAGCCGAAGGCCGCACCTGAGACGCAGCAGCAAGGCCAGCCCGAGCAAAAGCAGCACCAGAAGCCGCAAGGCCAGCCAGCCGAGCCGGCACAGCAGACAGCACCCGCCAAGCAGCCGGCACCGGCCGCGCAACAGCCTCAGGCCCAGCAGGCTCAGCCGGCCGAGACAGCGCCACAACAGAAGGCGCCGGCGCAGCAGCCGGCCGAACAGCAGACGGCACCTGCCCAGCAACCGGCGCCGGCCGGGCAACAACCGCAGGGTCACAAGACCCAGCCTGAGACCCAAGCTCAGCCGGCAACGGAGGCAGCACCCGGTAACCAGCAGGGACAGAAGCCCGGCGGTGACAAGGCGCACGGTAAGCCACAGCAAGGCCAGCAGGGCGGCGAGCAACAGCCTGCAGGCAATGCCCAGCAGCCGGCGCAGAAGGGCGAGCCGCAAGGTCAGCAGAGCCAGCAGCCAAATCAAGCGGCTCCGCAAACCGGCAAGCAGCCGCAGCCCGCCAATGAAACCGGCGCTCCCGCGCAAGGCACGGCCACGCCGGCGCCTGCGAACGGTACAGCGCAGCCCAACGGCGCTGCCCAGCCGGGTATCCAGACGACGGTTCCCGCCAGCACACCGGTGTCGCCGCAGGAGCTCGAGCGTCGTAAGAAGATTGCGGAAAATCCCGCCGAGAGCAAAGGGCCTGTCATCCTACCGGTCCAGAACGGTGCCGCCGTGCTGGATAGCGACAAGGATGCCGCCCGTCGCGGACATCGCCAGGGTGGCCAGAACCCCGGCGGTCAAGCCGGGCAGCCGGGCCAGGCAGGTCAAGCTCCCGTAGGTCAGGGCCAGCCGGCTCAAGGTCAAGCGGTCCAGGGTCAGGGCCAAAATGCCCAGACGCCGCCGCCGGCCGCCTACACGAAGCCGCCGACCTCCGATGCCGAGGCACAGCGCGCGGCGGGCGGTCAGCAACAGCCACCTGTGAAGATGGAAGCCGTGACCAGCGAGCAGGGCCGCCGGATGGATGGTCGGCCGAATTTTACGGCGCCGGGCGGAACGACGGTCCAGACCATCATCAATCAGGACAACCGCACCATCGTGAATGTCGACAACAACTATGTCGTTCGCCATGACGATACCGAACGCTTTGTCCGCGGCGGTGAGCGTCCGACCTACGAGCAGCTTCCGCGGGACCGCTATCGCGAGACCATCGATCAGCCGGACGGCGATCGCATCATCACCGTGCGCAACCGATACGGAGACATCATCCAGCGGTCGCGTGTCGATGCGGACGGCCGCGAATATGTGCTGTTCTACTCGCCGGAGCTGGAGCAGCAGCCGGATCACGACGACTATTTCCGCGATCCGGGCGACAGCCTGCCGCCGATGCGTCTGCTCATTCCGCTGAGCCAGTACATCATCGACACCGGAACCGAGCGCGATTCGGACTATTACGACTTCCTGCGTGAGCCGCCGGTCGAGCCTGTCGAGCGCATCTATTCGGTCAATGAAGTGCGCTATTCCGCTCGTATCCGCGACAAGGTGCGCCGTATCGATCTCGATACGATCACCTTCGCAACCGGCAGCGCGGAAATCCCGATGTCGCAGGCGAGCACATTGCGCGGCGTCGCCGATGCTATCGGCCAGATCATCAAGAAGGATCCGACCGAGACCTTCCTGATCGAAGGTCATACGGATGCCGTCGGATCGGCGGAGAGCAACCTGATCCTCTCCGACCAGCGGGCGGAATCGGTCGCCAAGGTGCTGAGCGATGTCTATGGCGTTCCGCCGGAAAACCTGGTGACCCAGGGATATGGCGAGCAATATCTGAAGGTGAACACGCAGGGGCCAGAGCAGGAAAACCGCCGCGTCACCATCCGCCGTATCACGGCGCTGGTGCGTCCGGTCGCTTCCAACCGGTAAAATCTTCTTGTCTCATGATGCAAAGGCCGTCGGGAAACCGGCGGCCTTTGTCATTTGGAGGGTTGGCCGAGCCCGACCGTCGCGGCGATGAAATCGGCGATCGCCTGAGTGTCGTCGAGATTAAAGACGGTCAGTGCGCCGGCATTCTCGACTGGATGATCAGCGGCGATGGCGACGATATGCGGGTCTTGCGGTGCGAGAGGTTCGTTCTTCGCGGCCTCCAGCCGGCGTGCCTCGATCTTCGGGATCGGCTCGCGCTTGTAGCCTTCGATCAGGACGAGGTCGCAGGGCGCGATCCGAGCGAGGATTTCTTCGAAGCTCGGCTCCGGAGCGCCGCGCAGTTCGTGCATGATGGCGTAGCGCGTGCCGGAAACGATGGTGACTTCATGCGCTCCGGCCTCGCGATGGCGAAAGCTGTCGGCGCCGACCTTGTCGATGTCGAAATCATGATGGGCATGCTTGATGGTCGAAATCTTGTAGCCGCGAAGGGTGAATTCGGTGACCAGGCGCACCGCAAGGCCGGTCTTGCCGGAATTTTTCCAGCCGGCGATGCCGAAGATTTTCGGGCGCGGGGTTGTCATGGGGTCCTCTCCAGTGCCGCGAGCCATTTTTCCGCGTCGATCAGGTCGTCAGGCCTATTGATGTTGAAGAAGGGGTCGAGCGGGCCGATCGCCGTTTCGATGGTCGGAAAATCCACCGTCCGGACGAGGTG
Source organism: Rhizobium sp. AP16 (assembly GCF_000281735.1). Lineage (NCBI taxonomy): Bacteria > Pseudomonadati > Pseudomonadota > Alphaproteobacteria > Hyphomicrobiales > Rhizobiaceae > Rhizobium > Rhizobium sp. AP16. Next base: position 264,740 of record NZ_AJVM01000065.1, on the reverse strand, counting down.
ACGCGCCAGGAAATCCCGGACGCGCCGTTTCTCATCCGCGAGAAGCCAGGATTCGAGATCGTCGGCGACGGAGACGGGCCAGAGACCGAAGACGGGATGATCGCGGCCGAGCGATGCGGCGATTGCGATGTCATCCCGGCCTTCGATAGGGGCTGCGAGCCGAGCAACCAGATTGATCGGGAAAAACGGGCTGTCGATGGGCACGGTGACGATGTGAGAGGTGCGGGGATGATATACCGCCGCATGGCGCATGGCGGTCAGCACGCCGGCGAGGGGGCCAAGCTTGCCAGGAATAATATCGGGGACCAGCGGCAGTCCTTCCGTATCCGGCCAGTCGGCATCGGCGTTAAGCGCGACCGGTATTGTCTGTCGCTGCCCGATCCGCGTCGCGATCCACGTCAGAAGCTTTTCGCCGCCGAGCGAAACGAATGCCTTGTTCATACCCATGCGGCTGGAACGACCGCCGGCAAGCAGGAAGGGCGGGATTTCGGCGGGATCTGCGATGAAGCCGGGCATGCTGGCGACCTCAGGCGGGCACACGCGGCTCTGATTCCTGGGCGATAGGCTGGGCCGCTTGCCGCTTTCTCTCCCGATAGAATGTATAGATGCCGGACGCGATGACAATGGCGGCGCCGATGAAGGTCCAGACATCCGGCACCTCGCCGAAGAAGAGCAGGCCGAGCAACGCCGACCAGATCAGGCTGACATAACGAAACGGCGCGACAAAGGAGATCTCGCCGGTTCGCATCGCCAGGATGGTTGCCTGATAGCCGATCAGCACCAGGACCGATGCCAGCAGGATATGCGAGAACGAGGTGAGGCTGACCGGCTGCCAGCCGCCGAGCGGTGCTGTCAACAGAGCGCCGAAGATCGAAATCGAAACTGCGGTACACACCGTCACCATCAGCGACGGTACGTCCTTATTGATGCAGCGCGTGGCCAGATCGCGCGCGACGGTGACAAACATGCAGGCAATGGAGAGCAGGGCGGCCGTTGTAAATCCTTGGGGGTCGGGGCGGACGATGATCAGTACGCCGGCGAAACCGACGATGATTGCCGCGCAGCGCCGCCAGCCGATAGGTTCTTTGAGAAACAGCGCCGCGCCGAGCGTGACGGCAAGCGGCACCGCCTGCTGAATGGCCGAGGCATTGGCGATGGGCATCATTCCAAGCGCGGTGATGTAGGTTCCCGCCGCGATCGCCTCGCAGGCGATGCGCAGGGCGATCATCGGCTGCAGGATGACTTTCCATGAGCGCAGGGCACCCATGTGCCGGGCGAGCAGATAGACGATGATGCTGGTGAAGAGCCCACGGATAAAAATGATCTCGCCGGCATTCATCACCGAGATGACCGATTTGGACAGGGCATCGCTACAGGCAAAGCCTGCCATTGATGCGGCCATGTAAAGGGCACCCTGCGTATTCTTGGTCCGCGGCATGAAACGATTCCCTGGATATATCAGTTTGACCTACTGTGCTTTTCGTCAAATTGGAATCGCTCATAGTCTGTTGGTGGTGGAATTCGATTGTGCGCCGCAGCGAAACTTCCAGTTGATCGCGTGCCTGGCTTCGATGAAATCGCAAAACGAGACAGAATTTCGGATTTTTCGTAGATTGCACCACCTTTTACGTGTGCGCTTAATTCTTATTCAATCTTATTTCCCGAGGCTCCTACTCGGTTTTGCATGACGCAGAAGCATCTACCGCAGCGCAGCAGGAATGATGATCCCGCCTTCGCCGGATACCAACCAATTTGATTGGGGCGTGGCATGTTCTTCATTGATCGTCTTCTGCAAAGTCGCAGGATCGTGACCAAGGTTCTGATTTTCGTTGTGCCGCTGGTGGTGTTGATCGCCGGTGTCGGCATGGTCGGTTATCACACGGCCAATATTCTCAACGGGCATATGACCGTGACGCGGGCGACGATCGAAAACATCAGCGATTTCGAGAATTTGCAGGCGGCGCTGCAGGAATTCACCACCTCGCCGTCCGATGAGACGCGCCAGGCTCTCACCGGCAAGATCGATGCGCAGGAGGCCGGTGTTCAGCGTCTGAGCGGCCTGCTCAGTGACGACCAGCGTGCCAAGATTTCCACCGTTGGCGCCTTGGCGGACAAGATGCGTGCCCAGACGACTAAGCTTTGGACTATCAGGCAGAAGCAGGACAGCGATGTCGATGCGATCCGCAAGGCGGTGCAGGGCATCGAAGCCGGCGGCAAGGCCGCCGCCAAGCAGATCGACATCATCCGCAAGGAATTCAGCGACAAGGAAACCTTTGCCAAGGAGCTGCTCTACGATGCGGCCGCCTACAAGGGCCTGTCCGAAAAGATGAGCAACCTGCGCATCCAGGTGCAGATGGCTGCCGACGCCGATGAGGAAATCACCGATGCGCGCACCTATGCCGATGCTATTCTGAAGCAGCTGACCATCTCGCAAGCCCTCGTCTCCAAGCGCGGTGCCGGACTGGTGAATAACGCAGCCGACGCAGCCAACAAGCTCGACGCCCTGCTGAAGGGGAGCGGCACGTCCGACCAGAAGGTCGAGGCCATGGGGCCGATCCTGCAGAGCTTCGTGAAGATCGAGGGCGACATGACCCTGCAATCGGCCAAGAACAGCGACACCGCCGCCGATCGCTTCGTCAGTCTCGACAAGATCATCGACGGCCAGAAGGAGCTTCTGGATCGCGTCGACGCGGCGCTCGGCATCATCGATCGCCTGACATTGCATGCGTCACGCATGGAGAATGTCCGCGACGCTGCCTCGCGCGATGCCGTCGTCACCGATCTGAAGGATCTGCAGGAGGTTGCCGCAAAGATTTCGGCACTCGGTCCGACTAACGCCACCATGCGCGACTTTGCCTCTCGTATTCAGCCGCTGATCGACGGCGTGACCAAAGGATCGGCCGATCTGCTGCAGACTTCCGCCGATTGGAAGACGACGCGGGTCGACTCCAACGGCATATTGGCTGATGCGATGACCTCGCTGCGTGGCTTCGTCGCCCAAGCCCAGGAGATCGGCAAGGAAGACAGCGAGCGTTCGGCCAATGTCTCGGTTATCGCCATGATCCTCGGCACGCTGCTGGCGATCGTCGGTGGCCTGATGCTGGTGGAGACGCTGCGCGGACCGCTGAAGCGGGTGACCGAGATTATGACGCGGCTTGCAAGCGGCGATCTGGAAGTGGCGATCGACGGCCGCAATCGCGGTGACGAGATCGGCGACATGGTGCGCTCGGTCACCGTCTTCCGCGATGCTGCTGTCGAAAACGTCCGGCTGGAGCGGGAAGCGGAGAGTGCTCGCGCTCTGTCGGCGGAAGAGGCTGAGCGCCGAGCCGCAGACCGCGCCCGCATCGAGGCCGAGCAGAAGCAGGCGCTGAATGCGCTCGCCGACGTTCTTGCCAAGCTTGCCGACGGCAATCTCGAGGAAAGCATGCGCGAAGACCTCTCCGCTGATTTCGTCGAAATGGCCTTTACCTACAATCATGCGATAGAAGCTCTACGCGAGACCTTGACGGATGTTCGCTACACCGCCGAGGAGATCAAGGGCGGCACCGGCAATCTCGCCATGTCGGCCGACGACCTGGCGCGCCGCACGGAACAGCAGGCGGCGGCGTTGGAGCAAAGCTCGCGGGCGCTGCATCGCCTCAGCGACGTCGTGCGCTCCACTGCCGAACGCGCCAAGCAGACGGCGCTTTCGGTGAACGAGACACAGGCCTATGCCAGCCAGTCCGGCGAAGTCGTCGCCAAGGCTGTTGGCGCGATGAGTGAGATCAATCGCTCGTCGGAAAAGATCGCCACCATCATCGGCGTCATCGACGAGATCGCGTTCCAGACCAATCTGCTGGCGCTGAACGCCGGCGTCGAAGCGGCTCGCGCTGGTGATGCCGGCCGTGGCTTTGCCGTCGTCGCCCAGGAAGTGCGTGAATTGGCGCAGCGCTGCGCCAACGCGGCAAAGGAGATCAAGGGGCTGATTTCCGCGAGCTCTGCACAGGTGCGCAGCGGCGTGCATCTGGTCGAGCAGACCGGCTCGGCGCTGTCGGAAATCATCAGGCACGTTACCGGTGTCCAGAAGCTCGTGTCCGATATTTCCTCCGCGACCGCCGAACAATCGACCGGGATCGAAGAAGTCACGCGGGCGGTTGGCGAAGTCGAACTGATCACGCAGAGGAATGCGGCGATGGTCGAGGAGAACAATGCCGAAATTCACGGCCTGCGCCAGCGCGTCGACACGCTCTCCGAGAAGATCGATCGCTTCCGCACGGGCGATGGTGATGAGACCCACGAGAGCTATGACAATGGCGTTCAGCGGCATCGCGCCGCCTGATAATTTACTTTAGAATGTCGTCATAAATGGCGAGAGTGGTTGGGATTTCCCCAGCTAGCGAAAAGGAGGGTGTGGGTGCCAAGCCCGTTTGCACCATGGCCGTTGCCGCACTTTTCCTTGCTTGGAAGATCGACCTCAAGCATTCTGCACGTTCCGTTGTTGCAAAACGGGTAACTGATCGGAACTTTCGTCAAACTGAGTTCAGAGGCATCGCATGTCCTCCATAACCACCGGTAACGAAAAGCAGTATGGCGACAGCCGAAAGCTTGCCGCGCGAGGCCGCCTCAACCGCGAATATACGATTGCCGAGACCGGCTGGTTTCCATGGGTAGCGGGACAGTTTCCTCTTAAAGCGGGAGATCGCATTCTTGATGTCGGTTGCGGTCCTGGCTGGTTCTGGGCGGCTACGGTCGACAATCTGCCGGAAAGCCTTGACCTCACTCTTTCCGATCTTTCCCCCGGCATGGTGCAGGAGGCGGTTGAACGGTGCCGGCCGTTGGCGTTCGGCCGCGTTACAGATCAGCAAGCCGACGCGACTGCATTGCCCTTCGAGGACGGTTCTTTCGATGCGGTCATCGCGATGCATATGCTCTACCATATACGGGATCAGTCGCTGGCCATCGCGGAGATGTATCGTGTGCTCAAGCCGGGCGGTTTCCTTGCGGTGACAACCAACGGGGCCGGCAACATGCGCAAGATGTATGAACTGACGACCGTGTTCGGCAGTCCTCCCTATGATCCGGCCGGGGCTGCTTTCGGTTACGATACCGCAGAACGGCTCATGCAAGCCCAGTTCGGGAATGTCGCCATGACGCAGCACCCGGCCCGCCTGCGGGTAACCGAGCCGGAAGACGTATTTTTGGCGCTCACGTCCTATCCGCCGGGTGAAGGGGCCGACGAGGTGCAGCTTGCCGCATTTCGGGATGCGATTGCCGAGGCTTTTCGGGCAGGCGGCGGTGCGCTGGAAACCGAGAAGGAAACCGGCCTGTTCATCAGCCGGAAAGCGGCCTGAATTGCCGCGAATTCCTTAGTCTTGCGGCTGCAAATCAGCCGCCCGTGACGCTCATATGGCGCGCGACCGCGGGTCTGTTGTGGGTGCGGTCGATGATGAAATCGTGGCCCTTCGGCTTGCGGGTGATGGCTTCGTCGATGGCGGCGTAGAGGAGGCCGTCGTCTTCGGTGGCCCGCAGGGCGGTTCGCAGGTCGGCGGCATCGTTCTGGCCGAGGCACATATAGAGCGTGCCGGTGCAGGTGAGACGCACGCGGTTGCAGCTCTCGCAGAAATTATGGGTCATCGGCGTGATGAAGCCGAGCCGTCCACCGGTTTCCGCGACTTCGACATAGCGGGCCGGGCCGCCGGTCTTGTAGGGGATATCGGCGAATGTGAATTGTTGCTCGAGGTCGGCGCGCAACTTGGAGAGTGGAAGATACCGGTCGGTGCGGTCTTCCTCGATCTCGCCCATCGGCATCGTCTCGATCACGGTCAGATCCATGCCTCGACCATGGGCGAAGCGCAGCATTTCGGGGATCTCGGCCTCGTTGAAGCCCTTGAGTGCCACGGCATTGAGCTTGATTTTCAAACCAGCCTTCTGCGCGGCGTCGATGCCTTCCATCACCTTGGCGAAATCGCCCCAGCGGGTAATGGCGCGAAACTTGTCGTGGTCGAGCGTGTCGAGCGAGACATTGATGCGGCGCACGCCGCAATCGTAAAGCTCGTCGGCATGGCGAGAGAGCTGCGACCCGTTGGTGGTCAGCGTCAATTCTTCGAGCTCGCCGGTATGAACGCGCTTGCCGAGTTCGCGTACCAGAAACATGATGTTCTTGCGTACCAGCGGCTCGCCGCCGGTCAGCCTGATCTTGCGCACGCCCTTGGCGATGAAGGCGGAACAGAGCCGGTTCAGCTCTTCCAGCGTCAGCAGGTCCTTCTTTGGCAGGAAGGTCATATTTTCCGACATGCAATAGGTGCAGCGGAAGTCGCAGCGGTCGGTCACGGAGACACGCAGATAGGTGACGGCCCGACCGAAGGGGTCAACCATCGGTGACGCATCCGCCACCAGGGGCGATCCGTTGCCTATCGTACCGACAATGCTGTTCACGAAAACCTCCGTTACCATGCTAATGTGTGCATAGGCGATTGTTGCGTCAAGGGAAATGCATTTCGAATGCACTTGCGCGTGAAGAAGCGTCGGCCTACTTCTCCAAACAGACATTGAAACGCATGGGAAAATCGATGGGCGACGTCTGGCCAACCGAATTGAGAGTATCGAAGGACCGTCATCATCTGGTGGTGAGCTTCAACGACGGTGCAAGCTTCGATCTGTCGGCGGAAATGTTGCGTGTGCTGTCGCCATCGGCCGAGGTGCAGGGGCATGGGCCGGGGCAGAAGGTCACGGTGCCGGGCAAGCGCAATGTCGGGATCATGTCGATGACGCCGACTGGAAACTACGCCGTACGCATCGGCTTCGACGACATGCACGATACCGGAATTTTCACCTGGACCTATCTTCGCGAACTCGGTGAGAAGGGTCCGGAGCTTTTCGCGGCCTATGAGGCCGAATTGAAGGAAAAGGGCTTGAGTCGCGATGCGGCCGGCAAGCCTCGCTAACATAGGCTTTCTTTTAAAAAAAACGGGGGCAGGCATGGTCGGTCGGGGCAGGGAAAGCTGGCTGCGCGCCAAGGGCGGCAAGAGCGAAAGCAAGGTCTCTTTCATCGAATTGTTTTTCGATCTCGTCTTCGTCTTTTCGATTTCCCAGCTATCCCATGCCTTGGCCGGCCATTTCACACCGCTTGGCGCTCTTGAGGCCATCATGCTGGTCTTTGCGGTCTGGTGGGTATGGGTGTTTACGGCCTGGGTGACGAACTGGCTCGATCCCGAGCGCATGCCGGTACGCATCATGCTGCTGGTGTTGATGTTTGCCGGCCTGGTACTCTCGGCCTCGATCCCGGACGCCTTCGGCGAAAAGGCCATCTTTTTCGCCGGCGCCTATGTCTTCATGCAGGTGGGTCGTTCGCTGTTTGCCGCCTATGTCTTGAGGGGCGTCAATCCCGGCAATTATCGCAATTTCCTGCGCATCTCGAGCTGGCTGATCCTGTCGGGCATCTTCTGGATTGCCGGAGCGATCCTGGGAGGCGAGGCGCAGGTGGTGCTGTGGCTTGTGGCGCTCGTGATCGAATATGCGTCTCCCGCTTTGGGCTTCCGCGTGCCCGGTCTCGGCAAATCGACCATCGAGGATTGGGATGTCTCCGGCGCGCATCTCGCCGAGCGCTGCGCGCTGTTCATCATCATCTGCCTGGGTGAGGCAGTGCTGCTTGCGGGCAAGACCTTTGCGGAGGAGCCGCTTTCGCTGCTGATGATCGCCGTGTTCATCATTGCCTTCGTCGGTACCGTGGTCATGTGGTGGATCTATTTCCAATTCGGCCATGAGCGCGCCGCCCATCGCATCGAGCACGACGACATGCCCGGCGGCCTGGCGCGGCAAGCCTTCACCTATGCTCATATTCTCATTCTTGCCGGCATCATCCTCAGCGTAGTCGGCGACGAATTCCTGTTCTCGCATGCCCGCGATCAGGCCGACCTACACACCGCAGCCGCCATTCTCGGCGGCCCGGCGGTGTTCCTCATCGGCAATCTCTGGTTCAAGGGCGCGACGACCGGTCGGCCGCCGCTATCGCATCTCGGCGGCCTGGCCGGATTGGCATTGCTGCTTTTGACGCTGCCGATGGTCGTGGTCTATCAGCTCGGCATTCTTGCGACGGCCGTGCTGATTGTCGTGGCGATCTGGGAGTATGCTTCGCTGTCGCGCGCCGTACCGCTTGCCCGGCCACCGGGCCATCACTGATCGTCGACGGCTTCCAGCGGCTCGTGCTCGTCCTGCAGCAGCAGACCGATAATGCGTTCCATATGCCTTGTCATCAGTTCGCATTCCTCGACGGGCGCGTCTGACAGCATGCGGCTTATAAGATCGTTCTGGATGATGATGGCCTCTTCCGTCACCCGCCGACCTTCTTTGGTGAGATAAAGCCGTAGGACACGTTTATCGTTTTTATCGCCGCGCCGCTCAATCAGGCCGCGCTTTTCCATCTGCGGCAAAAGCATGCTCATGTTCGAGCGCCCGACCAGCAGCTTGCGTGCCAGTTCCTGCTGAGAAATGCCCTCGAAACGAAAGAGATTGATGAGGATATCGAGATGCGGCGTCTTGATGTTGAGATGACCGAGCGCCCGGCTGAGCGACTGCTGCATCAGCTGGCAGGCACGGGCAACGGCAATCCAGCTATGAAAACGCGGATGATCCCAAGGGAGGGATTGATTTTTGTTCATCATTGTACTTTATTGTTCATAGTTGAACATATTTTGAGATTCCCACTATGCCATCCTTTGCGCTCAAGGTCACCCGGCTGGGATTATCCAGCCTCAGTCGTGTTTCGCCAAGGCTTGCCGGTCGGGCTGCCTTCAAGCTCTTTTGCCTGACGCCGTCGCGTCTGCCCCAAGGCGCCAAGGCCAAGGCCGCTCATGCCGAGGGCAGGGCACGGCTTGCTTCCGCCGAGGCGATCATGTTGTCCTTCCCCGGAGGGCGGGCAATGGCCTATCGCTTCAACGGCGGTGCCAAGGGCCGACGTGAGCGTTATCTGGTCGTCCATGGGTGGGGTTCCAGCAGCGAATACATGTCGGAACTGGCTGCTTTCCTCGCTGATACAGGCGCCGAGGTGATCGCGCTCGATTTGCCGGGCCATGGTCGTTCGCCGGGGCGGTTCCTTAATCTGCGCCTTGCCGTTTCCGCCATCGCCGCGGCGGCGGAGCGGTTTGGCGCCTTTGATGCGACCATCGGTCACTCCTTCGGCGGAGCTTCCGTCGCGCTGGCGGCGGCAGGCTTCTTACCGGGTGTTGAGCCGGTTCTGCCGGAGCGGCTGGTGCTGATCGGTGCTCCGAGCGCGATGGGCTGGCTGTTCACCGATTTTGGCGGGCTGATGGAACTCAACCCGAAGACCCAGATGGCGCTTGAGGCGGAGGTTGGCCGGGTCACCGGCAGACCATTGAAGGACTATGATGCAGGGCGTGGCGTTCGTGATCTCGGCAGGCCGATGCTGGTCGTTCATGCCGAGGACGACAAGGAGGTCAGTGCAGACCATGCCCGCGCCTATGAGAAGGTGGGCGGCGATGTTCGCATGCTCTGGGCTAACGGTTTCGGCCACCGCCGCATCGTCGGCGCCGCTCCGGTGCTGGAGGCGATCGGCGAATTCCTGGCGGAGGCGCAAACTGCAAACGGAGACGAAAATGCGCTCGAAACCGACGGTGAAACGGTGATATCGTTTTCCCGGAATCGAGCGCGGCGCGTGTCATAGCCACGTCATGCCTTGTGCCTAATCCACCGGATCCGGTTCGAAAAGACGTGAGGCAACATGAAGATCATTACTTCCGTTGAAGAATTGAATGAACTCTATGGCGGTGCCGGCGAGGCCGCGACCGCCAAGGTGACGAATGCTCTGACGCCGCTTTATCGCTTGATGATCGAGGCCTCACCGTTCATGGCGCTGGCAACGGTCGGTCCGGAAGGGCTGGATTGCTCGCCGCGCGGCGATCTCGGCGGCATCGTGCGGGTAGAGGACGACAAGACGCTGTTGCTTCCCGACTGGCGCGGCAACAACCGCGTCGATTCGCTGGCCAATATCGTCCGCGATCCCCGTATTGCGCTGATGTTCCTGATCCCGGGCTCGAACACGACGATGCGACTTAATGGCCGCGCGGTCGTTTCCATCGAGGAAAACCTGCTGGCCAGCTTCGAGATGGATGGCAAGCATCCGCGCAGCGTCGTGGTGATCACCATCGATGAGGTCTACTTTCAGTGCGCGCGGGCGGTGATGCGTGCGGAGCTCTGGAATACTGAGAGGTTCATCGATCCTGCGAACCTGCCGACGCCCGGCATGTTGCTGAAGGCGGCGAAGGGCGATTTCGACCAGGAAACCTATGACCGCGAATGGCCGGTGCGCGCCGCCAAGAGCATGTGGTAATGAAAGCCGCCGGCGTCTCCAGAGGAATGGTGCCGGCGGCCGTTGGCCTCGATTTTATGTCTTGTAGATAAGCCAACTTTTCGCGAAGTCTTTCTGCATGCCGTTCTGATAGACGTAGCTGCAATTGCGACCGGCATTCTTGGCGGAATAGAGCGCGATATCCGCCTTGCCGTAGAGTTCGCCAGGATCCGTGGCGTCGGAGGCCATGCAGACACCCAGTGAGATGGTGATCGGGCCATAATTCACCCTGGTGCGTGAATTCTTGAACGGCGTTGCCTCTAGTGCGCGACGGATGCGTTCGCAGGTCGCCAGCGCGTCATCAGGCGTATAGCCTTCGAGGATCAGAGCAAACTCCTCGCCGCCGGTACGCGCGACGAAGGCATCTCGGCGGACGTTGGCGCGGATGACGGAGGCGACGGTTGCCAGGATCTTGTCGCCGACCGGATGACCGTAGTTGTCGTTGATTTTCTTGAAATGATCGATGTCCGCCAGCACCAGCGCCGTCACGGGCCTGGCCATCTGGTTGTCGAAAACGGCCGCCAGGCGGTCGTCGAAGGCACGGCGATTGGAGAGGCGTGTCAGCGCATCGGTATTGGCGATGCGCTTGTATTCGTCCAGCTCCTTGCGGACCTGGTCCATTTCCTGGCTGCGCTGGTTGACGTTCTCGACGGTCCGCTCACCGTGCGCCATGGTGTCGCCGGTCGCTTCGGTCAGGATGTCGATGGCGCCGCGCAACAGGTCAACGCTGTTGTGATTCTTGGACATGATGCGCTGGCAGGTTTCGCCAAGCAGCCGGTTGTAGCTTTCCAGAGAGGTCTGCTCTTGCTGAAGCGCGCGCAACACGCCATCCAATTCGGTAATGATGCGGGTATGAGCCTCATCGAAAATACGACCGGAATGGCGGGCGAAATGCCGCGCGCTGATTGCGTCCAGCTCTTCTTGCGTGGCGTTGCTGCCGAGGGCGGCGAGTTCGCGGGTCAGGACAGGATTGGAGCCGATATAGGCTTCATAGAACAGTTCATAATTCCGCGGGATGGGGGCGACACCCATGGACCGCATGGCATAGGTAATCTGTCCTGCCACGTCGGGAACTTGCGCCTTGGGCGCAATCACCGTATTCATCGGCGAACTCCATAATATCAATTCATGAAAGCACTAACTTTACTTAGCCTAAGAATCTTTGAAAAGAAATAAGGCAATTATTATCAAATTTTATTTGCAATCTAAGATTCAGAATTAATTGCTTTCATATAGATATATACTTAGCAAGAAGGCGCCAAATGGCGCCTTCCTTCGCTCTATTCCGGTAAAAGTGGTCAGCCCAGATTGAGCTCCTGGAAGAAATCGTTGCCCTTGTCGTCGATGACGATGAAGGCGGGAAAGTCTTCCACTTCGATTTTCCACACTGCTTCCATGCCGAGTTCCGGATATTCCAGTACCTCGACTTTTTTGATGCAGTCCTGAGCGAGGCGCGCTGCCGGACCGCCGATGGAGCCGAGATAGAAGCCCTTGTGCGTCTTGCAGGCCTCGCGCACAGCGCGTGAACGGTTGCCCTTGGCGAGCATGACCATCGAGCCGCCGAAGGACTGGAACTGGTCGACATAGCTGTCCATGCGCCCGGCCGTCGTCGGGCCGAAGGAGCCGGAAGCATAGCCCGCCGGGGTCTTGGCCGGGCCGGCATAATAGACCGGGTGATTCTTCAGATATTCGGGCATGCCTTCGCCCTTTTCCAGGCGCTCGCGGATTTTCGCATGCGCCAGGTCGCGGGCGACGATGATGGTGCCGGTCAGCGACAGCCGGGTCTTCACTGGATGGCGCGAGAGTTCCGCGAGGATATCGGCCATCGGCCGGTTGAGGTCGATTCGGACCATCGATTCGGACAGCTTTGCCTCATCGATTTCGGGCATGTATTTCGACGGATCGGTTTCGAGCTGCTCGATGAAGATGCCGTCGCGGGTGATCTTACCCTTGGCTTGGCGGTCGGCGGAACAGGAGACGCCAAGGCCGATCGGCAGGGAGGCGCCGTGGCGGGGCAGGCGGATGACGCGGACGTCATGGCAGAAATATTTGCCACCGAACTGCGCACCGACGCCGAGGCTCTGCGTCAGCTTGTGGATTTCCTTTTCCATCTCGATATCCCGGAAGGCATGCCCGCTTTCGGAGCCCTCCGTGGGAAGACAGTCCAGGTATCGCGTCGAGGCGAGCTTGACCGTCTTGAGGTTCATCTCGGCCGACGTGCCGCCGATGACGATCGCCAGATGATAGGGGGGACAAGCAGCCGTGCCGAGCGTCAGGATCTTCTCTTTCAGAAAATCCAACATGCGGTCATGGGTGAGCAGCGACGGCGTGCCCTGATAGAGGAAGGTCTTGTTGGCCGAGCCGCCGCCCTTGGCGACGAAGAGGAATTCGTAGGCGTCGGTGCCCTCCTCGTAGATATCGATCTGGGCCGGAAGGTTGTTCTTGGTGTTCTGTTCTTCGAACATCTTGATCGGCGCGAGCTGCGAATAGCGCAGGTTCTTCTTCTCGTAGGCATCAAGCACGCCCTTGGCTAAGGCTGCGCTGTCGCCGCCTTCGGTCCAGACGCGCCGGCCCTTCTTGCCCATGATGATCGCCGTGCCGGTGTCCTGGCACATTGGCAGCACGCCGCCGGCGGCAATATTGGCGTTCTTCAGCAGATCGTAGGCAACGAAGCGGTCGTTGTCGGTCGCCTCCGGGTCTTCGAGAATAGAGGCGAGCTGCTTGAGGTGGCCGGGTCGCAGAAGATGGTTGATATCGGCGAAAGCGGTCTCGGCAAGCAGCCGGATGCCCTCGGGATCGACGGTCAGGATATCCTGGCCCTTGAACGTATCGACAGAGACGTAATCGCCGGAAATCTTGCGATAGGGAGTGGCGTCTGCACCGAGGGGAAAGAGATCGTCAGCCATGCGTGGACCTTTCAATGCCTTGAAGTGGCGGAAGAGACGTTTGGAAACGGTCTAAATCCGGCAAGGTTCAAATGCAATTGATTGGTTACTACGCTGGAATTTCAAAACAGGAGATTGCTGTGTTGATGGACAATCAATCTTCAAGCGATGTGAGCTTCCGACTGCCTGCCGGAAGCTCGATCTTGGTTCCAGAACTTACTTCGGCCCGATCATCGTCTCCGGCCGAACGATCGCATCGTAGTCTTCGGCGGAAACAAGCCCGCTCGCCAGAGCCTCTTCCTTCAAGGTCGTGCCGTTCTTGTGCGCCGTCTTGGCGATCTTGGCGGCGTTGTCGTAGCCGATCTTCGGAGCGAGCGCGGTGACCAGCATCAGCGAGCGTTCCAGGCCCGCCTTGATATTGTCCTCGCGTGCCTCGATGCCGACGACGCAATTGTCGGTGAAGGAGACGGCGGCGTCGCCGAGCAGTTGCACCGATTGCAGGAAATTATAGGCCATCATCGGGTTGTAGACGTTGAGCTCGAAATGACCCTGGCTGTCGGCGAAGGTGAGGGCGGCGTTGTTGCCGAAGATGTGGATGCAGACCTGCGTCAGGGCTTCGCACTGAGTCGGGTTGACCTTACCCGGCATGATCGAGGAACCAGGCTCGTTTTCCGGCAGCGACAACTCGCCGAGCCCGGCGCGCGGGCCGGAGCCGAGCAGGCGGATGTCGTTGGCGATCTTGAAGAGGGCGGCCGCCGCCGCGTTGATGGCGCCATGGCTGAAGACCATCGAGTCATGTGCAGCGAGCGCCTCGAACTTGTTCGGCGCGGTGACGAAGGGCAGGCCGGTAATCTTGGCGATCTCGTCGGCCACCTTTTCGGCAAAGCCGATCGGCGCATTGAGGCCGGTTCCGACCGCCGTGCCGCCCTGGGCGAGTTCGCTGAGACCCGGCAGCGTCAGTTCGATACGCTTGATGGCCGAGGCGACCTGGGCCGCATAGCCGGAAAACTCCTGGCCCAGCGTCAGCGGCGTGGCGTCCTGCGTGTGAGTGCGGCCGATCTTGATGATATGAGCGAAGTCGGCGACCTTCTTTTCCAAAGCAGCATGTAGATGTCGCAGGCTTGGCAGCAGGTGATGGACGATCTGCTCGGCGCAGGCGATATGCATTGCCGTCGGATAGGTGTCGTTCGACGACTGGCTCATATTGACGTGGTCGTTCGGATGCACCGGCTTCTTGGAGCCCATGACGCCGCCAAGCATTTCGATCGCGCGGTTGGAGATCACTTCATTGGCATTCATGTTCGATTGCGTGCCGGAGCCCGTTTGCCAGACGACCAGCGGAAAATGCTCGTTGAGCTTGCCGTCGATGACTTCCTGTGCCGCTTCGGCGATCACTTTACCGAGAGCGGGATCCAGTTGGCCGAGCTCCACATTGGCGCGGGCGGCTGCCTGCTTGACGATGCCCAGCGCGCGGACGATCGACAATGGCTGCTTCTCCCAGCCGATCTTGAAGTTGCCGAGCGAGCGCTGTGCCTGTGCGCCCCAATAGCGGTCGCTTGCCACTTCGATCGGGCCAAACGTGTCGGTTTCGGTGCGGGTGGAGGTCATGATCTCAGATCCTGCTTTTCCGTTGAAAAAGATAGTTGCCATATAGGTCCGAATGGCGCCCAAGAAAACAGCTGGTGCGCGTATTTCATGACGAAATTCATCATGTTTTTAACCCACAGGGTAGGGCGTGTTCTTTTTGACACGCTCGGCGGATATTCTTTGCGATGTGCTTATAGACGCGTGAAAACCGCAGGAAAATTCAATAAAAAATTAACCAATAATTTCATAATTTTGTGTGAATTAAATCGCGAAGCGCGCCTTTGCTTTCTCACACGAAGTTGAGGCGTTGAACAAAAGGCGGGGCTGGTCGTTTTCATTTTGATGGTTAAACGATGTTAGGAACATCGTGGCCGATTTGAAAACAGCACCGTCTGTCTTGAGGCTAGAGCATGACACGGGGACTGATTAGAGAATGAAACTTGTCACCAAAGCCGCAGCATCCGTCCTGGCGCTTTCCTGCTGCATCTCCGCCGTCGGCGCGACATCCGCGAACGCGATGACCCTTATGGACTTCATTCGTGGAGGCCAGGGACGTCAGCAGAGCACGCAAGTCTCCGCTCCGGTCACAGCCAATCCAGCGCAGGAGAGCATTGTTGCTCCCAAGTCGGCGCAGCCGAAAGGGCCGTTGCCCAAGGTTGATGCCCCGCAATATTATACCTACAAACCCGAAGCCTTGCGGCTGATTGCGTCCAATCGTTTCGCGGACCCGGTGGTGACCGGCGCCGTCGCAGATGCTTCGGCCGCTCCGGTTGCCGTGGATTCGAGCGCGTCGCAGCGCCATCATCTGACCGAAGTTCGCGTCATGGCCACGAATGACGTCGCCAAGGCAGTTGAGTCCTATTATGCCGACCAGAGCAAGCCGCTGGTCTGGGTTGCCGATAATGCCATCAACGACAAGGCAAAGGCTGCTCTGGCGGTTCTTGCCGATGCTGCCTCCGTTGGCCTCGATCCTGCCGATTACGCAGTGACGCCGCCGAATTTCGAACAGTCGAGCGTCGATCAGGAAATGCGCGACCGCGCCCTGATGCAGTTCGAGTTGACGCTCTCCAGCAAGGTGCTGATGTTCGTTCAGGACACGGTGCGCGGCCGTCTCGACCCGAACAAGATCTCCGGTTATCACGACTTCAAGCGCAAGGACGTCAATCTGATGCCGGTGCTTGGCATCTTGCGCGCAAGCCCGGATGCCGCCGCCTATCTCAATAGCCGCAGCCCTTCGAACCAGCAGTTCACGGAGCTGAAGGCTGAGCTTGCCAAGCTCAAGGGCGTAAGCAGCGCCAATGGCAGCAATATCTCCATTTCGCTGACCGGTATTCTGAAGCCGGGCGGCAGCTCGCCGGAAATGACCAACATCGTCAAGGCGATCCAGCATCGCGGCTCCGATGTGCTGAAGACGGCTCACGCCGCCACGCTCGCCTCCTATCAGGGGACGCCGGATTATACCCCGGATCTCGTGGCGCTGGTCGAGGACTTCCAGAAGGAGAAGGGTCTGACGTCCGATGGCGTCATCGGCCAGTCTTCGGTCCGCGCCATGGTCGGTGAAAACAGTGACGCGAAGATCCAGAAGCTGGTTATCGCCATGGAGCAGTTGCGCTGGCTGCCGAACGAACTCGGCTCACGCTACGTCCTGATCAACCAGCCGGCCTTCATGGTCTACTACCACAACAACAATCAGGAACAGCTGTCGATGCGCGTTGTCGTCGGCGGCAAGCAGCATCAGACCTTCTTCTTCGAGGATCAGATCCAGACGGTCGAGTTCAATCCGTTCTGGGGCGTTCCGCAGTCGATCATCATCAACGAGATGCTGCCGAAGCTGCGCGCCGACCCGAACTATCTCGACCGCATGGGCTATCAGGTCGAGGTCGGTGGCCGCGCTGTCGCTTCGTCCAGCGTTGACTGGTACGGCTCGACCAAAAGCGTCGCGGTGCGCCAGCCGCCGAGCAGCGACAATGCATTGGGCGAGCTGAAGATCCTCTTCCCCAACTCGCATGCGATCTACATGCATGACACACCGCAGAAGAGCTTCTTCAAGAAGGATATGCGCGCCCTCAGCCATGGCTGTGTCCGCCTTGCCGATCCGCGCGCCATGGCTGCTGCCGTGCTGAACACCACAGTTGCGGATGTTGCAAAGCAGATTGCTGGCGGCCAGAACAAGGCCGTGGCCGTGCCGCAGAAGGTGCCGATCTATATCGCCTACTTCACCGCCTGGCCGAACAAGGACGGCGTCGTGCAGTATTTCAACGATGTCTACGATCGCGACGCGGCAACGCAAAAGGCGCTCGACGCGACCACCAAGTCCCGCACGGCGCAGATCTGATTGCAGTTTGATATTTGAACACAGAAAAGGCGGTCCGTTGGGCCGCCTTTTTCTTATCCGCTCAAAAAATCCGCTTTGGATCAGGCGGCAAGCAACCCCTGCACCAGCGCCGGCGTCAGTTCGTCATAATGGCTGATGATGCGGCTTGGGCCGAGGCTCTCCACGCTGACGTCGGAATAGCCGAAAGGCACGGCGATCGAGGGGACGCCGGCATTGCGGGCGACGAGGATGTCATTGATGCTGTCGCCGATCATGACGGTGCGGCTGAGGTCGCCGCCGGCGCGCTCCACGGTGCCGATCAGATGATCGGCATTCGGCTTGCGAACGGGGAAGGTATCCCCTCCGGTGATGGCTTCGAAATAATGGGTGAGATTGAGCCTCTCGAGCAGCGTGCGGGCGAGAGATTCCATCTTGTTGGTGCAGACCGCCAGCTTGTAGCCTTGGCCCTTCAATGCATCCATGGCAGCCAACAGGCCGGGATAGGGTTCGGTCAGGCCCGGCATCGTCTCGCTATAATGCGTGATGAAGCGCTGAAGAAGTGCCGGCAACTCCTCTGGAGCAAGCGTATAATCCCGCAGCTTGCAAGCACGTTCGATCATCACCTGCGCGCCATTGCCGACAAGATGAGTCAGGTCGTCGTAACTGACGGGCGCGAGATGGAGCGCGTCGATCGTGTGATTGAGACTGGCGACGAGATCGGCATGGGTGTCGAGCAGGGTGCCGTCGAGATCGAATACGACAAGGGGAGATTTCACCAGGAATCAGCCTTTGGAACAGAAGAGAAAAGCAAGTCGTTCGGAGTTAGAAGATCGAGCCGGCAATTGCAACTAATGGCGCCGCGAGCCGCTTCGAATATGGCCCGGGATTTCTATGTGAGGCCGTTATTTTGGCTTTCGTTTGCCCGGAGAGCCGTGTAAACAGCACCCAACGTAACAATCGGGAGCAGGTGGCGTATGGACGCCCGCCAAATGAAGATTGAGGCCGCAAGGGCGGCTCTGGCCTATGTCGAGAGCGGTATGCGGCTCGGGATCGGTACGGGCAGCACGGCCGAGGAATTCGTGCGATTGCTCGCCGAGAAGGTGGCGGCTGGCCTCGTGATCGAGGGAGTTCCGACCTCCGAGCGGACAGCCCGGCTCTGCGTCGAGCTCGGCGTGCCGTTGAAGTCGCTCGATGAACTTCCCGAACTCGATCTCACCATCGACGGTGCTGACGAAGTAGACGGCGCTCTACGGCTGATCAAGGGGGCTGGCGGTGCGCTGTTGCGCGAAAAGATCGTCGCGGCCTCGTCGCAGCGGATGATCGTTATTGCCGACGAAAGCAAGGTTGTTCAGACGCTTGGCGCCTTTCCTTTGTCGATCGAGGTGAACCCGTTCGGCCTCGTTTCCACGCGTATCCAGATCGAGAAGACGGCCGCCCGCCTTGGCCTTTCCGGCGCGCTCAACCTGCGCCAATCGGAAGACGGCAACTTCGTGACCGACGGCGGGCATTTCATCATCGACGCATCTTTTGGCCGTATTCCTGATGCAGAGGCGCTGTCGATTGCGCTAAATTCGATTCCCGGTGTTGTCGAACACGGGCTCTTTATCAACATGGCGACACTTGCGATTATTGCCGGTCCCTCCGGCGCACGCACGTTGCAGGCGAACAATACATAGGAGCACTGAACTCATGATCAAAATTGCGGGTCTTGGCCGTTTTGCCGCTGCAACCATCGTTCTTTCTGGTATCGCGCTCGGCTCCGTCAGTGCACAGGAAGTCTCGGAAGAGCAGATCAAGGCCGCTCGTGCCGCGATCAACGCGCTCGGCGTCACGAACCAGTTCGACAACATCCTGCCGAACCTCGCCGAACAGCTGAAGAGCACGATGATTCAGGCGAATCCGAACTTCGGCGATGCCATCAACTCGTCCGTCGACGCTACCGCACTTGCGCTTGCGCCGCGTCGCGCTGATCTGGAGCGTGAAGCCGCCGTAACATACTCGAAGGCATTTACGACCGAAGAGCTCAACTCTATCGCCGCATTCTTCACCTCGCCAACCGGCAAGAAATTCCTGCAGGACAACCCGGTTGCTTTGCGCGAACTCTACAAGGCGGCCGACATCTGGGGGCAGGGCATCTCGCGTGATCTCGCCAACCAGAGCAGCGACGCTCTGCAGAAGGTGGTAAAGGCGCCGATCGCTCCCGTGCCAACCGACGCTACGACCGGCGCCCAGCCGGCCCCGGCCCCTGCAACCAAGAAGTAAGCTCGACTTTTGTCGTGATCCCATCCGAATTTTTGGGGTCGCGCAATTCGAGCTCTCGGAATTTAAAAGCCCGGATAACGTTCCGGGCTTTTCTTTTTGTAGGTCGAGATCCTATATCAGTGCCGACCCCCATGAGCGCTTCGTGCGCCGCCCTTATTTCCGCAGGAGTATCCGATGTCTTCCTTTGATTTCGATCTTTTCGTCATTGGTGGCGGTTCCGGGGGCGTGCGCAGTGCGCGCGTCGCCGCGTCGCTCGGCAAGAAGGTCGGCATAGCTGAGGAATATCGTTACGGCGGCACATGCGTTATCCGCGGCTGCGTGCCGAAGAAGCTCTTCGTCTATGCCTCGCAATATAGCGAGCATTTCGAGGATGCCGCCGGCTTCGGCTGGACGGTCGGGGAGAGCAGTTTCGACTGGAAGAAGCTGATCGAGGCGAAGGACAAGGAAATCGAGCGGCTTGAGGGGCTTTATCGCAAGGGGCTCGACAACGCCAAGGCCGAGATCTTCGATACGCGCGCCGAGCTGGTCGATGCCCATACGATCCGTCTCCTGAAGACCGGCAAGACCGTCACCGCGGAAACGATCGTTGTTGCGACCGGCGGGACGCCGAACTTGCACACGGCCTTGCCCGGCCATGAATTCTGCATTTCCTCCAACGAGGCTTTCCATCTGGACGAACTGCCGAAGTCGATCCTGATCGCCGGCGGCGGCTATATCGCAGTGGAATTCGCCAACATCTTCCATGGGCTTGGTGTCGAGACGACGCTGATCTATCGCGGCGCGGAGATCCTGTCGCGCTTCGATCAGGACCTGCGCAAGGGCCTGCATGAGGCCATGGAGGCCAAGGGCATCCGCATCCTTTGCCACGACATCATCGAGAGCGTGACGAAGACGGAAGCGGGTCTCAGCGTCCGGACGAAGAACGACAAGGCATTGACTGTCGACACGGTGATGTTGGCACTTGGCCGCACGCCGAATACGAGAGATCTCGGGCTCGAGGCGGCCGGTGTGGCGATGAATGAACAAGGCGCCATCGTCGTCGACGAATATTCACGCACATCGGTGCCGAACATCTATGCGCTTGGAGATGTCACTGATCGGGTACAGCTGACGCCAGTGGCGATCCATGAAGCCATGTGCTTCATCGAGACCGTCTACAAGAACAATCCGACCCGCCCGGATCATGAGTTGATCGCAACCGCCGTCTTCTCGCAGCCGGAGATCGGTACGGTCGGCCTGACCGAGGAGGATGCCGCGAAGCGTTATCCGGAACTCGAGGTTTACCGCGCCCAGTTCCGGCCGATGAAGGCGACCTTGTCCGGCCGCAGCGAGAAGATGATCATGAAGCTGATCGTCAACGCCGCCGATCGCAAGGTCATCGGCGCGCATATTCTCGGCCACGATGCCGGCGAGATGGCGCAGCTGCTTGGCATTCCCCTGAAGGCCGGCTGCACCAAGGAAGATTTCGATCGCACCATGGCCGTTCATCCGACGGCTGCCGAAGAATTGGTGACGATGTATTCCCCAAGCTACCGCATCCGCAACGGCGAGCGCGTGTAAGCAATAGGGATAGTAATTCCCCGGCGCACAAAAGACCTGCCGAATAGTTGGTTCGCCTTTGCAAGTGGCCGGCAAAGGTTTATAAGCGCGCACAATTTACGGCGACGGGCACTTGGCGAAGAGACCAGGCGCGAAAACAGGTGAGTGAGATGGCACAGAATTGGACACCGAGCACTTGGCGGCAAAAACCGATCCAGCAGGTGCCGGAATATCCGGACCAGGCGGCGCTGGCGGCAACGGAAGCGCAGCTTGCTAGCTATCCGCCGCTCGTTTTTGCCGGTGAGGCTCGCCGTCTGAAAGCGCACCTTGCCAATGTTGCCGAAGGCAATGGCTTCCTGCTGCAGGGCGGCGACTGCGCCGAAAGCTTTGCCGAGCATGGCGCCGACACGATCCGCGACTTTTTCCGCGCTTTCCTGCAGATGGCCGTCGTTCTGACGTTTGGTGCTCAGCTGCCGGTGGTTAAGGTTGGCCGCATCGCCGGCCAGTTCGCCAAGCCGCGTTCCTCGGGCATCGAGACCCAGGGCAGCGTGTCGCTGCCGAGCTATCGCGGCGATATCGTCAACGGCATCGAATTCAATGAAGAAGCGCGCATCCCCAATCCGGAACGCCAGATGATGGCTTACCGCCAGTCGGCGGCGACGCTCAATCTGCTGCGCGCCTTTGCGATGGGCGGCTATGCCAACCTCGAAAACGTCCACCAGTGGATGCTCGGTTTCGTCAAGGACAGCCCGCAGGGCGAGCGCTACCGCAAGCTGGCCGACCGTATCAGCGAAACCATGGACTTTATGAAGGCGATCGGCATCTCCTCGGAGAACAATCCGAGCCTGCGCGAGACCGATTTCTTCACCAGCCATGAAGCGCTGCTGCTCGGCTACGAAGAGGCCTTCACGCGCGTCGATTCCACCTCGGGCGACTGGTATGCGACCTCGGGTCATATGCTCTGGATCGGCGACCGTACGCGCCAGGCCGATCACGCGCATATCGAGTATTTCCGCGGCATCAAGAACCCGATCGGCTTGAAGTGCGGCCCTTCGCTGCAGGCGGACGATCTGCTCAATCTGATCGACATCCTGAACCCTGCCAACGAAGCCGGTCGCTTGACGCTGATCTGCCGTTTCGGCCACGACAAGGTCGCCGACAACCTGCCGCGCCTCATTCGCGCTGTCGAGAAGGAAGGCCGCAAGGTCGTCTGGTCTTGCGATCCGATGCACGGCAACACGATCACGCTCAACAACTACAAGACCCGGCCGTTCGAGCGTATCCTGTCGGAAGTCGAAAGCTTCTTCCAGATCCATCGTGCCGAGGGCACGCATCCGGGCGGCATCCACATCGAGATGACCGGCAAGGACGTGACCGAATGCACGGGCGGCGCCCGTGCCGTTGGTGCCGAGGATTTGCAGGATCGCTATCACACGCATTGCGACCCACGTCTCAATGCCGATCAGGCACTGGAACTGGCTTTTCTGCTCGCCGAACGCATGAAGGGCGGCCGCGACGAGAAGCGTCTGGCAGCGCACGGCTGATCCTGGATAATCAGATCGTTACTGTCACGGGCCGGCTCAAAACCGGCCCGTTTGCTTTTGTGCTTTCGCAATCAATCCGGCTGAAGATTGTTTCATTTCTTTGCGTTTGACGCTGGTGGCGTCCTCGTCAAGATTGCGGGGAAACGAAGGGGATCAGCATGAATGACGAACACACCGGCGCCTGCCTTTGCGGAGCCGTACGTTTCAAGACACACGGCGCATTACGGGAGGTTGTTGCCTGCCATTGCTCGCAATGCCGCAAGCAGACCGGGCTCTATTACGCCGCAACCGACGTGCCTCGCGGCAACATCACCATTGAAGGAGAAGAGGCGATCACCTGGTATCGCGCCAGCTCCTTCGCGCGCCGAGGTTTCTGCCGCGTCTGCGGTTCGGCGCTTTTCTGGTTGGCGGACAGTTCCGACAATATCTCGATCATGGCCGGGCTGTTCGATCAGCCGAGCGAGCTGAAACTCGCCTACCACATCTATTGCGCCGACAAGGGTGATTTCTACGAGATCGACGATGGGCTGCCGCAATATCGGCAAGGACGACCGGGGCTGCTGACTGCGGGGCCGTCTGACTGATCAAGCACGGTGCCGTCAAGTTTTTGAGCTATTCTGAATCGCCATTTTCGTAGTCGAAATCATCATCGATCGGGAGACCCGGAGGTCTTTGGTGACCGTGGTGAATGGCTCTGATCTCTATCAGATCATCGGCAATTTCGTAGTCGATGAGATAATCTCCCATCGTAAATCGCAAAACCCCGGGGATTGGCAGTTCGTCGCTTCGAAAACCCATCTGAGGAAAAAGAATCAAATTTGTCTTGAGTCTGTTCAGATCGTCGAGGAAGCGGAGAGCCGCGGCAGGACTTCTATCTTTCAGGTATTACGCTTCCGACTTGATATAGGCTCTGGCGCCAGCCGAAAGGCGAACTCTTTTCAAGCGGCGACCCCTTTGACGACCTTCGCTACTTCGCTGATGACATCGTCAAGATCATATGCTTCGCCGTTTACCATATCGCGGCGAGCCTTTGCAATTTCCAGTACCTCGCGACCCTCGGCCGCCAGATAGGATTTGAGCGCCCGCACAAAGACCCAGCTACGCGTCCGCTCGCAGACATCGGCGATCTCTTCGATCTCGGCCAGGATGTCAACGGGAACTCGGAGAGTAATAGGATCCGAAAGTCCACTTTGATTTTTCATCAACTTTAT
The DNA here is from genome assembly GCF_000281735.1 of Rhizobium sp. AP16. NCBI lineage: Bacteria > Pseudomonadati > Pseudomonadota > Alphaproteobacteria > Hyphomicrobiales > Rhizobiaceae > Rhizobium > Rhizobium sp. AP16. The sequence goes on along the minus strand of NZ_AJVM01000065.1, from coordinate 241,056 downwards.
CTCCTTCTGTATTACAAAATACAGGGGATGCGCTGAAAGTCAATTTTTGAGGACGAGGCAACGGCTTCCTTGTCAGTTCCCATTCTTCTCCGCCACAAGCTTGCTCAACTTCGCGACTTCTTCCCGCACCGCCACGAGTTCTGTCAGTACCTGCAGGTCGATCTTCTGGTGCAACGACAGGACTTCGAGTTCGGCCTTGAGATTGACCTCGTAATCCTTGGCGGCCTCGAAGCGGTCACGCTCGGTCTGGCGGTTCTGTGACATCATGATGATCGGGGCCTGGATGGCGGCGATCATGGAGAGGACGAGGTTGAGGAAGATGAAGGGGTAGGGGTCGAAGGCGCGGGTGAGAAGAACGATGGTGTTGACGATGCACCAGACGACCAGGAACAGCAGGAAACAGATGATGAAGGACCAGGAACCGCCGACGCGGGCGATGCCGTCCGCGAGGCGTTCGCCATAAGAGGCTTTGGCGGAGAAGGCAGCATTGATGTCGGTGGAAACGATCTTGCGTTCATGTGCCTTCTTCAGCACGCGCTTTTCGACCTCGCCCAACTCCTCGGCTGTCTTGTCGAAATGCTGATGAACGAAATTGGGCAGATTATACATGGGAACACTCCAAGGACTCGATCGCCTTTGAGTGCCAAGTATTCGACTGCCCGATGGAAATGCAACGTGAAAAGGGTCGCAGCCTAGCTGCCCTGGTTGACCAGCCAGGCATGCGACGGGAAGAAGCGGTCGAGGCCGTATTCCCGTCCGAACATCATGTCATGCTGCAAATAGCGGTAGTCGCGCATCATGGGGTCGAGGTTCTGCTCGTTGCGGGACCAATCCGGAAAGGTCTGGTTGTCGCGCGTCGCGAGCTGATAGCGATCGACGATGCTGTACTTCTTCTGCACCCGGCCGAGAAAGCCGGTGTAGAACGGATGCTCGTAGCCAGCGGTCTTGAGGATATGATAGGGTAGCTGCGACGGGCTGATCGTGCCGACATCCTTGCGCACGCCCTTCTTGCTCGACCAGATGACCAGCGGCGTTTCGTGCTCCCGCTTCATGATGTCGAGCGGCGCTTTTCTAGATGCCACCTGTTCGGGCATGTAGCCGGTGTTCGGATAGACGCTGCCGAGCGGCGGCAGATGATCGCCCCAGAGAACGATGATCGTCTCGCGGTCGCGCTTGGCGGCCCAGTCCATCAGCATCTTCAGGCTTTGATCGGATTCGTGAACACCTTGCGCATAGGTCGCGAGCGTATCGCGGTCGGCATCCGTCAGGTCTCCCTTGATATCGACGGTGTTTTCGGCATAGCGGTTCGGTTCGTAGGGGCCATGGCCCTGCAGGGTGACGGCGAAGAAGAAGAACGGCCGGTCCATCTCGTCGCCCTCGTGCATGATTTCTTTCATCAGTGAGTCGTCGGAGGCGAAAATGCCGCGCTTTTCCATCGGCGGCATGGTGTCTTCGGTGTGGAATTCCTCAAAGCCGAAGGCCTTGTAGACTTCGTTGCGGTTCCAGAACCAGCCGCTGAACGGATGGAGCGCGCGCGCTGCATAGCCTTGACCCCGGAAGAAGGTGGCAAGCGATGGCATCGGCTTGCGGACATATTGCTGGTAGGGAATGCTGCCATAGGGCAGGAAGGCGTTGGAGAAGCCGGTCAGGGCCTCGAACTCGACATTGGCGGTCATGCCGCCGAATTCCGGCGAGAAGACATGGCCGGATTGCGCCGCGCGGATCGTCGGCATCGGGTCCGGCGTGAAGGTCAGGTTGGAAAGCCGGGTCGGATCCCAGAAGGATTCGCTCATCAGCATGATGACGTCGGGCTTTCGGCGCGGACCGGAGAGATAGCCGTAATTGCGGGCGGGAATGGCGTCCATCGCATCCGGCCCATAACCCGCCGGCACTTTGACATCTGCCATCGGCAGGTTCAGCGAGAAGGCGATGATGAAGCCGTTGTAGCTGTAATTTTCCTTCTGATCCCAGACGATGGGGATGATGCGCAATTTCTCGCGGATGAACGAATATTGCGTCGCGTCCATCTGCGAGACGAAGAGGGCTGCCAGAGGCAGGCAGACGGAGAGCCGCATGACCCTCGCCTTGCGCGAAAGCGTCGCGGCATGCCGCCAGGCATAGCACCAGAGAAGGGCGAGGGCGGCGACCAGGGCGATGATGCCGAAAGCAAGCGCGACGGCGGTCCATGGCCGCTCGCGCACCATCACCGGCATGAGCTCCATGATCTGGCGCGCAAACAGGAAATCCGAGGGATAGAGGGGATCGGAGAGATAATGCTGTTTCTGGTTGGAGAGGAAGGCCGGGATGAGGACCAGGGGTGCGACCACCAATATCGACTGATGCGCGCGGCCGAATAGCGCGTCGAGCACGAGCATTAGCAGCATGACGATGCCGACGGTGGTGAAGGCAGGCTGATTGGCGGAAAACAAATAGGCCGGGACATCCGTCAGTTCGCCGCGCGCGACCCACTCGACCGCGATGACGATCAGCAGCGAGGACAGGAAGGTCAGCAAAAGGCTGAGAAGCTGGCGCAGAACCGCCGATTGCTGTCTCGCCGTGCCAAGCTTTTGAAGAATGGCGGGCTTGCCTGCCAATGCGGGACTGGATACCGGGGCGATCACCGATCTCTCCGTATGTTACTAAGGTTTCACAGAAGTGTCACTCCTTTGTCATGAATGCCGGATGAACCGCAAGGCTGACTTAGTATTTTCCGGTGACAAAATACCGCTCATGCGAGCGCCGCCATCTTTCGCACGCGAAGGCCGCCAAAGGTTGTTGCGGAACGGGGGCGCCGTCGTTAAATATATGGCATGACACAGCAAAGCCCCATCACCCAGACCATCCGCATCGCTGTCGCGCAACTCAATCCGACGGTCGGCGATGTCTCCGGCAACCTTGCGAAGGCGCGTGAAGCCCGGGCCGAGGCGGCGCGCGAGGGCGCGCAGCTTGTCTTGTTTACGGAGCTGTTTATTTCCGGCTATCCGCCGGAAGATCTGGTGCTGAAACCGGCCTTCATCCGCGCCTGCCAGAAGGCTGTGGAAAGCCTTGCCGCCGATACCGCCGATGGCGGACCGGGCGTCATCATCGGCTTTCCACGCCAGGACGAGACGGGGCGCTACAATTCTGTTGCCGTGCTTGACGACGGTAAGATCATCTTCGTCAGGGATAAGGTCGATCTGCCGAATTATGGCGAGTTTGATGAGAAGCGGGTCTTTGACGAAGGGACGATTGCCGGGCCGGTCAATTTTCGGGGCGTGCGGATCGGCATTCCCATTTGCGAAGAGATCTGGAACGATCTCGGCATCTGCGAAACGCTGGCTGAAAGCGGCGCGGAAATTCTTCTGGTTCCGAACGGTTCACCTTACTATCGCGGCAAGGTCGATGTTCGTTATCAGGTCGTGCTCCGTCAGGTGATCGAGTCGGGCTTGCCGCTCGTCTTTGCAGCTCAGGTCGGCGGCCAGGACGAGTATGTTTTCGACGGTGCGAGCTTTGCTTTCAACGCCGACAAAACACTGGCTTTCCAGATGAGTCAGTTCGAAACCGCACTGGCGGTGACGACCTGGAAGAAGAACGGCGATGGCTGGCATTGCAGCGAAGGCCCGATGGCGCATATTCCGGAAGGCGAGGAGGCTGATTATCGTGCCTGCCTGTTGGGCTTCCGCGATTATGTGAACAAGAATGGCTTCAAATCGGTCGTGCTCGGCCTGTCTGGTGGCATCGATTCGGCCATCTGTGCGGCGATTGCGGTGGATGCGCTCGGCGAGGAGCGGGTGCGTACCGTCATGATGCCTTACCGCTATACGTCGGAGGATTCGCTGAAGGATGCGGCCGATTGCGCCAAGGCGCTAGGCTGCCGCTACGATATTGTGCCGATTGAGGAGCCGGTGACGGGCTTTACCTCGGCATTGGCGGATCTGTTCGAAGGCACCGAAAGCGGCATCACCGAGGAAAACCTGCAGAGCCGCGCGCGCGGGACCATCCTGATGGCGATCTCCAACAAGTTCGGCTCGATGGTTGTCACCACCGGCAATAAGTCGGAAATGTCGGTCGGCTATGCCACGCTCTATGGTGACATGAACGGCGGCTTTAACCCGATCAAGGATCTCTACAAGATGCAGGTCTATGCGCTGTCGCGCTGGCGCAATCTTCATGTGCCGCCGGGGGCGCTTGGCCCATCGGGCGAGGTGATCCCTTACAACATCATCGACAAGGCGCCGTCGGCCGAACTCAGGCCGAACCAGACCGACCAGGATTCGCTGCCGCCCTATCCGGCGCTGGACGACATTCTGGAGTGCCTGGTGGAAAAGGAAATGGCGGTCGACGAGATCGTGGCGCGGGGGCATGATGTCGCGACGGTCCATCGGATCGAGCATCTGCTTTATCTTGCCGAGTACAAGCGCCGCCAGTCGGCGCCGGGCGTGAGGATCACCACCAAGAATTTCGGTCGCGATCGGCGCTATCCTATCACCAACCGATTCCGCGATCGTTGATCGCGACGCCATCCGGCGAGTGGAGAAGCAATGCGCAGTTCGGTCGAAATCTACAATATCCGCACCGGTGAAAACCGAATCGTCTGGCAGACGGAGACGTTGATCGAAGCGCCGAATTTCTCGCCCGACGGGCGCTATCTGCTATTGAACGGCGATGGGCTGCTCTATCGGCTCGCCCTTGATGGTAAAGCCGAGCCCGTTCAGGTCGATACCGGCTTTGCAACGCTCTGCAACAACGACCACGGCATTTCACCGGATGGCTCGCTGATTGCTATCTCCGACAAGACCCAGCATGGCAAGTCCTGCATCTATGTCCTGCCGGCCGAAGGCGGGACACCACGGCAGGTGACGACCAATCTGCCGTCCTACTGGCACGGCTGGTCGCCTGATGGAAAACACTTTTCCTATTGCGGTATCCGCAACAACGTCTTCGACATCTACACGATTTCGGTCGATGGCGGCGAGGAGACGCGGCTGACGCATGGCGAAGGCCGTAATGACGGGCCGGACTATTCCGCCGACGGGCAATGGATCTATTTTAACTCCAGCCGCACCGGCCTGATGCAGATCTGGCGCATTCATCCTGACGGCACAGGTCTCCAGCAGGTGACAAGCGACAATTACGGCAACTGGTTCGCTCATCCATCGCCCAGGAATGACAAAGTCCTGCTGATTTCCTACGATCCCGATGTCTTCGATCATCCGCGCGATCTGAATGTTCGTATGCGGTTGATGGACATGGATGGTGGTAACCTCACGACGCTGTTCGAGCTTTTCGGCGGGCAGGGAAGTATCAATGTGCCGAACTGGTCGCCCGATGGCGATGAGTTCGCCTATGTCCGCTACGAGCCGGCGTGATCGCTCTGGACAGGGCGTACGCTCCGTTATAAATCTTTGGACGTTCTCAGGGCGCATCCGATCCGCGGGAAGGGCAAGGCCCACCTGATGCATAGAACTTAAAGACTGCCACACCTCTTTTCAGTCTGTGGGCGCGGATACCGGACGTGAATGAAAGGAGGTCTTTGTGACCACGCGCTCTCTGGCGGGTAACGCCACTCTCGATTCTCTCAAAAAGCAGGCCAAGGCTTTTCTGAAAGCCGCTCAGTCGGGTGACGCATCGGCCCGAAGCCGTGTCACGCCTTACTTTGCCGATGTCACCGATATCGGGCTTCAGGACATCCAGCTTGTCCTTGCCCGCGAACATGGCTTCTCGAGCTGGGCGAAACTCAAGGCGCATCTGGAAAGCGCCAATCGCGGACAGGTTCCGCTGGATCAGCTTGCCAATCAATTCCTGTCGCTGGCGACGGTGTCCTATTTTTCCCATATTGCTGCCGATCCGGCGCGCTTCGACGAGGCATTGCAACTGCTGGAGGCCAATTCCGACATTGCCGGGGATAGCATCCATATTGCCGCTGCTCTCGGTGACGCTGACGGCGTCGCGCGTTGGCTCGATCGCCAACCGCAGCTTCTCGAGCGCAAAGGCGGTCCCTATGATTGGCCGCCGCTGCTCTATGCCGCCTATGCCCGCGTGCCCGGCCGATCCAGCCTGCCGGCGGCAAGGGTTCTGATTGAGCGCGGCGCCGATCCCAATGCCTTCTTTCTTGACCATGGCCAATATCGCTTTACGGCGCTGACCGGCGTTTTCGGCGAGGGCGAGGCTGGCAAGATCGGACAGCCGCAACATCCGGAATGCGAGGCTTTCGCGCGTTTGCTGCTCGATGCGGGTGCGGCGGCGAACGACAGCCAGGCACTTTATAACCGGATGTTCGAGCCCGATAATTCCTGCCTTGAGCTGCTGCTGGAATACGGGCTCTCCGCTAAAGACAGCAACAACTGGCTGGTGCGCGAGGATGGCATGCTGGTGGCGAATGCACAGACGGTGTTCGACTATCAGCTCGCCTGGGCTTGCGAGAAGCGCATGGGCGAGCGTGTCAGGCTGCTGATCGAGCATGGGGCCGATGTCAATAAGGTGGTCAATGGCCGAACGCCTTATGAATGGGCGCGGCTAGGAAATGACAAGGATCTGGCGCTGTATCTCGTTCAGCAGGGAGCTATAGCTGTTCGTATAAAGCAAGAGGATTGGGTCTATATTCTCATTCGGCAGAAGCCCCGGGATGCAACGGCCGATCCGGCGATACTTGTCGATTACATCAAGAGAAGAGTAGCGGGTGACCTCGATATTCCCGAAGCGATGCGCCGGGCTCACCCTGCCATGTTGCATGAGGCCGCCGGCGATAATGATTTGCGGGCTGTTCGCCTTATGCTGGCGTTGGGCTTCGACGTCAGCGCCATGACCAGCCGCACACCGCTGCACGAAGCTGCTTTGCATGGCCATATCGCGATGGCGAAACTGCTGATCGAGCATGGTGCGGATACCACTGTGCGCGACCGCTACTACTATGCGCCGCCGATCGGCTGGGCGGAGTATAATGGCAGAGCAGAGATGGTGGAGTTCCTGAAAACGCAGCCGCTCGATATCTTTGCGGCCGCTGCCTATGGCCAGATCGACCAACTGGCCGTGCATCTGGGTGCCCATCCGGAGCTGATGAACATTCGCTTCGGTGAGTTTCGTCCGCATGGGGAGGCAAGTGTGGACCGTGACTGGATGACGCCGCTTGGCTTTGCCATTCTCAATCGTCGCGTTGATGCGGTGCGCTTCCTGCTGGAACGTGGCGCCGATCGTTCTGTGAGAGATGCGTCCGGCCGATCCTATCCCGATCTCGCGAGAGAGATGGGCGACGAGGCCGTCATCGCGTTGTTGCGGCAGCCTATTGCGACGGCTGCGGGCCAACCTCTTTCGGATGCTTGAGGTCGAGCGTGCCCTGGTCGGTCGCAAGAAATTGTGGGCCGACCTGGCGCACCTTGTTGGTCGCGGGATCGTAGGGTCGATCAGGTTGCAGTTGTTTCGGCTGAACCGGAGTAATTTCCGGAGGGGCTATCACCGCAGTCTTCTGCTGCGGCAGAGCGGCGTCGTCCGTCTTGGGCTTTTGCGTCTCTATCGTCGTGATCGAGCTTTCCGGCTGCGCCAGCGATTGTTGCTGGGGTGCATAACCCTCGGGTTTCACGCGGGTGTCGATGACGGTGTCCGGCGTGGCCGACATCGGAGTGCTGCAACCGTTCCGCTGCATGTCATCCAGCAATCGCCGCCTCTCCAAGCCTGCATCGTCGATGCGGGACACGCTCGTTTCACGCTCGTCCATCAGCGATGCAAGGTCATCGCGCATCCGCTCCATCGCATCGTGCATGTCATCGCAGGCAGCCTCGTTGTCGGAGCCGAGGATGGTCAAGCTGCTGTCGGACGTACAGCCTTGATTGCGCATGTCGCTCTTCAGGCGCCGTATTGCCATGTTCTGCTGGACGATGGATCGCGAAAGCTGACGCGTCTCCGCATTGGCGCCGACAATCTCCGTCGTGTCGGCATATCGGACGTGTAATTCGTCGCAGATGGCATTCGCCTGGGCAAGGGCCGGCGTCGCCGCCAGCAGGGATAGCAAGAGAGAGGAGTAGAATTTTTTGCCGCGGTTCACGTTGTGCTCTTCGAAAAGCGGTTTGATCTCCACGGAGAATATACCGTGTTGCTTAACAACGTACCCATCAAAACATGCTGATTGTGAAAGATTTTTTGCGGTTAGATCGGAAAACAAACTTGGCTTGCGCCTTCTCGGCGGCGTGAGGCCACAAAACGGGGAACAACCGACGAAAATAAGAGCATTAAATGTGATGATGTATCCGGCTAATAACCCGCCGTCTGTGTCGTGACGGCCGCCTTTGGAGACGGCCGCCCGCGGTGAATCTCAGATCAATTCGGCTGTGATGCTTCAACCACGGCCAGAGCCGCCATGTTGACGACGCCACGCGAGGTGACGGAGGGTGACAGGATGTGGGCCGGAAGCGCCGTGCCGAGCAGGATCGGGCCTACATGCAGGCCATCGGTCATGGTCTTGACGACGCCGAGGGTGATGTTGGCGGCATCCAGATTGGGGAAGACGAGCAGGTTCGCCTCGCCGGAAAGCGTGCTGTCCGGCATGACGTGGCGGCGCAGGCTTTCGGAAATGGCGCTGTCGCCGTGCATTTCGCCGTCGACTTCCAGCTCCGGCGCCGCTTCGCGCACGAGTGCCAGAGCATCGCGCATCTTGGTGGCGCTTTCCGATTCCCGCGATCCGAAGTTCGAATGCGAGACGAGGGCGACGCGCGGCGAGATGCCGAAGCGCTTGATTTCCTCGGCCGCCAGCACCGCCGACTGGGCGATCTCCGCTGCATTCGGGTTAAAGGTGACATAGGTGTCGGTGTAGAACGTCGCGCCGCGCTGTGAGATCAACAGGCTGAGAGCGGAGAAGTCGCCGACATCCGGGCGCTTGCCGATGATCTGGCGGACGATGCGCAGATGGCGTTCGTAACGGCCTTCGAGACCGCAGATCAATGCGTCGGCATCGCCGCGCTTCAGCGCCAGGGCGCCAATGACCGTGGTGTTGGTACGAACGATCGTTCTGGCTGCTTCCGGAATGACGCCGCTGCGGCCGACGAGCGAGAAATAAAGCTCGACATATTCCCGGAAGCGCGGATCGTCATTCGGGTTGATGACGGCGAAATCGGTATGCGGCCGGATCTTCAGGCCGTAGCGCTTCAGGCGGGTTTCAATGACGTTGGGGCGGCCGATCAGGATCGGCACGGCGGTGCCTTCTTCCAGGAGGACCTGGGCGGCACGCAGAACGCGCTCGTCTTCGCCTTCGGAGAAGACCACGCGCTTGCGCTCGGCGATCTTCGCGGCGGCGAAAATCGGCTTCATGACGAAGCCGGAGCGGAAGACGAAGCGGTTGAGTTCGTCCATGTAGGCGTCGAAATCGGCGATCGGGCGCAGTGCCACGCCACTTTCGGCAGCGGCTCTCGCCACAGCCGGCGCGATGCGCAGGATCAGGCGCGGGTCGAAGGGCGAGGGGATGAGATAGTCCGGTCCAAAGACCGGCGTCTCGCCCGTATAGGCGCGGGCGGCCACGTCCGAAGGCTCTTCGCGGGCAAGCGACGCGATGGCGCGTACCGCCGCCATCTTCATTTCCTCATTGATCGTCTTGGCGCCGCAATCGAGCGCGCCGCGGAAGATATAGGGGAAGCAGAGAACGTTGTTGACCTGGTTCGGGAAATCCGAGCGGCCGGTGCAGATCATCGCGTCGGGACGGGCGGCGCGGGCGAGATCAGGCATGATTTCCGGCGTCGGGTTGGCCAGCGCCATGATCAACGGCTTTTCCGCCATCTGTTCCAGCAGCTCGGGCTTCAATACGCCGGCGGCTGACAGGCCAAGGAAGACATCGGCGCCGCCGATCGACTCGGCAAGCTCGCGCTTGTCGCTCTTCTGGGCATAGACCGATTTCCATTCGTCCATCAGCACGTTGCGGTCTTCATAGACGAGGCCCTCGATGTCGTGGACCCAGATGTTTTCGCGCTTGGCACCGAGAATGACCAGAAGGTTGAGGCAGGCAAGCGCCGCGGCACCGGCGCCGGAGGCGACGATCTTGACGTCCTCGATCTTCTTGCCGGCCAGTTCCAAGCCGTTGAGAATGGCGGCGGCGACGATGATGGCGGTGCCATGCTGGTCGTCGTGGAAGACCGGAATGTCCATCTTCTCGCGCAGACGACGCTCGACGTCGAAGCATTCCGGCGCCTTGATGTCTTCAAGGTTGATGCCGCCGAATGTGGGCTCGAGTGCGGAAATCGTAGCGACCATCTCATCGACAGTTGGGGCTTCGATTTCGATATCGAACACATCGATACCGGCGAATTTCTTGAAGAGGACCGCCTTGCCTTCCATCACCGGCTTGGAGGCCAGCGGGCCGATATTGCCAAGGCCAAGCACCGCGGTGCCGTTGGAGATGACTGCGACGAGATTGCCACGCGAGGTGTAGTCGAAGGCCGTTTCCGGATTGTCGCGGATGGCAAGGCAGGGTGCGGCGACGCCGGGAGAATAGGCAAGCGCCAGGTCGCGCTGGTTGCCGAGCGGCTTGGTCGCCTGGATTTCCAGCTTGCCGGGGCGGGGATAGCGATGAAAGAAGAGCGCCTGTTCGTCGAGATTGCCACTCGCCATGTTCTTGGCTGCCTTCGATGTGTCGTGCGTATCCATCCCGCTTCTCCATTCCTGCTTGCGCGCGTGCGCCTCAAATCCCCTCCATACATCAATCGCCGGGAGTGCACAGTATGGATTTGACGCTGCTGAAGGGTTTTTTGTCGCGGCAAAGGCATAAATTTTCTTTTGCGGAAACCCCGGCATTGCGGACCAGACATTGTGAGGTGCAAGGACCGATGGTCCCGCTCAGGGCCGCGAGTTTCATGACCGATCGGCTGGAGCTCGCCATAGCTGCAAAACGCGGGCAATTTCTCACCGGGAGCGCTCCGCACAGCATTTGTCATCTTCCTGAAACACGAGTCTGATTTTGGATTAGCCAACGTAGGATAGGGCACGGACAAATGTTCGTGAATGAAAACATGGACACCCGGCGATATCGAACGCTGTTCATTTCTGACGTGCACCTCGGCTCTAAAGCGGCCAAGGCGGACTTCCTTCTCGATTTTCTGCGACTTCACGACGCCGACACCATCTATCTGGTCGGCGACATCATCGATGGCTGGCGGCTGAAGCGCAATTGGTACTGGCCGCAGGATTGCAACGACGTCGTGCAGAAGCTGTTGCGCAAGGCGCGCAAGGGCACGCGCATCGTCTATATCCCCGGCAATCACGACGAGTTCCTCCGCGACTTCCCCGGCACGCATTTCGGCGGCATCGAGGTGGCCCAGCGCGCGATCCACGAGACCGCCGACGGCAAGAAGTATCTCGTTCTGCATGGCGACGAATTCGACGTCGTCGTCCGCAATGCCCGTCTGCTCGCCTATCTCGGCGATTGGGCCTATGACATGGCGATCCTGATCAATATCGGCCTTGCCGCGGTTCGCCGCCGCCTGAACATGCCCTATTGGTCTTTCTCGGCCTGGGCGAAGCTTCAGGTCAAGCACGCCGTCAACTTCATTGGCGAGTTCCAGCGCGTCGTCGTGGAAGAGGCGAAGCGCAGCGATGCCGATGGCGTCATCTGCGGCCACATCCACCATGCCGTCATCGAGGATTTCGATGGCATCCGCTACATCAATACCGGCGATTGGGTCGAAAGCTGCACGGCGATCGCCGAGCATGACGACGGCACGTTCGAGCTGATCACTTGGCAGTCGATTGCCGAAACCCAACCGGTTGGCGTTGCTGGTGATGAATTGCCGGAAACGCTTGGAGCGCAGGCGGCGTAATATTTCGTCGCCTCACGGGCCCAATAACGACCCGTCACAATTATTGATCGCCGGGATCCCGCTGCTTTCGCCATTTTGGGCTGAAACGTTGCAGCAAGGCCATTTCTCGCCATAGTCGTAATCACGATAGGGTGCTAGGAACACATCAGTTCCCTTCAGGTCTGTCATGATTCCCGCGACAAAATCTTTGCAGGGCGAGGCCGCGCCACCGTATTTTCGGTTGCGCACAGCCTTGTCCTATTGTGCTCCGTTGATCGTCAATGGGATTGCCTTGCCGTTTTTTCCGGTCTGGCTCGCCGGGTTGAATTTCAGCGATCGCGAGATTGGTCTGATCCTCGCCGTGCCGATGGTGGTGCGGGTTCTTGTCGTGCCTATTGTCGGCATGCTTGCCGATCGTGTGCAGGAACGCGCCACTGTGCTGTTCTGGTCGGGTGCGTTGTCGTTGTTGACGGCGATTGCGCTTTACTGGACGAGCGATTTCTGGCCGGTGCTTTTGGTCTACGGTATCCAGGGGGCGACATATGCGCCTTACGTGCCCATCGTTGAATCGATTGCCGTTTCCGGCGTACGGCGTTGGGGTTTCGATTACGGCTCGATGCGCGTCTGGGGATCGATCGCTTTCATCGTCTCGACCCTTATCGGCGGTCAAATGATCGGCAAATGGGGCGGTACGACGGTTCTCCCCGCCATGGTCGCGGGCTTCGTCCTGACAACGCTGATGGCCTTCTTCTGTCCGCGCATAGGGCCAACGCGACGGCGCCATCATCAACCGATCGATTTGCAGGCGCCAACAGGCAGCTCGCTGCGGTCTCCGCAATTGCTGGTCACCATGATCGGTGTATCGGTGCAGCAGTCGAGCCACGCCATGATGTATACGTTCGCGTCGATCTATTGGCGCGAGCTCGGTTTTTCGGGCACGCAGATCGCCGTCCTCTGGTGCATCGGGGTGGCGGCGGAGGTCATGGTGTTTTTCATGTCGAGGATGCTCGGCCGGCGGTTCAGCGCCTGGACACTGATCTTTTTCGGCTCGGCCGTGTGCGTCGTCCGCTGGATCCTATTCCCGATCAATCTCGGTTTCGCCGGCTATTTCATGCTGCAATGTTTCCATGCCTGCACCTTTGCCTGCGTGCATACCGGCATCCAGCGGCGCATCGTCGCTTCGGTACAGGAAACGCAGGAAGCTTCGGCCCAAGGCACCTATTTTTTCTATAACGGCATGTTTCTCGGGCTTATGACCCTGGCGTCCGGCTATCTCTATGCTTGGCTCGGTCTTTCCAGCTACTACATCATGTCCGGTGTTGCGGCCTTCGGTCTTGCCATGGTGGTTTTCGCGCGTAGTCTTCAACCTCGGAGTTCCTCGGTCGGGGGAAGAGCGAGCGAGGCTTCATAAGTCGTGCAAAGTGGTTTCATTTAGATATCAAAATGCCATGCCATATCTTTGGCGCTTGCGCGGCATAGAAATCGCCTATGAACTCGGTGTATTAACGATTAGCGTCGCGCGGGGGATTCCCGAGTCGGCGAGTGTGCCGCAAGACTTGAAAGATGTATGAGTTTGAAAGCAGCCGTACAGAAAGCCGATGCACCGAGGATCGACGACGAGCCCGATGGCAACGGGCATCGCTATCGGCTGGAAGGTAATTGGCGCAGCGCCAATGTCCATGGCGTGCTGCGGCGCATCGATGAGCTGACGACGCGGAGCGCTGGCGGCCGGGTAGTGATCGATCTTTCCGATCTCTCCGATGTCGACACCGCCGGAGCGCTGCTGATCCGCCGCCTAAAGGAGAGCCAGGAAGCGCATGGCGCCAGCGTCAGCATCGAGGGCTCCAATCCGCATATCGACGAGCTGCTGACGGCCTTTACCGAAGACCCGGATGCCGAGAAGCCGGAACCCCGGCAAAATAAATCCTGGACGGAGCGCATCTTTGCGCCGATCGGCGAAACCGTCTACGAGGTCTGGGGCAATCTTGTTGCGGCCATGTATATTCTCGGCTCGGCGGTGCGCGGCGCGCAGCTGAAGTTCGGGCGCGGCAGCGGCGTTTCGCCGGCCTCGATCGTCAACCAGATCGACCATATGGGCGTGCGCGCCGTCCCGATCATCCTATTGATGTCCTATCTGATCGGCGCGATCATCGCGCAGCAGGGGGCATTTCAGCTGCGCTATTTCGGCGCCGAGGTCTTCGTTGTCGATCTCGTCGGCATCCTGCAATTGCGCGAGATCGGTGTGCTTCTGACCGCCATCATGATCGCCGGGCGCTCGGGCAGCGCGATCACCGCCGAAATCGGCTCGATGAAGATGCGCGAAGAGGTCGATGCGCTGAAGGTGATGGGTCTGAACCCGATCGGCGTGCTGATCTTCCCGCGACTGGTGGCGTTGACCGTGGCGCTGCCGCTGCTGACGATCCTTGCCAATTTTGCCTCACTCTTCGGCGCGGCGACGGTAACCTGGGCCTATTCCGGTATCACTTTCGCTACCTTCATTGCGCGCCTGCATGAGGCGATCAGCCTTTCAACTGTCATCTCGGGCATGATCAAGGCGCCGTTCATGGCGCTGGTGATCGGCATTGTCGCGGCGGTCGAGGGATTGAAGGTCGGCGGCAGCGCCGAATCGCTCGGGCAGCATGTGACTGCCTCGGTGGTGAAGTCGATTTTCGTGGTGATCCTGATGGACGGGCTGTTCGCCATGTTCTATGCCGCGATCGATTTCTGAGGGATATCAACGATGAGCGCGCTTCACTCGGAAATCTCCCTGGAAAAAGATGAGCATGGCAGGGACATCGTGCTGTCGGCACGGGATGTTACCGTTGCTTTCGGATCGAAAGTCGTGCTCGATAAATTGAACCTCAATATCTATCGCGGCGAAATCCTGGGCTTCGTCGGTGCTTCCGGCGCTGGCAAGTCGGTGCTGCTGCGCACGGTGCTGCGGTTGCTGCCGCGCCGTTCGGGCAAGATCGAGATCCTTGGCGAAGACTATGACAAGCTCTCCGAGCCGGAGCGCAACAGGCTCGACATGCGCCTCGGCGTGCTCTTCCAGCAGGGTGCGCTATTCTCCTCGCTGACGGTGAAGGAGAACATCCAGGTGCCGATGCGGGAATATCTCGACCTGCCGAAAGCCCTGATGGACGAGCTCGCGCATCTGAAGATCCGCATGGTCGGCCTTGCCGCCGATGCCGCCGACAAATACCCGTCAGAGCTTTCCGGCGGCATGATCAAGCGTGCGGCACTGGCGCGAGCCCTGGCGCTCGACCCCGACCTTGTTTTCCTGGACGAGCCGACCTCTGGCCTCGACCCGATCGGTGCCGCGGAATTCGACGAGCTGATCGCCAAGCTGCGAGACACGCTCGGCCTGACCGTCTATATGGTGACTCACGACCTCGACAGCCTGTTTTCCGTCTGCGATCGTATTGCCGTTCTCGGGCAGAAACGGGTATTGGTGGAAGGAACGGTTGAGGACATGCTCGCCTGCGACGACCCCTGGGTGCAGTCCTATTTCCGTGGTAAACGCGCGCGTTCGATCGTGCCGACGGGAAGGGTTGGAGACCGCAACGACGACAACGGCGCTGGCGCCCACAGCCGCGAGAAGTAATTGGAACAATGGAAACCAAAGCCAACTATACGATCGTCGGGTTCTTTACATTGCTGGTCATCGCGGCCGCGTTCGGCTTCGTCTATTGGATGGCCGAATATGGCCGGGGCGGCCCGATGGTCGAACTGGTCGTTCGCATTCCGGGCTCGGCAAACGGCCTGAGCGTCGGCTCGCCCGTCCGCTTCAACGGCATTCAGGTCGGCTCCGTGCAGGGGCTTTCGATTGACGCCGACGATCCGAACTATTCGCTTGCCTTTACCGAAGTGCGGGCAGACGCGCCGGTCTATACGTCCACCAAGGCGATTCTGGAGATCCAGGGTCTGACGGGCGCTGCCTATATCGAGCTTTCCGGCGGCCGCAACGGTGACGAGAACATCCTCAAGCGCTCAGTCGATACCGGCAAGCGCGCCGTGCTGCTCGCCGATCAATCAAGCGTCACGAACCTGCTCAATACCGCCGACAAGATCCTGAACCGCGCAAACGACACGATCGGCGATATCCAGGGATTCGTCTCGGATTCCCGCGCGCCGCTGACCGATACGGTGCGCAACGCGCAGACGTTCTCCAAGGCCTTGTCGGACAATTCCGACAATATCGACAAGTTCCTCGCCAGCATGGGGCAGCTTTCCGACACCTTCAAGAATGTCTCGACTCGTATCGACTCGACGCTGGAAGCCGTCGAGAAACTGGTGCGTGCGGTCGACGCCAACAAGATCAATGAGGTCGTCAACAACGCCAACAAGATCACCGCCAACGTGGCGGATGCGACGACCGATCTGAAGGCGACCGTGGCTGCCTTCAAGCAGACCGCCGACACCTACAATGCCTTCGGCCAGAAGGCACAGCAGACGCTGGACCGCGTCGACGCCATCGTGGCGCAGATCGATCCCGCCAAGCTGAAAGGTTCGGTTGACGACATTACGCAGGTGACCAAGGACGCCCGCGCGGCCGTCACGTCCATCCGCGACGTTGCCAATTCGGTTGCCGCCCGCCAGCAGGATATCGACCAGACGATTGCCAATGCCCGGTCGATTTCCGAGAAGCTGAATTCGGCGTCCGGCAAGGTCGACGGCGTTCTCAGCAAGGTCGACACGCTGCTTGGCTCCGGCGACACGCAGTCGCTGTTTGCCGAAGCCAAGGACACGCTCACGTCCTTCAAGAAGATGGCGGACAATCTCAACGCCCGGATCGGGCCGATCGCCGACAATCTGCAGAAGTTCTCGAGCAGCGGTCTGAGCAACGTCCAGACCCTCATCAACGACATGCGGGGCACGGTTGACAATCTCAACAGCACGATCACTAACTTCGATCGCAATCCGCAGCGCCTGCTGTTTGGTGGCGATACGGTCAAGCAATATGACGGCCGGGCGCGGCGTTGATGGATAGCGGTTTTTGGACTGTGAGGGATATGCGGAATATGGTCGGTTGCGTTTCGAGTGAGCGTTATCAGGTGTACCGGAAGGCAGCGATTGTTCTGCCGCTGCTCGCGGCCCTGCTCAGCGGCTGCGGTTCCAAGCCATCCAACGATACTTATGACCTCTCGGCCTCGGTCAAGGCGAGCGGTCCGTTGATGAAGAGCAAGCAGATCCTGATTCCGCCGCCAACGGCATTGCAGGCGCTCGACAGCAACCTGATCGTCATCCGCGTCTCGCCCTCTGAAATCCAGTATCTCGGCAAGGCGCAGTGGAGCGACAAGCTGAGCCGCATGGTGCAATCGAAGCTGGTCGAAGCCTTCGAGAATACCGGCAAGCTTGGCGGCGTCGGCGTACCGGGGCAGGGGCTGGCGATCGACTATCAGATTGTCACCGACATCCGTTCCTTCGAGATTGATGCGGCTGGCGGCCAGAAGTCCGCCGCTGTCGAAATCTCGGTGAAGATCCTCAATGACCGCACGGGCACGATCAAGTCGCAGAGCGTCTTCCGCAAAGCTGTTCCGGTCACCGGCGGCAGCAACCCCGATTTCATTCGGGGGCTCGACACGGCCTTTGCCGGCGTGACTGCCGAGATCGTCGACTGGACGCTGCGCTCGCTTTGAGCGCGGCTATCGCTCCATCAGCGCTTTCAATGTGTTGAGATTCTTCAGCACATGTGCTGCGTCGGCCGCGAACTGCTCGTCCGTCATTCCGGGCAATCTCAGCAGCGTGAACATGACTTCGCAGCCGTCGCCATTTGGTACGACTCTCAGTGCATTATAGACCTGCAAGCCGGTGTCGAGGGTCACCGTATGGTCGATGACGCCGAAGTCGTTGCGGGGTGAGAAGCGGACACGGACGGTGCCGAGAGTGCCTTTGGCGACCCAATCCTCACCATCCAGTTCCAGTTCGGATGCAAGGCCTGAGGCCCAGAGCGGCATGTTTTCCGGGCGGCCGGCAAAGCCATGGACCTCCCGCCAGGGGCGGTCGATGGAGACATGAACGATCTTGGCGGGCATGGTCGACATGGATGCTTCCTCCTCTATATCCGCCTTCGGTGCACCATCGGGTTAGGTTGCTGAAGCCGATCTTTTGAAAAATCCTGCAGCATTCTTGCCCGGTTCTGCAATGGGGCCGATTCGAGACTGGCGAAGGCTTGCCGTTTTGCGCCCGGAGTGCAACAACACGCCCAACGCATAACTCCCGAAAGGCGGTATCGGTTTCGGGGAAGGCTTAGGCGTCATTTCAAAATATCACTGCGTCCTCTGCGCATGCGATGGGATGTGAGGCGCAGCAAGAGAATTATTGGAGGATTGTCGTGGAAAAGGCAGAAATCGGACTGATCGGTCTCGCTGTAATGGGATCGAACCTGGCGCTCAACATTGCCGAAAAGGGCAATAAGATCGCGGTGTTCAACCGTACACCGCAGGTGACGGATGAATTCTATGCGAATGCGGGTGCGCTGAAGGACAAGATCATTCCCTGCAAGACGATCGAAGAATTCGTCGAATCGATTCGTCCGCCGCGGCCGATCATCATCATGATCAAGGCCGGCGAGCCGGTCGACCAGCAGATGGCGGCGCTGCAGCCTTATCTCGACAAGGGCGACATCA
The DNA here is from genome assembly GCF_000281735.1 of Rhizobium sp. AP16. Lineage (NCBI taxonomy): Bacteria > Pseudomonadati > Pseudomonadota > Alphaproteobacteria > Hyphomicrobiales > Rhizobiaceae > Rhizobium > Rhizobium sp. AP16. The sequence continues at coordinate 222,677 of NZ_AJVM01000065.1, read as the reverse complement.
TGATCGATGCCGGCAACGCCAATTTCCGCGACACGATCGCCCGCTTCGACCGCCTGAAGGATACCGGCCTGACCTTTATCGGCATGGGTGTTTCCGGTGGCGAGGAAGGTGCGCGCCATGGCCCGTCGATCATGGTCGGCGGCACCGAGGAGTCCTATAAGCGCGTCGAGAAGGTTCTGACCTCGATTGCTGCCACATACAACAACGATCCGTGCGTCGCCTGGCTCGGCAATGACGGAGCAGGGCATTTCGTCAAGACGATCCACAACGGCATCGAATATGCCGACATGCAGATGATTGCCGAAATCTACGGTATCCTGCGCGACGGCCTCGGCAAGAGCGCTGCAGAAATCAGCGGTATCTTCGGTGACTGGAACAAGGGTCGCCTCAACTCCTACCTGATCGAGATCACCGAGAAGGTTCTGGCCGCCAAGGATCCGGCCACCGGCAGCGCCATGCCGGACGTCATCCTCGACAAGGCCGGCCAGAAGGGCACCGGCAAGTGGTCTGCCATCGAAGCGCAGAACATGGGTATTCCGGCGACCGCCATCGAAGCCGCCGTCGCCGCCCGCAGCCTGTCGGCCATCAAGAGCCAGCGCGAAGCCGCCGAGAAGATCTTCGGCACGCCGGACTACAAGTTCCCGATCGCCTTCGGTCCGGACCTGTTGAAGGATCTGGAACTGGCATTGTTCGCTGCCAAGATCGGCGCCTATGCGCAGGGCTTTGCCGTCATGGCGGAAGCGTCGAAGGAGTTCAATTGGTCGCTGCCGATGCCGGTCATCGCCAAGATCTGGCGCGCTGGCTGCATCATTCGTTCGCAGTTCCTCGACGAGATCACCAGCGCCTTCACCAAGACGCCGGATGCCGCCAACCTGATCGTCACCCCGGCTTTTGCCGAGATGGTCAAGGAATCGATCCCGTCGCTACGCCGCATCGTTTCGGCCGCCACGGCCTCCGGCCTTCCGGTTCCGGCGCTGGCCTCCGCTCTGACCTATTTCGACGCCTATCGCCAGGCTCGCGGCACCGCCAACCTGATCCAGGCCCAGCGCGACTTCTTCGGCGCCCATGGCTTCGATCGTGTCGATGGCAAGGACATCCACCACGGCCCATGGGGCAGCGGTGCGAACGGCTGATATTTTCGGCTGATTTTGAAGATAAAAGAGCCCGCCGGATAAGTGTCCGGCGGGTTTTTTCGTGCCCGTCAGCCTTTCGGCCAGATCGGGGAGCTGATGCTTTGCAGCAGTTCCGGCTCGATGCCGTCGATACGGGCGATCACAGCCTTGCCCAATTCGCGGCCGGCATGGCGGAAATCCTCGTGGATCGCGATGATCTCCGGGCGGATCCAGCTCAGGACGTCGGTCGATTGTTTGGCGACCATGTCGATGTCGTGGCCAAGACGGAAGCCCGCCGCCTCGATGCCGGCATTGACTGCGATAGCGCCGGCGCTGCTGGAGCAGACGATGCCGTCGGGCGCATGCGGGGAGCGCATCAGCGCCTCGACCGTATCCTTGATCTCGGCGAGCGTCGTATCGGTGCTGGCCCTCAGCGGAACCTCCTGAGCCTGATACTCGCGCAAGCCCGTCTGAAAGCCGATCTGGGTGTGCAGATAATAATTGAGCTTGCCCGGCGGCTGCAGCAGCGCGATGCGGCGACGTCCCTTGGCGACCAGCGCACGCACCGCTTCGCGCGCGAAAGATTCGTTGTCGAAGTCATGGAAAGGATGGGAGATTCCCATGTTCGTGCGCCCATGCGTCGCAAAGGGCATGCCGCGCTGATGCATGAGTTCCACGCGCGGATCGTCCGGCTCGGTGCGCGATATGATGACGCCATCGGCCGATCCGGTGTCGAGGATATAGCGCACCGGCACCAGCGGATCCTTGCTGTGCGAATGCGGCGTGATGACGAGATGATATTGCGTGCCGGCCAGAACCTCGGAGATGCCGAAGACCATGTGGCTGGTGAAGCCCATGATTTCCTCATCGATGCTGAGCACCAGCGCGATAACGTTGGTCTTGCCGGTCCTCAGGCGCACGCCGGCGCGATTTGGCTGGTAACCCAGTTGACGGGCCACCATACGCACGCGCTCCTTGGTTTCAGCGCCGATATCCGGAGCGTCCTTCAGGGCGCGCGAAATAGTCGTGATCCCAAGGCCGGTCATGAAGGCGATCGTCTTCAACGTCGGCCGCTCGGGCGTGGGCTGAATACTGCCGCCTGAAGCTTTCTTATTATCCATCTCGTCCAAGCCTGCCTCCCGGCCGCCTCTCCCGCGACCATGCGCTTATATCGCCTGCGGCAGCGCCGCAAGCACATGCGTGATACGGCCGCTCCTCCCTCATTGCAGAAATCTGTAACGATACAGTAGAAAAGTCGAGCGCTTTTTCTGCCTTGATGTCAAATAAGATATCCAGGGGTTGAATCCACAGCCTTGGATGAAAAATTTTGCATCTGCGAAGCGATATGCGAGATTTATGGAGCGGTGCAGCAATTTTAATCGAAAAAAATCAATGAACTAATGGAAAATTCGGTTGATACGGGCAGTTGGTGAATCGTCAAGCACATCGCATTCTTTGCAAGCATAACTGTAATCTGAAATCGCATATTCGGGCTTTCGGTAAAATTTCGCGAACAGGCGGTTGCGCGTTGAAAATGATTAGACTACGTTTTTCCGGCAACGTTTCAGTGAGGGAGGAAAACTCATGAATATTCGTTTGATGGCGACTGCGCTTGCTGCGTCGGTCGTGTTGCCACTGGGAGCGGCCAACGCGACCGATCTGGAGGTAACGCATTGGTGGACGTCCGGTGGCGAAGCTGCCGCGGTGGCCGAGTTTGCAAAGGCGTTCGACGCCACCGGCAATCATTGGGTGGATGGTGCGATTGCCGGCTCCGGCGGTACCGCGCGTCCGATCATGGTCAGCCGCATCACCGGCGGCGATCCGATGGGCGCTACTCAATTCAACCACGGCCGCCAGGCAGAGGAGCTTGTCCAGGCCGGCCTCATGCGCGACCTGACCGATGTCGCCACGAAGGAGCACTGGAAGGATGTCATTCGTCCGGCCAGCCTGCTCGATTCCTGCACGATCGACGGCAAGATCTATTGCGCGCCCGTCAATATCCATTCGTGGCAATGGCTCTGGCTCTCGAACGCAGCCTTCAAGAAGGCCGGCGTCGAGGTTCCGAAGAACTGGGATGAGTTCGTTGCCGCTGGTCCGGCGCTGCAGAAGGCCGGCATCGTTCCGCTCGCCTTGGGTGGTCAGCCGTGGCAGGCCGCAGGTGCGTTCGACGTGTTGATGGTCGCCATCGCCGGCAAGGATACCTTCCAGAAGGTGTTCGGCGACAAGGATAAGGAAGTCGCGGCCGGACCGGAAATCGCCAAGGTCTTCAAGGCTGCCGACGATGCCCGCAAGCTGTCCAAGGGCTCCAATGTTCAGGATTGGAACCAGGCCACGAACCTGGTCATCACCGGCAAGGCCGGCGGTCAGATCATGGGCGACTGGGCGCAGGGCGAGTTTGCGCTGGCAGGCCAGAAGGCTGGCACGGACTATACCTGCCTTCCGGGTCTCGGCGTCAATGAAGTCATTTCGACAGGCGGCGATGCATTCTATTTCCCACTGCTGAAGGACGATGCCAAATCCAAGGCTCAGGAAGTGCTGGCTAAGACGCTGCTCGATCCGAAGACGCAGGTCGCCTTCAACCTGAAGAAGGGCTCGCTGCCCGTTCGTGGCGACGTGGATCTCGCGGCCGCCAACGACTGCATGAAGAAGGGCCTTGAGATCCTGAAGAAGGGCAATGTGATCGAGGGGACGGACCAGCTTCTTTCTGCCGATACCCAGAAGCAGAAGGAGGACTTGTTCTCCGAGTTCTTCGCAAATCCCGCGATGACGCCGGAAGCGGCGCAGAAGCGCTTCGTCGACATCATCGCCGCGGCTGATTGACCGCTATCTTCTCGCTGTAGTGATACCGGCTTTGCTTAGCGGGCCGGTATCACGGCCGGGACACATAGCGTGATCCGGTTGCCACAGCACCCCTCATGGCCGGCGGATCCGCATGTATGTGACGGTTACAGTGGGTGAGGGGAAGCGCAGGAACCGCGATCAAGATCCGGTTCTGATCGTCGAAGCAGTCGCGATGCAGAAGGAGCTACAATGACGGGTCAAGCGAAAGCCGGCCGGCCAAATCAATATCTGCGCAATCTGAACTCGAAGATTGCATCCATTCCCATGATCCTGACGGCTGTCGTCATCTTCCTTGGCGGCTCGATCTGGACGGTGGTTTATTCCTTCACCAATTCGAAGCTGCTGCCTCGTCTCAGTTTTGTCGGGCTGGACCAGTACCATCGATTGTGGGCAGCGCCACGATGGATCGTGTCCATTGAAAATTTGGCGGTTTACGGCATCCTTTCGATGATCTTCAGTCTCGTCATCGGCTTCGTGCTGGCGGCATTGATGGACCAGAAGATCCGCTTCGAAAACACCTTCCGCACGATTTTCCTCTATCCTTTCGCCCTCTCTTTCATCGTCACCGGCCTGGTCTGGCAGTGGCTGCTCAATCCGGAATTCGGCATCCAGTCGGTGGTGCGTTCGCTCGGATGGACGAATTTCACCTTCGATCCACTCTATACGCCGAGCATCGTCATCTACGGCGTGCTGATTGCAGCGCTCTGGCAGGGGACGGGTCTTGTGATGTGCCTGATGCTCGCCGGTCTGCGCGGCATCGATGAGGACATCTGGAAAGCGGCGCGCGTGGATGGGATCCCCATGTGGAGGACTTATCTGTTCATCGTCATTCCGATGATGCGTCCAGTCTTCATCACCACACTCGTCATCATCGCCAGCGGCATCGTCAAGGTCTACGACCTCGTCGTCGCGCAAACGAGCGGCGGACCCGGCATCTCGTCGGAAGTCCCGGCGAAATATGTCTACGACTACATGTTCCAGGCGCAGAACCTCGGTCAGGGATTTGCCGCCTCCACCATGATGCTGGTGACTGTCGCCATCATCATTATCCCCTGGGCCTATCTGGAATTCGGCGGAGGGCGCAAGCGTGGCTGATCCTGTTACTCTCAACAACGCGAATGATGCCGCGACCTTGACCGGCAAGACGTTTTCGGGACCGAATGGCCGCAAGCCTCGCCCGGTGCTCTCCGGCCGCAACATCATGCTTTACGGCACGCTCTTCGTTGCCGCCGTTTACTACCTGTTGCCGCTCTATGTGATGATCGTCACCTCGCTGAAGGGAATGCCCGAAATTCGCATGGGCAACATCTTTTCGCCGCCGCTCGAGATCACGTTCGAGCCGTGGGTGAAAGCCTGGGCGACGGCCTGTACCGGTCTCAATTGCGACGGTCTTTCTCGCGGCTTCTGGAATTCGGTTCGCATCACAGTGCCATCCACGATCCTCTCGATCGCGATCGCTTCGGTCAACGGCTACGCACTTGCCAACTGGCGCTTCAAGGGGGCGGATCTGTTCTTCTCGATCCTCGTCGTCGGCGCGTTCATTCCCTATCAGGTGATGATCTACCCGATCGTCATCGTGCTGCGCGAAATCGGTATCTACGGCACGCTTAGCGGACTTATCCTGGTGCACAGCATCTTCGGCATGCCGATCCTGACGCTGCTGTTCCGCAATTACTTCGCATCGCTGCCCGTGGAGCTTTTCAAGGCTGCGCGTATCGACGGCGCCGGCTTCTGGCAGATTTTCCTGCGTATCATGCTGCCCATGTCGCTGCCGATCTTCGTCGTCGCCATGATCCTGCAGATCACCGGTATCTGGAACGACTTCCTGTTCGGCGTCGTCTTCACCCGGCCGGAATATTATCCGATGACCGTGCAGCTCAACAATATCGTCAATTCCGTCCAGGGCGTGAAGGAATACAACGTCAACATGGCGGCAACGATCCTGACGGGTCTTGTTCCGCTGGTCGTCTATTTCGTCTCCGGACGGCTTTTCGTCCGTGGCATCGCCGCCGGCGCAGTGAAGGGTTGATTTATGACTAGTAGCGTTTCAATCAAGGAACTGTCGCTCGATTTCGGCGCGGTCAGCGTCCTGAAGAACCTCAATCTTGAGATCCAGGACGGCGAATTCCTCGTGTTGCTCGGCTCGTCCGGCTGCGGTAAGTCGACCTTGCTCAATTGCATCGCCGGCCTGCTCGATATCACCGAAGGGCAGATCTTCATCAAGGGCAAGAATGTCACCTGGGAGGAGCCGAAAGACCGCGGTATCGGCATGGTGTTCCAGTCCTACGCGCTCTATCCGCAGATGACAGTCGAAAAGAACCTGTCGTTCGGATTGCACGTCGCCAAGGTGCCGCAGGCGGAGATCGACAAGCGCATCGCCCGCGCCGCCGAAATCCTGCAGATCCAGCCTTTGCTCAAGCGCAAGCCGGCCGAGCTTTCCGGCGGCCAGCGCCAGCGTGTCGCAATCGGTCGTGCTCTGGTGCGCGACGTTGACGTGTTCCTGTTCGACGAGCCGCTGTCCAACCTCGACGCCAAGCTGCGCTCGGAGCTCCGCGTCGAGATCAAGCGGCTGCATCAGTCGCTGAAGAACACCATGATCTACGTCACGCACGACCAGATCGAAGCCCTGACGCTCGCCGACCGCATTGCCATCATGAAGAACGGCATCATCATGCAGCTCGACGATCCCACGACTATCTACAATGAGCCGCGCAACCTGTTCGTCGCCGGCTTCATCGGTTCTCCGTCGATGAATTTCCTGCACGGTGAATTGGTCAATCGCGACGGCAAGGTCGCCTTCGCCACCAATGACGTGATTTTCTCGCTTGACGGCTACAGGGCCGCCGAGCCGCTGGTGGCCGGCCGCAAGGTCGTTCTCGGGGCTCGACCGGAGCATATCAAGGTCAATGAGGATCTGGGGTCCGGAGCGGAAACGCACGATGCGACCGTTGATATCGAAGAGCCGATGGGCGCCGACAACCTGCTCTGGCTCAATCATGCCGGCCACACCATGTCGGTACGCATCAACGGTGCGCGGCGCTTCAGCCCGGGGTCGCGTGTCAAGCTCGGCTTCGACATGACGGTCGCGTCGCTCTTCGATGCGCAAACAGAACTCAGAATCTAGTCATAAAACGGGGGCGGCTTGGCCGCCTCCGTCCATAGCAGTCCGAGGAAGTCCGATGTCGTCCGCATTCAATGATGGTTTCAATCTCGATCTGGCTGGTTCGTGGCGTCTGACGTCCCCCGACAGTGATCATTCCCTCTCCATGCCGATCCCTGGTGACGTCCATACCGCGCTTCATGCGGCGAGCCTCATTCCCGATCCCTATTTCGGCCGGAATGAAGAGGTGGTGCAGTGGGTTGCCAATCAGGACTGGCAGATCACGCGCAGCTTCAATCTCGATGATGCCAACGGCGACTGGTATCTGGATATCGACTATCTGGACACGGTGGCGAGCGTCCATGTCAACGACGTGCTCGTGCTTGAGGGCAACAACAGCTTCCAGCGCTACCGTCCCGACGTTTCCAAGGCCGTGAAGGCCGGTGAGAATACGATCCGCATCGTGCTGCATTCCAGCGTTAAGGCAGGCGCCGAACTGCAGGCGAAGCAGCCGTTCTATATTCCTTACAGCACGGCCAATTCGCCGATCCCGAATGGCAACATGCTGCGCAAGCCGCAATGCCATTTCGGCTGGGACTGGAACATTGCGGTCGCGCCGCTCGGCCTCTATGGCACCATCGTCTTGAAGAAGCTTGAGACTGCCCGCATCGAAAATGTCGTCACGCAGCAGTTCCACAATGCGGACGGTTCGGTCGATCTCAAGGTGACGGCATCGCTGTTTGCGAAAGGCACCGGCGTCGCCCAAGTCTATTTCGCGCTGGAGGATGAGCGGTTGCGGCTCGATATCGGCGTCAATGCCGGCGAGACCTCGATCACTCATGTCTTCCATATCGACAAGCCGAAGCTCTGGTGGCCGGCCGGCAGTGGCGAGCAGGCGCTCTATACACTGTCCGTTGAGACCAATTCGGAAACCGTAACCCGCCAGATCGGCCTGCGCACCGTCGAGCTCATTACCGATGAGGACGAGGCGGGCAGTCGTTTCGTGCTGAAGGTCAACGGCCGCGAGATCTTTGCGCGCGGCGCCAACTGGATCCCGGCCGATGCACTATTTTCACGCTCCAGCCCTGCCTTGACCGAGGACCTGTTGCAGTCGGCGGCGGCCGCCAACATGAACATCATCCGCGTCTGGGGTGGTGGTTTCTACGAGCATGACTGGTTCTACGACATCTGCGACCGGCTCGGCCTGATGGTCTGGCAGGACTTCATGTTCGCCTGCAATCTCTATCCCTCGACCGGCGACTTCCTTGAGAATGTCGCGGACGAAGTTAGCTATCAGGTCCGGCGGCTGGCGACGCATCCGTCGATCGCGCTCTGGTGCGGTGACAACGAGCTGGTGGGTGCGCTCACCTGGTTCGAGGAATCCCGCAACGATCGCGACCGCTATCTCGTCTCCTACGATCGCCTCAATCGGACGATCGAGCAGGCGATGAAGAAGGCAGCGCCCGATGCGATCTGGTGGCCGTCGAGCCCGGCGTCCGGCTATCTCAACTTCGGCGATGCCTGGCATGCAGACGGCTCCGGCGACATGCACTACTGGTCGGTCTGGCACGAGAACAAGTCCTTCGACAATTATCGTTCCGTGCGTCCGCGCTTCTGCTCGGAATTCGGCTTCCAGTCCTACACGTCGCTGCCGGTCATCAAGACCTATGCCGACGCCAAGGACATGAATATCGCGTCTCCAGTGATGGAGCTGCACCAGAAGAATGCTGGCGGCAACGAGCGCATCGCCGGCACGATGTTCCGCTATTTCCGCTTCCCGAAGGATTTCCCGAACTTCGTCTATCTGAGCCAGGTGCAGCAGGGCCTCGCCATCAAGACGGCGGTGGAATATTGGCGGTCGCTGAAGCCGCATTGCATGGGGACCATCTATTGGCAGCTCAACGATACCTGGCCGGTCGCCTCATGGTCGAGCCTCGATTACGGCGGGCGTTGGAAGGTGATGCACTATCTGGTGCGCCGCTTCTTCCAGCCAGTCTCGGTCGCGGCCATACCGTCGGAGGACAACAAGACCATCCGCTTGTCACTGGTCAATGACACCAATGTCGATGTTACCGTCGATATCGCTGTGTCACTGCTCAAGCTCGATGGGGAACGTGTACCGCTGACGACGGCCCATGCGGTCTGCACGCCGGATGCGGCTGTTACCGCATTGTCCATCGATGCCTCGCAGGTGCCAGACGATTGCCTGCTGGCATGGCATTTCACCGCATCGAACGGCATGGGCGGCGAGGGGCATTATGTCCACGGCACCTACAAGGCGCTGGAGCTTCAGCCGGCGGGCCTGACGGTCCAGAGGAAAGAGATCGAGAAAAATGGCACGGTGGAGCTGACTATCACCGCTCGGGGACTGGCGCTGTTCGTTATGATCGAGAGCGAGACAGAGGGGCGTTATTCCGACAACGCCTTCGACCTCGCCGCCGGCGAAAGCCGCCGTATCGTCTTTACGCCGACAAAGCCGCTTGCCGGCGTTGTTCCTGACTTCCGCATTTACGACCTCCAGTCCAGCCAATCGGTGGATTGAGGATATCCGGCCGCCATCCGGCGGTATTTCAGGGCCGTTGGCCCATGACAGAAGGCCGTGAGGCCAATGGAGAGCATGACGATGACGAAACTTGGATTTCAGATTTATAGCGCCCGCAATTTTCAGCCCTATTCCGACATATTCGTAAAGCTCGGCAAGGCCGGCTATGCGGAAGTCGAAGGCTTTGGCGGCATCTATGCCGATCTCGACGAGACCGGCCTCAAGAGCCTGCGCGCCGAGCTGGACAAGAACGGCCTGGTAATGGCAAGCGGTCATTTCAGCCCGGACTTCCTCGACGGTCAGGTGCAGAAGTCGCTGACGATCGCCAAGACGCTCGGCATGGATTCGATCTATGCACCGCATCTGGCCGCCGATCAGCGTCCGACCGATGCGGCCGGCTGGCTCGCTTTCGGCAAGCGCCTGCAGGAGATGAGCAAGCCTTACAAGGACGCCGGTTTCGAATTCGGTTGGCATAACCACGACTTCGAATTCGTCAAGCAGGCTGACGGCTCGCTGCCGATCGAGCAGATCTTCGAAGGCGCTCCGGATATTTCCTGGGAAGCCGATATCGCCTGGGTTATCCGTGGCGGCGGCGATCCCTTCGCCTGGATCGAAAAGCTTGGCTCGCGCATCACGTCGGTTCACGTCAAGGACATTGCGGCGGCCGGTGAAAACAAGGACGAAGACGGCTGGGCCGACCTCGGCTATGGCACCGTTCCGTGGCAGAAGCTGCTGAAGGTGCTCGCCGGCACCAGGGCCAAGCACTACGTCATCGAGCATGACAATCCGAGCGATATCGATCGTCTGATCACGCGCTCCATCGCATCCTTCAAGACCTACTGAGGCACTATCCCATGGCTAAGGAACTTGGCGTCGGCATCCTCGGATGCGGCAATATCTCAACGACCTATTTCAAGCTCTCTCCGCTCTTCAAGGGCCTGAAGGTACTCGCCTGCGCTGATATCAACATGGATGCGGCGCGCCTGCGCGCCGAGGAATATCAGGTCAAGGCACAGACGGTGGACGAACTGCTCGCCAATGACGAGCTCGACGTCATCGTCAACCTGACGATCCCGGACGCGCATTTCCCGATCTCCAAGCGCATCCTGGAGGCCGGAAAGCACGTCTATTCCGAAAAGCCTCTGGTGCTGACCCTGGAGCAGGGTGAGGAACTGCGTCGCATCGCCAAGGAAAAGGGGCTTGCCGTCGGCTGCGCTCCCGATACCTTCCTCGGCGGTGCACACCAGCTCGCCCGCAAGTTCATCGACGACGGCGGCATCGGCCGCGTGACGTCGGGCACTTGCCACGTCATGAGCCCGGGCATGGAAATGTGGCACCCAAACCCGGATTTCTTCTTCCTTCCGGGCGGCGGTCCGATCCTCGACCTCGGCCCTTATTACGTCGCCAACCTCATCAACCTCATCGGTCCGGTCAAGCGTGTCGGCGCGATGACCTCGATGGCGTCTGAAACCCGCACCATCACCAGCCAGCCACGCAACGGGGAGACCATCCCGGTGAAGACACCGACGACGATCCAGGCGCTGCTGGAATTCGTCAGCGGCGCCACGGTGACGCTGACGGCGAGCTGGGATGTCTGGTCGCATCGCCATGCCAACATGGAGCTCTACGGCACCGAGGGCTCGCTCTACGTGCCGGATCCGAACTTCTTTGGTGGCGTTGTCGAGGTCAGCGGCCGCGACAAGGACATCAAGCCGCTTGCCGACTGGGCACATCCTTTCGGCATCGCCAACCAGGAAAGCCCGAGCGGCGCGCGCGCCAACTACCGCACGGCCGGTCTCGCCGACCTTGCGGCATCGCTGATCGACGGGCGCGACGCGCGTTGCTCGCTCGACCGGACGCTACACGGCGTCGACGTGATGACCTCGATCCTTAAATCGGGTGCGGAAAACCGCTTCATCGATCTGACCACGACCTGCACGCAGCCGGCAGCTCTTGGCATCGAAGAAGCTCAGGCGCTCTTGAAGTAGGCGCAGGAAAAGCTAGTTTGCGCGCGGGTGGATAGCCCGCGCGTTTTTCATCTCAAAGGAATTGGCATCATGTCTTGGCAACCGGCATCTGACCGCTATGCGAAAATGAAATACAACAGAACAGGCCGTTCCGGCCTGAAACTGCCGGCGGTTTCGCTGGGGCTTTGGCACAATTTCGGTGGCGACACACCGCATGACCGCAAGGTCGACATGTGCCGCACCGCTTTCGATCTCGGCATTACCCATTTCGACCTCGCCAACAATTACGGTCCGCCTCCCGGCAGCGCCGAAACTGCTTTCGGCGAGATCCTGCGCACCGACTTCGCCGGGCTGCGCGACGAGCTCATCATCTCGTCCAAGGCCGGATACGACATGTGGCCGGGTCCCTATGGTGAATGGGGCAGCCGCAAGTACCTGATCGCATCCTGCGACCAGAGCCTGAAGCGCATGGGGCTCGACTATGTCGATATCTTCTATTCCCATCGCTTCGACCCGGATACGCCTCTCGAAGAAACCTGCGCGGCGCTCGACCATATCGTCCGTTCGGGCAGGGCGCTCTATGTCGGTATCTCCTCCTATAACTCGCAGCGCACGCGCGAGGCCGCTGAAATTCTGAAGGAACTCGGCACGCCTTGCCTGATCCACCAGCCGAGCTATTCCATGCTCAACCGCTGGGTCGAGGATGACGGTCTGGTCGATACACTGGAAGATCTGGGCATTGGCTCGATTGTCTTCTCGCCGCTTGCCCAGGGCATGCTGACGACGAAATATCTCGGTGGCATCCCCAGCGACAGCCGCGCCGCCCAGAACCACTTCCTGAAGCGCGACTTCATTCGTCCGTCGATCATCGAGAATATCCAGAAGCTCAATCAGATCGCCGAAAAGCGCGGTCAGACGCTGGCGCAGATGGCGATTGCCTGGGTTCTGCGCGGCGGCCGTATCACTTCCGCTCTGATCGGCGCCAGCCGCTCGTCGCAGATCGTCGATTGCGTCAAGGCGCTCGACAATCTCGAATTCACCGCGGAAGAGCTGAAGGAGATCGATGTCTACGCCCGCGAGGCGGACATCAATCTCTGGGCCAAGTCGGCCGAGCGTGACTGATCAATCAAAAACGCCCGGGACCTGGTTCCGGGCGTTTTTCTTTGTCTTGATTTCCTATTGCCGTCCGAACGGCGCATAGTGATGTGTTCTCTGGAGGAGATGTCCCATGATCCGCAACCCGATCCTGCCGGGCTTCAACCCTGACCCGTCCATCTGCCGTGTCGGCGAGGATTATTACATCGCCACCTCGACCTTCGAATGGTATCCGGGCGTTCAGATCCATCACTCGCGCGACCTGGTGAACTGGACACTGGTACGCCGGCCGCTGGAGCGGGCCTCGCAGCTCGATATGCGCGGCGAGCCCGATAGCTGCGGCATCTGGGCGCCATGCCTTTCCTATGCCGATGGCCTGTTCTGGCTGGTCTATACCGACGTCAAGCGCTACGACGGCAATTTCAAGGATGCCCATAACTACATCGTGACGTCGCCAACGATCGAAGGCGAGTGGTCCGAGCCTTCCTATGTCAATTCCTCGGGCTTCGACCCGTCGCTCTTTCATGACGACGACGGCCGCAAATGGTTCGTCAACATGCAATGGAACCAGCGTACGGAAAGCTACGGCGGTTCGCCGAAGACGCCGGCTTTCGATGGCATCCTGCTGCAGGAATGGGATGCGGCGACGAAATCGCTGAAAGGCCCGATCAAGAATATTTTTGCCGGCACCGAGCTCGGCCTGGTCGAAGGCCCGCACCTCTTCAAGCGCAACGGCTGGTACTATCTGACGACCGCCGAGGGCGGCACGGGCTATGACCACGCTGTCACCATGGCGCGCTCGCGCAATATAGACGGTCCCTACGAGCTGCATCCGAACAAGCATTTGATCACCTCGAAGGATCGTCCGGACGCGGCCTTGCAGCGGGCAGGGCATGGCCAGTATGTCGAGACACCGGATGGGCAGTTTTACCATACGCATCTCTCCGGCCGCCCGCTGCCGCCGCATCGCCGCTGCACGCTTGGCCGCGAGACCAGCCTGCAGAAATGCGTCTGGAAGGACGACGGCTGGCTCTATCTCGAGAATGGCACGACTGTTCCCGATGTCGAGGTGCCCGGCCTGAGCGGCGGCGAGCGTATCGAGAAGCCCCGCCGCAGCGGCTATAATTTCGACGGCGGCAAGTTGCCGGCGGATTTCCAATGGCTGCGCACGCCGCAGCCGGAGCGCATTTTCAGCCTGACGGATCGATCAGGTCATCTGCGCCTGTTCGCGCGCGAAAGCATCGGATCGTGGTTTGAACAGGCGCTCGTCGCCCGCCGGCAGGAGCACCATAGCTTCCGCGCCGAGACCGTCGTCGAATTCCAGCCGGATACCTATCAGCAGGTCGCGGGCCTGACGCATTACTACAATCGCTTCAAGCTGCACGCGATCGCCGTCACCCTGCATGAAAAGCTCGGCCGCTGCATCACCATCATGACCTGCCCGGGCGATTATCCGAACGGCCGGCTGACCTTCCCGATCGGTGGTGGTGTTGCCATTCCCGATGGGCGCATCCAGCTTGCCATGGAAGTCTACGACAACGACCTACAATTCTTCTGGCAGGCCGAAGGCATGGGGGCGTGGCAGGCGATCGGCCCTGTGCTCGATGCCGGCGTCATCTCCGATGAGGGCGGGCGCGGCGAGCATGGCTCCTTCACCGGCGCCTTCGTCGGCATGTTCGCCTTCGATACGTCGGGCCGGGCAAAGACGGCCGATTTCGATTGGTTCAATTACGACGAGCTTTGATTTCCCGATCATTGACCGATTATCATCTGCAAGGGAAGGCAGTATTTCTTTCGGATGCGAACTGTTGATGAGTTGTCGCACTCATTTTATCAGTAAATCCCGGCAAGCATCTAATTTTTATTACAAAAATGTAATGGAATCGTCAGCTTCGCTTCATCTCTTGCGGGATAGAAGCTTCCTTTGCAGATCGCGAATCGAGGAAACGTCCCAATGAGAAAAATCCTTTCCATCCTTCTCGCCGCCTCGGTTCTGACAGCGCCGCTGGCAATGGCCACCGAGGCTAATGCAGCACAGGCGAGCAAGCAGGTTGTTGTCCTCAAGAAAGACGTGGTCAAGAAGAAGGTCGTTGTTCGCAAGGGTGGCTGGGTAACGGGTCGTCGCTTGTCGGCATCCGACCGCCACCGTGCCGCCAACGTCGATTATCGCCGCCATCACCTTTCGGCTCCGCCGCGCGGCTATCACTGGGTTCGCATCAAGAATAACTTCCTGCTCGTCGGCATGACCAGTGGTTTGATCTCCAAGGTGGTCAACGCACGCTGAGCGCGGACTGATATCGGAAGTGCAGGAGGATGGTCCGTCGGGCCGTCTTTTGCTCCATGTAGCGCCGGCATTAGGCCGAAGCCGAAAGCCACTTGCAGCAGACCGCCGCAGGTGGTTTCTTTATTTTCAATGGTCTGATGGTGAAGAGTGTCGTCTTGATCGGGCCATTCCCGATGAAAGGAGCGGCAATGAAGAAGATCGCTGCCGGTGTACTCGACGTTGCCTATGAGGAGATCGGCCCGGAGGACGGCTCTGCGGTCCTGCTGCTCCATGGCTTTCCCTACGACGTGCATGCCTATGATGAGGTTGCACGACAACTGGCGGGCAAGGGGCTGCGTTGCATCATCCCGTTTCTTCGAGGCTACGGCCCGACACGCTTCCTTTTGGCGGAAACGCCCCGTTCCGGCGAGCAGGCGGCTCTTGGAGCGGATTTGCTGGTCTTGATGGATGCGCTCTCGATTGAGAGCGCCATTCTCGGCGGCTATGATTGGGGCGGCAGGGCAGCTTGCATCGTTGCTGCGCTCTGGCCGGAGCGTGTTCGTGGTCTGGTAAGCTGCGGTGCCGGCTATAATATCCAGAACATCGCCAGGGCAGGAGCGCCGCTTTCTCCAGAGGAGGAGTTTCGCTACTGGTACCAATATTATTTCCACTCGGAGCGCGGCAGGGCAGGACTTGCCGCAAATCGCCGTGGGTTCTGTCGCCTCCTCTGGCGTCTATGGTCTCCGACATGGGCGTTTGACGACGAGACCTTTGACCGTAGTGCCGTCGCCTTCGACAATCCCGATTTCGTCGATGTCGTCATCCATTCCTACCGTCACAGATTTGGCGGCATTGCCGGCGATCCGGCTTTCGCGGAAATTGAGGCGCGCCTGGCGAAACAGCCAGATATCACCGTGCCGACAATCGTATTGCAGGGCGCCGACGACGGCGTCGATCCGCCGCAAGCGGCTGACCGTGATGCAGCGCACTTCTCCGCGTTTTATGAGCGCCGGATCATAGCTGGCGTAGGGCATAATCTACCGCAGGAGGCACCAGGTGCTTTTGCGGAAGCGGTGCTTTCTCTTCTATAGGTCTTTGAGGGTATTTGCGGATGAGCAGCACAACGCCTGACCTTGAGGGAATCGATGTCAGACTTCGTCAACCTCACGAAGGCGATATCGATGCGCGCTTTGCGCTAGGAGCGAATGTCGATATTGCCGTGATGTTTGGCCTCAGTCGAGACGATGTAAGCCCACTTACGAGGGCTGCCGCCGAGAAATGGGTTCAGAACTTCGATCAGCACCTGCATGCCTGGATAATCGAAGCTGAGGGAAGGTTGATAGGCGAAATCCGCCTTGATCGTGTTGATCTTAGAGATCGACGGGCTTCAATGGCTATCGGGATCTACGACAAGGCATTTCTCGGTCGTGGGTTCGGCAGCACGGCTATCAAGCTTGTATTGGGCTATGCCTTCGGAGTGCTGCAACTACATCGCATCAGTGTCCGCGTTCTTGCCTACAATCATCGAGCCATCAGGGCTTACGAGAAATGTGGTTTCGTTACCGAGGGCCGTGAGCGGGAAACCGCGTTCGTTGACGGGCATTGGCACGATGACATTATGATGGGAGTGCTCGCGCATGAACTTGAGCCGCCAAAGCCTTGATATTTTGAATTATTTTTTTGAATCGTAAACGAGCATCCCAGTCTGAATCAAAAATCCCCGGCGCAATGACCGGGGATTTTCTGTTTCACTTATCACTTTGACCAATCAGTTCAGGCGACCTGCCGCATGGGCCAGCATGGTGTAGACCTTGCCGGTGTCGGAGGTCAGGTAGGACTGGGTGACGGTGCGGTCGCGGTCGGTGCGGGCGACGTCCGCCAGCAGCTTTTCGAAGTCGGCGATATAGCGATCGACGGCGGTGCGGAATTCCGGTTCGCGGTCGTACTTGCGCTTGATCTCGTCAAAGGTCTGCTGGCCCTTCAGCGTGTAGAGGCGGCGGGTGAAAACATCCCGTTCGCCGCGCTGATAGCGGCGCCACAGGTCGACCGAGGCGTCATGGTCGATGGCGCGGGCGATGTCGACCGAGAGCGAGTTCAGCGATTCCACCACATGGCGCGGATTACGTGCTGCGGGCGCCGATTCCGTCTGCGTGCGGGGCGTCGCCTGACGCGCCGGCTGCAGATCGGCAGCCTCATCGCGCGATGCGCCGCGCAGGAGATCACTGATCCAGCCGCCGCCAGCCGTTTCCTGGCGGGCGGGAACTGGGGCTTCCGTCGGACGCGGCTGCGGAGCAACCGGACGGTCGGCGGAGATGGTGCCGCGCAGGCCCAGAGCCTCGATCGAGGGCTGTTGTGGCTGCGGAGCCGGCTGTTGCGGGGCAGGCTGCTGAGCGACGGGTGCCTGTGGAGCGGGTTGCTGGGGCCGGGGAGCAGGAGCAGCAGCTGTGGGCGCCGGTGCTGCCGGGCGCGGACGCTGGGTCGGCGGTGCTTCAGTCAACGCACGGACCGTCGGCTCGGAGATTTCGAGGTGCTGCGTCGAGCGACCGACGATCTGCGAAATGTCCTGCAGGGCCTTGATCTGCTCGGCCACGGCGCGGCGCATGGCGGCCGCACTTTCCTTGGCTTCTTCCGGCAGGTCGAAGGCACCGCGCTTCAGTTCGCTGCGGGTGAGGTCGAGCTCCCGGCGAATGTCGCCCGCCGAGCGGCGGATTTCATCGGTCGCGCCGGAGAAGCGGCCGACAGCGTCGTCGACGGCAACACGCAGCGTTTCGCGGAGCTGCTGAGCGGCACCGTCCGAGGACTTGCCGGCTTCGGAGAGCATCTGTTCGACATCGGCGATCGAAGCCGAGAGGCCACCACGAAGACGGTTCGTCAGATCGCCCGAGCGGCGCTCGGCGTTGGCGAATGTGCTCTCGATGGACTGGTTGGCTTCCTCGCCGGCCTTCTGCAGCGTGCCGCGCATGGTCTCTGCTGCTGCTTCGGCGCGCTTTTCCGCTTCGGAAAGAACGCGGCCGATATCGGCGAAGGAGGACTGCACGCCCTGGCGCAGATTGCCGGTGACCTGGTTGGAGCGCTGCTCGGCGCGGTCGAAGGCGGTCTCCACCATGCTGCCGAGGGCGCGCATGGTGTTTTCGATCTCTTCCGAGCGCTGCACCAGTCCGATGGACAGGTTCTGCAGCGCGGTTTCGCGTTCTTCCAGCGTCGAGACCAGGTTCGATTGCGCAGCACCCAGAAGCTGGGACGCCTGTGTCAGCACCTTGGAATGCTCGTCGAAGCGACCGATGATACCGCCGACCTGCGACAGTGTTTTGCCGGAGACGTCCGCGAGCTTGTCGACCTTGCCTTCGAGGAGACGGGTCGAAGCGGAGACCATTTCGCCAGCCTTCGATGCGGAGTCGGCGAACTGCGCCGAGGTTGCGTTGAGGCGGCCATCGACAGCGGCGAATTCCTGCGCCGCGTTGTTCAGCATGCCGACGATGGTCGAGTTGTTGTCCGCCAGCCGTTCGATGATGCCGTTGACGCTGGCAAGCAGGTTGTTCTCCAGCGAGCTGACGGTATGGGCGGCATGTTCGGTGCGGGCGGAGATTGCCGCCAGCGTATCGTTGGTGCGCGACGCGATGGCATCGATCAGGGCTGCATTTTCCGCACGCAGGCGGTCGGTGCTTTCCTGGGCGGCCTGCGAGATCAGCGCTGCTGCTTCCTGGCCGGTTGCGGCGTAGCGGTCGACGATCGGGCGAGCCTTTTCATCGATCAGACGCGACAGTTCGGTGGAGCGGCCAGCAAGCATGGAGTTGAGCTCGCGGGTGCGCTCATCGAGCGAGGTACGGATCGAGGTGCCGCGGGCTTCCAGAGCCTTGTCGACATCGGCAAGCGTCGCATTGATCTCGTTGGCGCGCTCTTCCAGGTTGGAGCGGATCGCGTTGCTGCGTTCGTCGAGCGTGCGCTCGACCTGCGCCATGGTGGAGGCGATCTGCTCGCTGCCGCCGGCAAGCGTGTTGCGGATGGCAGAGCCACGGGCTTCCAGCGACTGTTCGGCGGAAGACAGGGCCTGCGAGATGGCGTTGACCTGGTTGCCGACCAGGGTTTCGGCTTCGGCAACCTTGTTGACGATCGCGTTGCCGGCTTCCGAGAAGGTCTGAGCGACGGCGGCGGCCTGGCTTGCCAGGCGATTATGCGTTTCGGAGACGCGGCCGACGATCTCTTCCGAACGCTCGCTCATGACGCGGGTGAAGGTGTCGCTGTGGTTGCCGAGGTCGTCGGCGAATTGCTGGCCTGTGCGGGCAAGCAGATCGGCCGTGCGCGTCGCTTCGCTGTCCATGCCCTGGGCTGCGTCGGCGACGGCGGTGCGCAGCGTCGTGGCGAGGTTGGTGGCCTTGCCTTCGATGGTGCGGTTGACGGCTTCGAGGCCGACGTTCAGCGCGCGGTCCATGGTCGACAGGCGTTCTTCGATGCGGGCACTGCCGCTTTCGAGTGCTTGGTTCAGATGGGTCGTACGGCTGTCGAGTGCTTCGGCCAAGGTTGCCAGACGCTCGTCGAGTGCGGAGGTGAGGCGGGTCGCTGCATCGCCGCCGCTGCTGTCGATGCGCGCAGCGCCGCTTGCCAGCGTGTCGGACAGACGGTTGCCGGCGGCATCGACCTGGGCGGCAACGCCGCCGACGCCTTCATGGATACGATTTTCGAGAGCGGACAGGCTGGCTTCGACGCGCGAGCCGGTCTCGGCGAAGCGGCTGGTCATGCCGTCGACCGACTGGTTGAGGTTGGCCGAGAAGCTCGCGGCCGAACGCTCAATATCGCCGGCTGCCTGCTGGATGCGGCCGGCAATATCGCCGGCGCCGCTGTGCAGCCGCTCTTCAAGCGTCTTTGCGCTGGCGTCGATGGTCTGGCGCAGCGAAGCTTCGCGATCTTCGAGCGACATTTCCAGCATACTGGCGCTTGTGGCGATCGAAGTTCCGATCGCAGTCGCCTGTTCCATAAGGGTATTGTCGATCTGGGCATGGGCGTCGCGGAGCGTCACGCTGATGGCGTTGCTGCGATCGTCCAAAGTGGAGCGCATGCGCTCATAGGCGGAAGCAAGGTTCTCATCCATCTGTGACAGGCCGGCGCCGAGCGCCTTCTCGACCCGTTCGGCAGAGCCGCCGACGACGGTTTCGAGACGGTCGCTGCTGCTGCCGAGCAGACCTGAGAGCGCGTCGGTATGAGCGCTGAGCGAACGGTCGAGGCGCTCCTGATTTTCGGTGTAGGCAGCGCGAATGGCGTCGGCCTTGTCGCCGAAGGCACCGGCAACGCGGGATTCCGCGCCGGAAACGCTGTCGAGCAGGGCATTGGCCCGGGCTTCCAGCGTGCTTTCGAAGCGGCTCTGGTTTTCGGCGAGCGAGATGGCGAATGCCATGCTCTTGTCGTCGAGCGTGTCGGTCAGCGCGGCATGGCCGTGGTTGATCGACTGGGTGATTGCTTCCGCGCTGTTTGCCAGCGTTTCCTCGATCCGGGCCTGGTTGTCGGACAGTGCGATGGCAAGCGCCAGCGTCTTGTCGTCGAGGCTGCCGACGATCTTGTCATGCGTGCCGGCGACCGTATTAGCGAGTGCATCCATACGGCTGGAAAGCGAATTTTCCAGGCGCGCCTGCGTATCGGCGAGCGAGGCGGCCAAGGCGACGGCCTTCTGATCCAGCGTGTCGGCAACGGCGTTGTGGTTGCCTGAGAAGGCGTTGGTGATCGCTTCAGCGCGATGAGCCAGCGTTTCCTCAAGGCGCGACTGGCCGTGGGTCAATGCGGCGGCGAGCGCCTTGGTCTTGCCATCCAGCGTATTGGCGACCGCTTCGGCATGGCCAGCGACGGTGTCGTCCAGCCGTGCCTGGCTCTCAGAGAGCGCAATGGCAAGCGCCATGGCCTTGTCGTCAAGCGTATCGGCAATCTTGCTGTGAGTGTCGGCCAGCGTGCTGGTCAGGCTCTCGGTGCGGCTGTTCAAGGTGTCTTCAATGCGCGATTGGCCATCGGAGAGTGCGATAGCCAGCGACATTGCCTTATCGTCAAGCGTATCGGCGATCTTGGCGTGCGTGTCGGCCAATGTGCTCGTCAGGAGCTCGGCACGGTTGTTCAGCGTGTCTTCGATCCGAGACTGACCATCAGAGAGCGCGATGGCAAGGGCCATGGCCTTGTCGTCCAGCGTGTCTGCGAGCTTGCTATGGGTGTCGGCGACGGTATTCGCAAAGGTGTCGGCGCGGCTTGCGAGCGTGTTTTCGAGACGAACCTGGCTTTCGGCAAGCGAACTTGTCAGCTTCGACGTGCGCTCATCGAGGGCCGATGTCAGGTTTTCATGCGTGCCGCTGACGGCGTTGATGATGCCTGCCGAGCGGTCTGCCAGAGACTGCTCGAAGCGCGTCTGGTGGTCGGAGAGGGCGCCGAACAGCGCGCTGCTGCGCTCGGCCATGACGGCGTCGACATGCTCATGCGCGGAGCCTAGTGCCTGGGTGATTTCGCTCGTGCGGGCAGACAGGGTGTTGTTGATCTCGTTGGCGCGGCCGAGGAAGGTATTGGTCAGCTCGCTCGTGCCCTTGTTGAGGGCAGAGGAGATGTCGGTGGTGGCCGTCTGCACGGTTTTGGTGAATTCGCTGGAATGGGTCGCGAGCGTGTCGGTCAGTTCGGCGGAGCGGCCGGCAAAGGCCGAAGTGAGCTCATCCGTGCCAGTCTTGAGGACCGTCGAGACATCGCGTGCCACGCCCTGCACAGCGGACGTGAAGGCGCCGGCCCTATCGCCGATCGCGCTTTCCAGAACTTCCTGTCCTGTCGCAAACGTCGTTGCGAGCGCGAAGGACTGGTCGGTCAGCGACGAGCCAAGGCGCTCGATGCTGGAGGTCAGAATGCCGTCAATGGCATCCGAGCCGCTGCCCAGTGTCTCGTTGATCCGTGCCAGGCTTTCCGACAGCTTGCTGTCCAGCGAGCCGGCGCGCTTGTCAAAGGCGGAGGTGAATTCGGAGATGCGTTCGTCGAAGGTGGTCGAAAGATGCGCAACCGTCGACTGGAAGCGCTCCTCGAAGAAGCCGGAGCGAAGATCGATATCCATGATGGTATCGTCGGCGGTCGACTGAAGGCTCTGGCGGAAGCTCGCGCCCTTTTCGTCGAGGCTGCTGTTCAGCTTGGAGAGGACGGCATCCAGCGTTCCGGTGATCGAGCGTTCGCTGCCGGTCAGGCTCTCGCTGATTTCGCGGGTGCGGGCGACCAGCGTTTCGTTGAGCTGGCGTGCACGTTCGTTGAGCGCAGTATTGAGCTTCTCGGTATTGGCATCGAGCGTCGATGCGCGGGTCTCGAACTGTCCCACGAGTTCCTTGCCGCGTTCGGCCAGGGTCGAAGACAGAGATTCAAGCCGCGAGTCAAATTCCTGGCTCAGTGCGAAACCGGAGGCATTGAGGTTCTGCAGCAGGCTGTCAGTCTTGGCGGACAGCAGAGTGCCAAGAGCTTCCACGGCGGAATCGGATTTTTCCATCAGCGTGGCGGCGCGTGTGTCGATCATCGAGGCGAAAGCCTCGCCGGAGGTCGACAGGCGCACGGCGATTTCCTCGGTCGCCAGCGACAGGTCTTCGCGGATCTGTTCATGCACGCCAACGATCGACGAACGAATGCGTTCGGCGTGGTTGACGATCGCGTCGCGTTCGGAGCCAAGTTCATGCACAAGGCCGCGCACGCGCAGCTCGTTATCGGCGTAGCTGCGTTCCAGCGCGTTGACTTCGGTGTGAACCAGCGTCTCGAGCTCGGTGGCGCGCGCGATCGTCCGCTCGATGCCTTCGTTCATGGCTGAGACTTCGCGGCGCACGGCCTGGCCGACGGTCATGATGCGTTCGGAGGCGACGGTTTCGGGCTCGACGAGGCGCAATGCCACCTCAGCCATGGAGCGGGCGGCGTTGCGCATGTCCTGGGCGCGCGAAATCATCATGCCGAAGGCGTAGAAAAGAAGGACAGGAACGACGATGCCGATGATACAGGCGATGACGCCGGGAAGGGCTGCAAGATCGGCAATCGTGCGGATGTTGCGGATCTGATCGCCGTACAGCAGGAAAGCGAGACCGGCGCCCCCGATCATCCAGAACAGCGAGACGATCGTGGCGTTGCGAACGGCATTGCTCTGGGAGCCGCCGTCGAGAGCTTTCAGGATGCTCGCCGGGCTGGCGCGGTTGGCGTCGTTGGCCGGAGCAAAAACCGGGCCTTTCGGCGCTTCGGCCGGGCGGGCCGCTGCTGCGGTCGCGCTGCGCGCTGCGGCTGCCTTGCGGGCCGTATCTTCCTGGGACTGTGTTGCAGGCGGATTCGATGGCTCAGACACTATTGCCTCCGGGGCATCTGGCGTTGATCCGCCGCGAGACTCCAAGCTATCCTCACTGAAATCGATCTGTAAAGCTTCGTCCAATGCCTGAAAGGCTTTGTCCTCGATCGACTCGATGTACTTTTTGTTCGCCATACGGTTACGCCTCGTTACAACTCAATCGGGCCTGCCGTGTCTTTTCCGGAAAATCCGCCACGTCCGGAAAAGACGAACCCTGCCTCCCGCGAGGTCACCCGTCTTCGACTGCTGTCGAGATGGATTTCCCATTACATTTCAGGGTGGATACCCGCTTTATCAAACGGATGGTATGAAAACATTACCACTATCCACTCCCTGGGCAAAGGCGTGTGCCATAAACCCAATTTAACAGTATCGTAGTGACACATTCCCCTAGGCGTGACAATTAATTCCACTGCCGGCCCATCACGACATTAAGCTGTTGTTAACATTTTTTGCCCGAGGAACCGGGCGAAAGTCTAATAATTCAGCCATGTTTAACGCGCATTAACCATGTCGGGAGATTTGCGCCCTGAATGTGCCAAAATTTAACTCGATGGCCATCAGCAGGCCGCAAGCATGCGGCAGATCCCTAAGAAGTCATAGATATATAAGACGGGAGAGTTGGCACATGGCAGCATTGAATATCGCGTTCGAAGCCCCGGATAATTCGCGGGGCGCGGCGCCGTCGCGGGAGCGGGCGATCGACCTGGTTCATCTGGCGAAGCAGACGATGGGCGACAAGGCACTGGAAGTGGAAGTGCTCCAGATGTTTGCCCGGCAGGCGCGCTCCTGTCTGCAGGAAATCAGCAGCGGCGACGGCAAGCGTGTAAGGGCCGCGTCGCACAAGCTTAAGGGAGCTGCCAGTGCGGTTGGCGCCTTTAAAGTAGCCGATGCCGCCAGCGCACTGGAGAACAAGGCGGGTGACGCCTCCTGCATGGCGACGGTGACCGCCAGCGTCATCGAGGCTGAGAATTTCATTCTCAAGCTGTCGCGTTGACCTGAGACGGCCGGAAACCAAGGATTCTCGTCATTGCGCCGCCAAACGGTTTCCGCCGTTTCGGCGGCGCTAATGTTGACTGCCTCCGGGAATTGGTGGAAGAAAAATTCCGGATCATCCTTCACACACGAATACCGGAATTCATTCACATGACCAAACTGACCATCGTCGCTTTCGACGGCACGCGTTTTGACCTCAATGCCGACGATGGCTCTACAGTGATGGAGAATGCTGTTCGCAACTCCGTTCCTGGCGTTGATGCCGAATGCGGCGGCGCCTGTGCTTGTGCCACCTGTCATGTCTATGTCGATGATGACTGGGTGGAGAAGGTCGGCGGTCCGGCGCCGATGGAAGAGGACATGCTGGACTTCGCTTTCGACGTCCGTCCGAGCTCGCGGCTCTCCTGTCAGATCAAGATGACGCAGGCGCTCGACGGTCTCGTCGTGCACGTTCCCGAACGTCAGGCCTGATAAACAGGCGATCTTTCGATGCGGTTGACAAAAAGATGCCTCGCTCAGCTTGTCGCAGCGAGCGAGGCAAGGCGGGCGCATCACCAACAGGCAAGGGAGGAAACACCTGTGGTTTCAGGACGCGCCAGGAGAACACCTGGATATGTGCATTCAAGAATAGAACTCTGACAGGTCTATGCGAAAAGCTTTTTCTTTTTCGCAATTTCGATCCACCAGAATCGGATCAGCGCTGTGACTACTAGGAAGAACCTGTTTTAGATTCTCGTAAAGTTCAAAGAGCAAAACCGGTGAACGATTCACAGCTAATAGTGACAGTTTTCACACAGGTGGCTGTGATTAAAGCGTGATTTTGGTGGAAAACTGCCTCAGTGACCGTTATTCGCCGCGCCGCTGGCTGCGGTAGGTCAGCAGTCGTTGCATGCGATTCTGGAAATTCAGTGCTTCGATTCGGTCGAATCGAGCCTGGTCCTTGTCATGAAGCTCGGTTTCCCGGGCGGTGACGTCGTTTGCCCTGTCCTGCAGCGTATCGCAATCCCTGGCCGGCCGTAGAGCGAGGATTCCTTGTTCCATCCGGCGTGCATGCTGGCGTGCGATATCCACATGCCGGTCCTCGTGGCGTCGAATGTCGTCCGAGAGCGTGTCCCAGATCATTGAGAGTTGCCGGCTTGCATTTCGGCGGTCGCGCCAGCGCGGCAGGATGATTTCGGTATCGACCGTGATCTTGACGCCGGCGATATGGCAACGCCCGTCTCTTTGCTCATAGGTGGCATTACCGCCGAAGCGGATTTTTGTGGCCCCTGGATGATGGCTGCTGGAGCCCATGGCAACCGGCCCGCGCGCATTCAGCGCCGCGTCGAGCGTATCGGCGCTATTGCCCTTGATGTCGAAATAGGAGACGGATTTGCGGGCGATCACCTCCGCTTTCGCCACATCGCAAATGCCGCACAGAAGCAACAGGATGATCGGAACGCGGATGTGGCGGGATGCAAACGGCATTCATGCTGCTACCAGTTGAACTTCTATCAAGCTTGCGGCATAGCCACTGCGAGCGCAATATCGGGCGCGAGGTTTTTTCATTTTCAATGGGATGGACGGTTCGTGACGGAGCTTCGCAGCCATAGCTGGCATGTCGCACACGGGCGCAGGCTCGACCTTGGCGAGCACAGCGTTATCATGGCGATCGTCAACGTGACGCCGGATTCCTTTTCCGACGGCGGACACTATGAGGCTGTCGATGCGGCGGTCGCCCATGCGCTTGCCTGCGTCGAAGAGGGTGCTGATATTATCGATATCGGTGGGGAGTCGACCAAGCCGAACGCGGACGCCGTCAGTGCCACGGAAGAGCAGGGGCGGGTACTGCCGGTCATCGAGGCGCTGCGTGGCAAGACGGATGCGCTGATCTCCATAGACACCTATCGCGCCGATACAGCACGGTTGGCGATCGGCGCCGGCGCGCATATCGTCAACGACGTCTTCGGTCTGCAGCGTGAGCCGGAGATCGCCGCATTGGCGGCGCAGACGGGCGCGGGGCTCTGCATCATGCACACCGGCCGCGAACGGCAGAAACTCACCGATGTCATCGACGATCAGGTGCTGTTTCTGAGCCGATCACTCGATATCGCCGCTGCGGGGGGCGTGGCCAGACAGAATATCGTACTCGATCCCGGCTTCGGTTTTGCCAAGGATACCGAGGAGAATCTGGAGCTGATGGCGCGCTTCACCGCGCTGCTGCGCTTCGAATTGCCTCTGCTGGCGGGCACATCGCGCAAGCGCTTTGTCGGCGCCGTCACCGGGCGCGACGCATCGGAGCGTGATGTGGGGACGGCGGCGACCAGCGCCATATTGCGTTTGCAGGGCGCTGCGATTTTTCGGGTACACAATGTCGCAATTAACAGGGATGCACTGGCGGTCGCGGATGCTATCCTTAGGACACGGGCGAAATTAGGCGGCAGGACGCCATAAGCGATATGATCTACACCATCACCCTTCAGAACTGTGCCTTCTTTGCCCGCCATGGCGTGCATGATGAAGAGGAGTTCCTCGGCCAGCGCTTCTTCGTCGATGCCGAACTTGATGTCGATGGCGGCGATGCGCTGGATCGGGATTCGATCGGCGATACAGTCAATTACGGCATCGCCTTCAGCGTCATCGAGGAAATCGTCACCGGCCGCCGCCGCTATCTGATCGAGGCGCTGGCGCTCGACGTCGCCAAGGAACTGTGTCGGCGGTTTCCGAACATCCGTCGGGCGAAGATCACCGTGCGCAAGCCGAATGCGCCGGTTCCGGGCGTTCTTGATTATGTGCAGGTGAGCGTTGAACACTTTGCCTGAACCTGGTTTTTCGCGCGCCACTCTCGGCCTCGGCGGCAACCTCGACAATCCCGTGCGGGCCATGGCGCTTGCCTTGCGGACGCTGGACGCGCGCGATGATTGCCGTGTTGCCGCGGTGTCGCGGGTCTATCGCACGCCGCCATGGGGTAAGACCGATCAATCCTTCTTCTATAATTCCTGCGCCGCTGTCGATACGACGTTGCCGCCGGAAGCACTGCTCGATGTCTGCCTGAATATCGAGCGCGAGATGAAGCGGGTGCGCCTAGAGCGCTGGGGGCCGCGCACGATCGACATCGATGTTCTGACCTATGGCGATATCGAGCAGGTCGAACCACTGCTGACGATCCCGCATCCGCGCATGACAGAACGGGGCTTTGTGCTGATGCCGCTTGCGGATTTTGCCGCCGACCTCTTGGTCAAGGGACGAGCGGTGAAGGATTGGCTGGGCGCAGTGGACGTGCAGGGGATCGAGATCGCCGATGAAAACCGCGACTGGTGGCGTTCGGTCTGAACTGGGAAACAAAAAGCCGGCATATCAATGCCGGCTTTTTCATGAATAACGATAGGCCAGTATCTTACTGGATCGAGCCCACGGCCATCTGGTCGACATCGGCGCGCTGAAGCGTGACGCCGATCACCGGCACCATCTGTTCGCCGACCTTGACCGAGATCGTGACGTTCATCGACTTGTTGTCGGTAACGCGGGCGATCATGGCACCGTTCAGCTTCTGGCGGTTGAGGCCGAGGACAACCGTGCCGTCGCTGACTGTGCCTGATGTGATGTCGAGGCCCTTGCCTGCCGCCCCGTCCAGGAACTTGCCATTATAGCTGCCGCCATTCTGGGTGATTTCGGCCGACATCGGCTGCTGGAAGACGCCGACGCGGCAGGTGCCGTCGAGCTTGACGCCGGTCGTGCCGCTGTCGAGCGCCTGACCTGTCAGATTGCAAGTGAACTTCGTGCCCTTGTATTTGCCGGCGACGATTTCGCCCGGGCCGCGCCAGGAGCCGGCGACGGACTGGAAGAAGGCCTTATCACGGGATCCAGCATCGGCTGAATGTACCCAGGCACCTAAGGAAAGGGCCGCGGCGGCAAAGCCGCTAACAAGAAGAAACTGGCGCGAAAGCATGGACATTCCCTAACGAAGAGGAACCTGAAACTAGTGTCCACTTTTGCCTTAGAATGGTTAATGCTTGGTTTCTTATGCAGGAGAAAGCCGCTTTTGGGGGCGTCTACAGCATTCAGCGACCGGTGATGTTCGGGGCGAGATCACCGACGAAATCACCGATGCCCGGCCGTTTCAATGCCTTGAAGGATAGGGGTCGGCAGAGATCCATGGCGGCGATGCCGATGCGTGCTGTCATCATGCCGTTGACGACGCCTTCGCCCAGTCGAGCCGAGAGTTTCGAGGCCAGGCCATGGCCGATCAACTGCTGTACGATGCTGTCGCCAACGGCGATGGAGCCGGTTACGGCGAGGTGGGCGAGCACATCTCGCATCAGCTTGAGCATGCCGAGCCCGCCGGGCCTGCCGCCATAAAGCTCCGCCATGGCGCGGACCAATTTGGCTGATTCGTAGAGGACGTAGAGAATATCCACCAGCGCGCGTGGGCTGACGGCGGTGACGACGGAGACGCGTTTCGACGCGCCGAGAATGAGCACGCGGGCGCTGCGGTCGAGCGGGCCGAGCAGTTCGCGTTCGGCAAGGTCGATGAGGTGCGGCGCGTCGATGATATCGTCTTCGGCGGCTTTCAGCGTGGCGCGACCCTTTGCCGTTGCCGGATTGGCTTCGAGGAGAGTGCAGAGACGCTGGACCAGCGCTTTCGCGCGCGTCGGGCGCGTCTCCACAACGGCGGCGTCTGCTTCCGCCTTGATGGTCTGCACCGCCGCTAGCCGCATCATGCCGGCCGTTTCACGCACGACGATGGCAAGGACCGCAAGGATGCCGATGGCGAGCACGGTCAATGCCGTATAGCCCAGCCAGTCGGCGCGGCTGAACAGATTGCGAATCAATTCATCGGTCCACAGGCCGAACGCGAGCGACACCAGAATGCCGAAGGCGCTGAGGGCGACCTTGCCGAAGGAGAATCTGCGGCGGCGCGGTGCGGCAATGGCGGCTTCTGCATCCGATGCTGTCAGGGCGGGATTGAGGAAAGGGTCTTCCTCATCCGGCGTCAGAACGATCTCAGTGTCGAAGCTCTGCGGCTTGCGGCGCGGCGTCTCTGCTGTCGTTTTGATGTGGGCACCTTCCCTTGACGCCTCTTGCTCCAGCGAAAAGGCGGCGGGACGGCGGGAAATGCCTTTTGGATCGTCTTCTGTCGGCTTCGTCATGCGAGGCGGTCTCCGAACAGGAACTGCATGGCGCGGTCGAGGCGGATATGCGGCACGGAGAGTTTAATGCCGCCGCCGGTCTCGTCCAGTTCTGGCGGACGGAAGCGGACCACATTCACCTCGGGCAGATGGACATTTGTCGCGCCGGGGTCAAGCGCATCGAACAGCCATTGCGGATTTTCCGGCAGGTCGCCGGGAAAGACCGCCGTCTTGCGATTACCGTCGAAGCGCTCGCCACCAATCGTTTCTCCATCCATGGGCGTCCCGACGATGACTGGCAGGGTTTGCCCATCGCGTTTCACCATTGCCTCGCGTGTGGCGCGCACCGAAGCAATGGCCATGACGTCGATGCCGGCGCCGGCCATGCCGATGCGGTCGATGGCACGTTCCACCAGCCGGCGCGTCAAAGCTTCCAGCCTGTCATGGCTTTCATGGTGGAGGTGATCGGCCTTGGTCGCGGCGACCAATACGCGGTCGATGCGGCGGCCGAGCAGGGACGACAGCAAGGAATTGGTGCCGGGACGGAAACAGGCAAGCACATCGGTCAATGCGCGCTCGAGATCCTGCACTGCTTCCGGACCGCGGTTGATCGCCTGCAACGCGTCGACAAGCACGATCTGCCGGTCCAGCCGGGCGAAATGTTCGCGGAAGAAGGGTTTGACCACGACGGATTTATAGGCCTCGTAGCGTCGCTCCATCATTGCCCAGAGCGAGCCCTTCTGCGCGATCGTTTCACTCGCCGGTATCAACGGAGCGAAAGTGAGCGCCGGCGAGCCGTCGAGATCGCCGGGAAGCAGGAAGCGGCCGGGCGGCAAGGTCGATAGCGAGCGCTCGTCGGATTTGCAGGCCTTGAGATAGTCGGCAAAGGCGGTGGCGAGGTCGCGCGCCGTCATTTCGTCCGCTGGTGCGGCAATGTCGGTCGCTTGCGTCAGCGCTAGCCATTTTTGAGAGAGTTCGGCGCGCACGCCAGTCTGCGCCAGCGCCAGCGTTTCCTCGCTGAAGGTGCGGTAATCCTTGGCGAGCAGCGGCAGATCGAGCAGCCATTCGCCGGGATAGTCGACGATATCGATGGAAAGGCGGCCGGGCGAGAACAGCCGGTTCCAGCCGCTGGCGCTCTGATAATCCAGCGTGATGCGCAATTCCGAGATCGCTCGCGTCGAATCCGGCCAGATGCGCTCTTTCACCAGCGCGCGGATGTGATCCTCATACTGGAAGCGCGGCACGGCGTCGTCCGGTTGCGGTTCCAGGCGAACGGCAGAGACGCGGCCGGATTGCACCGGCTCGAACAGCGGCAGTCGTCCGCCGTTCAGGAGATTATGTACGAGGGAGGAGATGAAGACGGTCTTGCCCGAGCGCGACAGGCCGGTGACGCCAAGACGAATGGTCGGATTGACGAGGCCGGTTGTGCGGTCGACGAGGTTGTCGAAGGCGATCCGGGCGTCGTCCGTGAAGGAGGTCAGGCTTGGCGGCAAGGCGGGATCCCTGAATGACAGCGTGGTCGTCAATATAGGAAGCAATGCAAGCGCCGAAAAGATGAGCGGGCTTTATAGATCAAAACTCGCTAAATCATCGCCTGGCCTGATATTTTCCAACTGGCCCTATTCGGTGATGAATTCCGTGAGGATCCAGCCTGAGGATGTGGCGTCGATCACGGCGAGACCGGCGGTCGGAAAGCCGCCGGGCAGGGCGGTGACCAGCGCATCATGGCCGATCAGGGCTTCGAGCGTCTGCTCGATGACCGGGTTGTGGCCGACCAGCATCACGGAGTCCTCGGTCGTCTGCGAGGAGATGATTTCCAGATAGACGTCCAGCGTCGCATTATAGAGCGCGTCGACGAAACGCAATTCAGGAGGCGGGGTCATGGCGCGGCGGACCGCGTCGGCGGTCTGGCGGCAGCGTAGCGCCGTCGAGGAAATGACGAGATCGGGCTTGTAGTCCTTGTCGGCGGCCTTGTCGGCAACGATCTCGGCCGCTGCATAGCCGTTATCGCTCAGCGGTCGGTCGAAATCCCGCTGGCCGGGGGCGGCGTGCTGAGCCTGGGCATGACGCAACAGGTAAATCCTGGAGGGCGGCGGTGAGATGCTGGTCATGGCGAAATTCCCATGCTGGATTTATCCCTTGACGTATCGTTTCATCCCATGCGCCGTCAACTGCGTAACTATTGGTGATACGGGGACTTAGCGACCCCTCACGCGAAGGTTACGGCAACAGCACAATTTCGATATCGCAAGAATATGATGAAAAAATAGACTGTTAGCCGAATTTTATGACAAAATTAAAAATCAGTTTACAGCGTCTATTTGGCTTGAACCGATACTATCGGTTGGGATATACACCCCGCCATATGAGATGTTCTTCAGGAGAATCGCGTTGAGTGAGAAGATCGATCTTAGCGAGTATGTGCCCTCGGAAAACGAGGAGTTCATGAATTCGCGTCAGCGGGCCTACTTTCGAGCAAAGTTAGTAGCCTGGAAGAATGATATCCTAAGAGAAGCGCGCGAAACGCTCGAGCATTTGGCCGAAGAAAGCGCAAACCACCCAGATCTGGCCGACAGGGCTTCTTCGGAAACCGACAGAGCCATCGAACTCCGGGCTCGGGACCGTCAGCGCAAGCTGATCTCGAAAATCGATGCAGCTATGCAACGCATCGATGAAGGCACCTACGGTTACTGTGAGGAAACCGGTGAGCCGATCGGCCTGAAGCGCCTGGATGCTCGTCCGATCGCTACCCTGTCGATCGAAGCACAGGAACGCCACGAGCGCCGCGAAAAAGTTTATAAAGACGAATAGTCACTGTCCGGCTAAAATCGGACTGCAAAAAATAAAGGCACGACGAAAATCTCCGTCGTGCCTTTTTGCGTTCAGCTGGGCATTGATTGGAATTCTCAGTTCTCGGATACTTGTGACGAGAGCACCGAGATGGGAAGCAAAGTAATTGTTCCATCTTTGACGACGATCACTTCACCGTCCGATATCGCCCGGAACGGCATTGCGCTTTGCTCGAAAAAGCGGACGGCGTTCTCTGCCGTTTCCCGCTCGGAATGAGCTGATCGATAGTGTGGGACAATCGAGAAATCCACAATCCCCAGTCCTTCCCAGACGATCTCGGGATCATAGTCGGCGGCAAGCTGTTCGGGATCATCCATGAGATCGATCCCCTTTAGCGTCGGTGCCATCACGACGGCTCCGGCGCTGAACCCGCCATAGACAATTGCGTCGTCACGCAGCAGGCGGGCGATGACGTGATCAAAGCCGCTTTGCTTCATGGCGCGCCTCAGTAGGAAAGAATTTCCACCGAGAACCCATACGAGATCGAATTTGTCCAAGGTCGTTTCGAGGCCATCAGGATCTCCGAAATAGTGCCTCAGATCGAGAGATTCCGCCGCGATGCCCAAGTCCGAAAACTCTCCTTTCGGATCGTAGACGGTGGCCTGGTATTTTCTGCGCGCTTCGTCGGGAATGTAGTCAAGCGCATTCTCAATGATCGCTGCCCGTCGACCGCCTTGCAGCAACTCCAACAGGCGGTCTTCATGGCCGCCCAGCCGGTAGGATGACAGATATAGTCTCATGATTGTCGTGCTCCCGCCGATAGATCCGACGTATCATGCCCGGAATCTATTTATCGCGGTTGACGCTCATTTCGCCGAAAATGCGCGCGACCTCTTTCTGAAGTGCAGCGTCAGAGCCGGTGATCGGCGCGAGTTCCGGGTCGCGGCGTTGTTGAGCGGGGGCGACTGCCGGTTGCTGTTGTATTTGCTGCTGCGGCTGCACGTTCGGAATGATCCGCTCGGCGGTGAGATTGTTTGCCATTTCCGCTTCCAGCACGCGCTGGAAATCGCTGCCGGGTTCACGCGCCTGTGGCGCCGCAACTGCCGGGGCGGGGCGGGGCGGCTCCTGCGGCAGGACGACGTGACGTGCCGCGTCCAATATCTCGGCTGCCTCCGCCTCGCTCAGCACGGCCGCTGTGGATTGTTGTACGCGCGGCGGCTGGGCCGTAACAGGCTGTGGGCGCTCGATTGCCGGCTCGACGACAACGGTTGGTTCGGCCTTCAGATAGGCTTCGATCTTGGCTTCCGCAGGCTCGGGCGGCTGGCGGTCAAGGCGCGGGAGTTCTGGTACCGGCTCCAGCCGTCGTTCAGCAAGGGTTGGCAGTTCGATCGGGATCGGCGTCTGTGCCGCGGCCTTGCTTGGGTCGGAAATGCCGGATTCGATGACGATATCGGTCGGGCCGCCGATCATGATGAGGTGTTCGATGCCATCACGCCGGACCAGCACGAGGCGACGGCGGGCATCGACGGCGGCGGCGTCCAGAACCTGCAGGCGCGGCTGGCGGTTCTTTCCGCCCCGCACGAAGGGCGACGGCGCTCGGCTGCGCAGGATCCAAAGGATGCCGATCAGCAGGAGAAGGGCAATGCCCACCCCACCGGCTGCAAGAAGGAAGCGGCTGCCATAGGCCCCGGCGATTTCGTCCCACATGTCGAGATACTCCGTAATTAACCCCGATGTCGCGGCCTTGCCGTGGTATACGACTGGCCGCGCGCCTTCCTCTTTGTCCTGATATGAGGCAATCATATGGACAGGTCCACCTTCGAGGCAAGATAAGATCGTTCGCTGTTCAGCGCTCTTCCTTGTGAATACAAGCCTTTCTGCCTCCGCAAAGCTTTTTGCTGAGGCGGCAAATTGCTAAAGATGATTCGGAAAGGTCCGATTCCGGCGATCCGTCAAGTGCACGACGCGACAAGGAGGAGGACGGAGACGAGGGGTCCATGACGAAGCAGCGTCCGTCCGACGAGTATAGCGTACCGCTGGTGGACCGCGGGGTTCGTTCGGGCACCGTGCTGCGCATCATTCTGCTGGCGCTGGTGCTGGTGGCCGCTGCGGCGGCTTTCGTGGTTTTCAAGGACGAGCTCGACAATGAGGCCGTGCTTGGCGGGCTCGGTATTCTTGCCATGGTCGGCATTTTCTTTCTCGTGTCGTCCATCATCGGCTTCGTCGAGGTGATGCCTCAGACCCAGTCCGACAGCCTGGCGCGCTCCTTCCTGAACAGCCATCCGGACGGCACGCTGATCACGGACGAAAAGGGCCGCATCGTCTACGCCAATGCCGCCTATGGCCGATTGACCGGAGCGGCCAAGGCCACCGAGGTGCAATCGCTGGAAACGTTGCTGTCGCGCAATCGCGAATCCAACGAGGCGCTCTATCGTCTGGCCAATGGCCTGCGTGACGGCAAGGAGGGGGCCGAGGAATTCCGGCTGCTGAAGCCGCTCGGGCTTGCGGAAGGCAATGGCAATGGCGCGCATTGGTATCGCCTGAAGGCGCGCGTTCTGCCGCCGGAGCAGGGACGCGGCAAGGCGCTGCATATCTGGCAGATCACCGACATTACCTCGGAACGCGATGATCAGGAGCGCTTCTTCAAGGAGCTGCAGAACGCTATCGATTATCTCGATCATGCGCCGGCGGGTTTCTTCTCGGCTGGGCGCAAGGGCGAGATATTCTATTTGAACGCGACGCTTGCCGAATGGCTGGGCTTCGATCTCACCAAATTCACGCCGGGCTCGATGAGCGTCGGCGATCTCGTCGCGGGCGAGGGCCTGACGCTGATCCAGTCCGTGCAGGCCGAGCCGGGCTTGAAGAAGACGGTGACGCTCGATCTCGATCTGCGCCGCGCCAACGGCCAGAGTCTGCCGGTGCAGATCGTCCACAGCGTTACCTCGATGCGCGACGGTGCGCCGGGCGAAAGCCGGACCATCGTTCTGACGCGCCAGAATGGCGGCGACAACGACCAGTCGGCTTCTGTCGCGGCGATGCGTTTCAGCCGCTTCTTCAACAATACGCCGATGGCGATCGCCTCGGTCGACGGTTCTGGGCGTATCCTGCGTACGAATGCGCCGTTCCTGAAGCTCTTCTCCGATCTCGTGTCGCGCGACGATATCGAGCGCGGTGCTGCGCTTGAAACGATCGTCAACGAAAGCGACCGGCCCCGGCTCGAAGATGCGCTGGCCGCCGCCAAGGACCGGCAGGGCGATATCCCGCCGATCGATTCCCGCAATCCGAAGGACGACACGCGGCATTTCCGCTTCTATATCAACGCCGTCATCGATCAGACCGATGAGGCGCCGGAAGAGGCAGCCATCGTCTATGCCGTCGAAGTGACCGAGCAGAAGGCTCTGGAAACGCAGATGGCGCAAACGCAGAAGATGAATGCGGTCGGCACGCTTGCCGGCGGCATCGCGCATGATTTCAACAACGTGTTGACCGCGATCCTGCTGTCTTCCGACCATCTGCTGCTGCAGGCCCGGCCGGCCGATGCCAGCTTCGCCGATCTGATGGAAATCAAGCGCAATGCCAACCGCGCCGCCGTCCTTGTGCGGCAATTGCTCGCCTTCTCGCGCAAGCAGACGATGCGGCCGTCGATTCTCAATCTGACCGACGTGATTGGCGACCTGCGCATGCTGGTGGAGCGGTTGCTATCGGGCACGCATGTCAAGCTCGATGTCGACTACGGCCGCGATCTCTGGCCTGTGAAGACCGATCTGTCGCAGTTCGAGCAGGTGCTGATCAATCTCTGCGTCAACGCCCGCGACGCTATGCCGGGTGGCGGCACGCTGACGCTGCGCACCCGCAATCTGCCGGCCGCCGATGTCGCTGCTTTCAACTATGCCTATCTGCCGCATGAGGAAATGGTGCTGGTCGAGGTCAACGACACCGGCACCGGTATTGCCCCCGAAATCATGGACAAGATCTTCGAGCCTTTCTTCACGACGAAGGAAGTGGGTAAGGGCACAGGTCTCGGTCTTGCCATGGTCTATGGCATCATCAAGCAGTCCGGCGGCTATATCCATCCGGAATCGGAAGTCGGCAAAGGCACGACATTCCGTATCTTCCTGCCGCGCCACATCGTCGAAATGCCGGCCCTGACGGAAGGCCAGTCGCCCGAGAGCCGCGATATCTCGGCGATGGACCAGAGCGTCGCTGCCGTCGTCCCGCCGGAAGAACCGGCGGATCTCACCGGCAAGTCGGCTGTCGTACTCCTCGTCGAGGACGAAGAGGCGGTCCGTCGTGGCGGCAAGCGCATGCTCGAGACACGCGGCTACACGGTCTACGAGGCCGGTTCTGGCGTCGAGGCGCTCGAGATCATGGAAGAACTCGACGGCCAGGTGGATGTCGTCGTGTCCGACGTCGTCATGCCGGAAATGGATGGGCCGACGCTGCTTGGGGAATTGCGCAAGAAATATCCGGATATGAAGTTCATCTTTGTCTCCGGCTATGCGGAGGACGCCTTCGCCCGCAACCTGCCCGCCGACGCCAAATTCGGCTTCCTGCCGAAGCCGTTCTCGCTGAAGCAGCTTGCGGTGGTTGTTAGAGAAACTTTGGATCACTAGTTAGAATTTTTCTGTATCTCGCTGAGAGATCGCGAATTGCGAACAAAAGCTAGTCACAATGAGATGGCAGCAACTAAGAGATGTTCATCGCTCATCTTCCCGCAGGCTACATCCTTTCAAAACTCGTGATTCAACGGGATGCCATCTACAAAAGGTCGTTGGTTGGCCTAGCTTTGGTGTGCTCGGTTTTGCCGGATGCGGATCTTGCTTACTTCTACCTCGTTGACCAACGAAGACACGAGCACCACGATTATATAACGCACACACCGGTCTTCTGGCTCGCGATCGCAGGTGTTTTGGCTTTAGGGCTCGTCATATTTCGTAAGCGTGTGTGGTTGATCTTCGTCTTGGTCGGCCTGCTCAGCATATTGCTGCATCTCGCTCTAGATTCGGTGGCTGCCGATATCCACTGGCTATTTCCTTTCAGCGACCAAGGTTTCAACCTCGTTCAGGTACCGGCGCTTTATCAGCCGTGGTACCTCAACTTTGTCTTTCACTGGACGTCTCTGATCGAGCTGGCAATCTGCGTTTTGGCGACGGTCTTGTTCGCAAGGGATCAGTTCCAGGAGAGGCTGCAGTAGAAACATTGTTTCACTGCAGCCAACGCTCGGATTGTCGAACAAGTTAAGATGGGGTTTGTCTAACCTGATACTCAGGGCCAGACATAAAGGGCATCTGAGCTGCCCTTCACTCACATTATTCCGCCAGAGCAACCGCGATTTCGGCGGCGAGGCGTGCATTGTTCTCGACCAGCGCGATATTGGTCTTCAGGCTGCGGCCGTCGGTGAGATCGAAGATGGTGCTGAGCAGGTAGGGAGTGACCGCCTTGCCGACGATTTCGTCGCGTTCGGCGCTGTCGAGCGCGCGCTCGATGTAGATCTCCATTTCCTCGCGCGGGATCTCGGCTGCTTCCGGCACCGGATTGGCGATCAGCATGCCGCCGTCGATGCCGAGCTGTTCGCGGGTTGCCTGGAAATTGGCGATCGCCGCTGGGCTGTTCAACGTCAGCGGGCTCGGCAGGCCGGAGGCGCGCGACCAGAAGGCCGGGAATTCGGCGCTGTCGTAGGTGACGACCGGAACGCCGCGGGTTTCCAGCACTTCCAGCGTCTTCGGAATGTCGAGGATTGCCTTGGCGCCGGCGCAGACGACGATGACGCCGGTGCGGGCGAGTTCTTCCAGGTCGGCTGAGATATCGAAGCTTTCCTCAGCGCCGCGATGTACGCCGCCGATGCCGCCGGTGGCGAAAACCTTGATGCCAGCGCGGGCGGCGGCGATCATTGTCGCGGCAACCGTTGTTGCGCCCGTGCGGCGTTCGGCAATGGCGAAGGCGAGGTCGGCGCGCGATACCTTCATCGCGCCCTCGGTCTTGGCGAGCGCTTCGAGCTCTTCCGGCTCCAGGCCGATATGCAGGACGCCATGAATGACGGCGATGGTCGCCGGCACGGCGCCTTCCTGGCGGATGATAGCCTCGACGCTCTGCGCCATCTCGATATTGCCGGGATAGGGCATGCCATGGGTGATGATGGTCGATTCCAAAGCCACGAGCGGTGCGCCACGCATCTTGGCGGCGGCAACTTCCTTCGAATAGGAGATCGGCAGTAGGGGGGAAATGGGCTTGGTCATGGTCTAGTCCAATCGGCTGAAACAGGAAATGCGAAATCAATGCGCTTCATGACAGAATTACGGCTTGTGGAACAAGAGCCAACATCGCCTTCAGAAGCGCGGGCGACAAATTTTCCGCCGTGGCGAAAGGGGATTGCACAGTGATTGCAGCCGCAGCGGTCCCGTGGCGCACGGCCTCGGGAAGATCGTGGCCGGCAAGCAGAGCGGAAAGAATGCCGGCGGCAAGCGAATCTCCGGCGCCGGTGACATCGGCGACATTGTCGACGACGGGCGGCTGCAGGCTGACGGTGGTGTCGCCGGAGAAGGCGATCAATTCGCGCTTGCCACGGGTAATCACACCGCTTTTGAGGCCGAGTGCGCGCAGTTCGGCAACCCAATCGCGCGGATCGTCCGGCCGGCTTTCCGTCAGCGCCGCGGCTTCCGCCTCGTTGAGGAAGAGATGGTCGACGCCGGCAAGGCAGGGCTTCAGCCGCACGACCTTGGCCGGCGAGATCGCGATTGCGGCCAATGGCTTGCCGAGGGTGGCTGCGCGGGTGGCAATCGAGCTCAGCGTGTCGGCCGGCAGGTTGGCGTCGCAGAGGATTAGGTCGGTGGCTTCGAAAGCGTCGCGGATGGCGCGGATCGCCAGCCGGCGCGGTACGAACAGCTTGTAGAGTTCCATGTCGGCGAGCGCGATCACCAGGTTGCCGTCGCGTTCGAGGATCGCCGTGTAGCTCGGCGTCTTGCGGTCAAGGAAGACGAAGGGCTTGTCGTCGACACCGGCATGGTTTGCGGCTTCCGCCACCATTTCGCCTGAGGGATCGCCGCCGCGTGGCGAGATCAGCCGTACATTGAAGCCGAGGCGGGCGAGATTGCGCGCCGCGTTGAAGCCGCCGCCGCCTGGTTCCTCGAACCAGGCGCCGGGGTTGCTGGCACCGGGCGCCGTGTCGCCAAAAATGCGGCCGCGCCGATCAATATGAGCGCCGCCCAAAACGAGAATCTTCTTCGCCATATCGATCTCCTCAGCGGCCAAAAAGGCGAATCGAAGCGGTTGATAACATGCCGGAAATGGTCGGCGTGGGCACGTAAGTGCTTGGGATGAAAGAAGAAAACAAATGTAGAACGGAATTCATTTTACCTTTTTCTTTCAATCGCTTGTTGTGGCCTTGCGAAATGAGAACAAATAGAGTACACAATTCTCATCAGCGGCGACATTGCTTGAGCGGCTTCAATAACCTAAAGGTGGATCGAATGTCTCAGAATTCTTTGCGGCTTGTAGAGGACAAATCGGTGGATAAAAGCAAGGCACTTGAAGCGGCACTCTCTCAAATTGAGCGGTCGTTCGGCAAGGGCTCGATCATGAAGCTCGGCTCTAACGAGAACGTGGTCGAAATCGAAACAGTTTCCACCGGCTCCCTGAGCCTCGATATCGCGCTCGGTATTGGCGGCTTGCCGAAGGGACGCATTGTCGAGATCTACGGGCCGGAAAGCTCCGGTAAGACGACACTGGCACTGCAGACGATTGCTGAGGCACAGAAGAAGGGTGGCATCTGCGCCTTCGTTGATGCCGAACACGCGCTCGACCCGGTCTATGCCCGCAAGCTTGGCGTCGACCTGCAGAACCTTTTGATTTCGCAGCCTGACACCGGCGAACAGGCGCTTGAAATCACCGACACGCTGGTGCGCTCCGGCGCCATCGACGTTCTCGTCGTCGACTCCGTTGCCGCGCTGACGCCACGCGCCGAAATCGAAGGCGAGATGGGCGACAGCCTGCCGGGTCTGCAGGCCCGCCTGATGAGCCAGGCACTGCGCAAGCTCACCGCTTCGATTTCGAAGTCCAATACCATGGTGATCTTCATCAACCAGATCCGCATGAAGATCGGCGTTATGTTCGGTTCGCCGGAAACGACGACCGGCGGTAATGCGCTGAAATTCTACGCCTCGGTCCGCCTCGACATCCGCCGTATCGGCGCCGTCAAGGAGCGCGAAGAGGTGGTCGGCAACCAGACCCGCGTCAAGGTCGTCAAGAACAAGATGGCGCCTCCCTTCAAGCAGGTGGAATTCGATATCATGTATGGCGAGGGCGTTTCCAAGACCGGCGAACTGGTCGATCTCGGCGTCAAGGCCGGCATCGTCGAAAAGTCCGGTGCCTGGTTCTCCTATAACAGCCAGCGCCTCGGCCAGGGCCGCGAAAACGCGAAGCTCTTCCTACGCGACAATCCGGATCTCGCCCGCGAGATCGAACTGTCGCTGCGCCAGAATGCCGGGCTGATCGCCGATCGCTTCCTGCAGAATGGCGGGCCTGATGCCGATGACGGTGAAGCTGCCGCGGAATAGCGGTTTCCGGAGCCGTTCCAGGCTTTGATATAGGACTAAAATTCAAAACCGGCCGTATTGTCCAAGGGATGTGCGGCCGGTTTTGTTTGTGCGGCTGGACAGGGCCGGGAGCGAACGATAAAAGCCACTGACTTTGATAGGACTTGCCGAAGGCATACTGAAGGGCCAAACATGAGCGGTGTGAATGAAATCCGGTCGACCTTCCTCGACTATTTTAAGAAGAACGGTCACGAGATCGTGCCGTCGAGCCCGCTCGTGCCGCGCAACGATCCGACATTGATGTTCACCAATGCCGGCATGGTGCAGTTCAAGAATGTCTTCACCGGCCTGGAGCAGCGTCCTTACACGACGGCATCGACCGCGCAGAAATGCGTGCGCGCCGGCGGCAAGCATAACGACCTCGATAATGTCGGCTATACCGCCCGTCACCACACCTTCTTCGAAATGCTCGGCAATTTCTCCTTTGGCGACTATTTCAAGGAGCGGGCCATCGAGCTCGCCTGGAACCTGATCACCAAGGAATTCGGCCTCGACGCCAAGCGCCTGCTGGTGACGGTCTACCACACTGACGACGACGCCTTTAACCTCTGGAAGAAGATCGCCGGTCTCTCGGACGACAAGATCATCCGTATCCCCACCAGCGACAATTTCTGGGCGATGGGCGATACCGGCCCCTGCGGCCCGTGCTCTGAAATCTTCTACGACCATGGCGATCACATCTGGGGCGGACCTCCCGGCTCGCCGGAAGAGGATGGCGACCGTTTCATCGAGATCTGGAATCTCGTTTTCATGCAGTTCGAGCAGATCACCAAGCAGGAGCGGGTCGACCTGCCGCGTCCGTCGATCGACACCGGCATGGGTCTCGAGCGCGTTGCCGCCGTGTTGCAGGGCAAGCATGACAATTATGACATCGACCTGTTCCGGGCGCTGATCGAGGCTTCGGAAGAGGCAACCGGCGTCAAGGCCGAGGGCGAGCATCGCGCCAGCCATCGCGTCATCGCCGACCACCTGCGTTCCTCCGCCTTCCTGATCGCCGACGGCGTGCTGCCGTCGAACGAAGGTCGCGGTTACGTGCTTCGCCGCATCATGCGCCGCGCCATGCGCCATGCGCAGTTGCTGGGCGCCAAGGAACCGTTGATGTGGAGGCTGTTGCCGGCGCTGGTGCAGCAAATGGGCCGCGCCTATCCCGAGCTGGTGCGCGCTGAGGCGCTGACCTCCGAAACGCTGAAGCTCGAAGAGACCCGTTTCCGCAAGACGCTGGAACGCGGTCTGTCGCTGCTGAACGATGCCACTTCGACGCTGCACAAGGGTGATAGCCTCGATGGCGAAACCGCTTTCAAGCTCTATGACACCTATGGCTTCCCGCTGGACCTGACGCAGGATGCGCTGCGCGCCCGCGGCATCGGCGTCGATATCTCCAGCTTCACCGATGCGATGGAGCGGCAGAAGGCCGAGGCACGTTCGCACTGGACCGGCTCGGGCGACAAGGCGACCGAAACCATCTGGTTCGAGCTCAAGGAAAAGCACGGCGCCACCGAGTTCCTCGGTTATGATACGGAAGTTGCCGAAGGCGTCATCCAGGCGATCGTCAAGGACGGCGTTGCCGTCGACAGCGCGTCCGCCGGCGACAAAGTGCAGATCATCGTCAACCAGACGCCGTTCTATGGCGAATCCGGCGGTCAGATGGGTGATACCGGCGTGATTTCCAGCGATACCGGCAAGCTTGCGGTCAGCGATACGCAGAAGAAGGGCGAGGGCCTGTTCGTGCATATCGCCACGGTTTCGGACGGCACGATCAAGACCGGGGACGCCGTTGTTCTGACGGTCGATCACAATAGGCGTTCGCGCCTGCGCGCCAACCATTCGGCAACTCACCTGTTGCATGAAGCGCTGCGCGAGGTGCTGGGCACCCATGTGGCGCAGAAGGGCTCGCTGGTCGCGCCTGAGCGCCTGCGCTTCGACGTTTCGCATCCGAAGCCGATGTCGGCTGAGGAGCTGAAGATCGTTGAAGATATGGCCAACGAGATCGTGCTGCAGAATTCACCGGTCACGACCCGCCTGATGAGCGTCGACGATGCCATTGCCGAAGGTGCGATGGCGCTGTTCGGCGAGAAGTATGGTGATGAAGTGCGCGTCGTGTCCATGGGGCAGGGCGTGCGCGGTGCGAAGGCCGGCAAGCCTTATTCCATCGAGCTTTGCGGCGGCACGCATGCCTCCGCGACCGGTCAGATCGGCCTTATCCGCATCCTGGGCGATAGCGCAGTCGGCGCCGGCGTGCGCCGCATCGAGGCAGTCACCGGCGAATCCGCTCGTGATTACCTGGCCGAACAGGATGACCGCGTGAAGGCGCTTGCCACTGCGCTGAAGGTGCAGCCGACCGATGTCGTTTCGCGTGTCGAAGCGCTGATGGATGAGCGCCGCAAGCTGGAACGTGAACTGGCGGACGCCAAGCGCAAGCTCGCCATGGGCGGCGGCCAGGGCGGCTCGGCCGATGCAGTCCGCGACATCAACGGCGTCAAGTTCCTCGGCAAGGCCATTTCCGGCGTTGATCCGAAGGATCTGAAGGGTCTTGCCGATGAGGGCAAGACCAGCCTCGGCTCCGGCGTCGTCGCGCTGATCGGCGTTTCCGAAGACGGCAAGGCCAGCGCGGTTGTTGCCGTCACCGACGATCTGATCGGCCGCTTCAGCGCCGTCGATCTCGTCCGCATCGCCTCTGCCGCCCTTGGCGGCAAGGGTGGTGGCGGTCGTCCCGACATGGCCCAGGCCGGTGGACCGGACGGTGCCAAGGCGGATGAGGCGATCGAGGCGGTTGCTGCAGCACTCGCTTAAGGGTTGCGGTCGTGCTAGATTGGGCCGTTGGCCCAATAGCCGCGGCACAGGAGCTTCGTGAACGTGACACTATACCGCTCGCGCTCATCTGCTATTCAAGGATTGCTCTCTGTTTTTGGGGGAGGCGCCTTTATGGCCTTCTTGGCATACTTTGGTTATTGCCGCGAAGGGTTGGGCAGCTATCTTCTTTTTATCGGGATTTTGGGTACTGCGGTATTTCTGGTGTTGGTGCCCGTTTGCGTATGCCAGGCCTTGGCGTTTGATTTTTCCCCCGAGGGCCTTATCGCTTCAGATATCGGGAAGGAACGTATACCCTGGAGTGATATCATTGGTGCGAAAGTTCAATACTTCAGAAGGGCAGAGGGCGTCCGGTTGAAAATCCGTGAGGATAAAGCACGGCAACTGAAGACGAGTTGGTTGGCAAAGATCAACAGACCGTTCTATGGAGATTCCGAGTTCTTCGTCAGCCAAGTGGGCACCAAGCTCTACGCTTACCAACTAGTTGAGCTTATCAACCATCGGGGCGTATCCAACCCAACCGAATAGTTCCGCATCCACCCAACTCAGCAGGATTTGTCAAATCGG
The DNA here is from genome assembly GCF_000281735.1 of Rhizobium sp. AP16. NCBI lineage: Bacteria > Pseudomonadati > Pseudomonadota > Alphaproteobacteria > Hyphomicrobiales > Rhizobiaceae > Rhizobium > Rhizobium sp. AP16. The sequence continues at coordinate 178,586 of NZ_AJVM01000065.1, read as the reverse complement.
GATATGGTTCCTTGGGGCCGATCGATTTGCAAGGGGGCTGACTTGAACGGCGAAACGGCATGGGCGCTTTATGAAACCCGTCTGCGGCGGGTTTCTGCCTATATCCATGAGCATCTGGACGAAGAGCTCGACATGGAGAGACTTGCCGAGATTGCCTGCATGTCCAGCTATCATTGGCACAGGATTTATCGGGCGATCTATGGCGAGACGGCGGCTGCCACCGTCAAACGGTTGCGGCTGCATCGCGCCGCCGGCGATCTCGTCAACACCGATCTTGCCGTCAACGACATTGCAAAGCGGTCGGGCTATCCCAACCTCCAATCGTTCAACCGTATCTTCAAATCCGTCTACGGCATGCCGCCGGCGCGATATCGGAATGAGGGAAGTCACACGATCTTCGAACCCAGCACCCAAGGAAGGATCAAGCTCATGTTCGACGTCACGCTTCGCACCATTCCCTCGCTCTCGCTGATCGGGGTTTCCCATACCGGTCCCTACATGCAGATCGGCCAGGCTTTCGAAATCCTGTTCGGTACGCTCTATGCCCGTAGCCTTGCCAGGCCCGATATGCGGATGATTGGCGTCTATCTCGATGATCCGGATGTCGTCCCGGCGGAGAAGCTGCGCTCCTATGCTTGCGTCAATGCCAGCGAGGAGGTCGCCGCCAACGCTCCGCTGGAGCGTCGGACGGTCGATGGTGGCGAATACGCCGTGCTGCGGCACAAAGGCCCCTATGCCGATATGTACAAGGCCTATCAGTGGCTCTACGCCGAATGGCTGCCCGCTTCCGGTCGTCAGCTGCGCGACGCGGTGATGTTCGAGGAATACCTCAACAATCCGCGCGACGTGCAGCCGACGGAATTATTGACCGAGATCTACATGCCGCTGCAATAGCGGCACGTAGTCTCGCTTGAGAGAATGGCTGTAGAGCTTTGTCTTTTCAGCCATTCGCCTGTTTCGGCATCGCCGCATTGTCGATTTCGTTGCCGCGGCGATAGGCATCGCGGTCGCTCACGCGGCTCCAGTAATCGATGTAGGCCGGCCGCTTTTCGATCGTGCCGAAATTGAGACCCCAGCCGACATGGGAGCCGACATAGACGTCAGCGGCCGTGAAACGGTCGCCTGCAATGTAGGGTGAAGCGGTGACCGCCTGCTCCAGCGTGTCGAAGACATTGTCCAGGCTGCCGCAGCCAGCCATGCGCAGGCGCTCGGTCGGAATTTCGAAGCCGAGGGCACGATTGGTGACGGCCATCTCCATCGGCCCGGCGGCGAAGAACATCCAGCGGAAATAGCGGCCACGTTCGGCGGCGGTGGGCGCAAGGCCTGCCTGCGGAAAGGCTTCGGCCAGATAGGCGCAGATGGCCGCACCTTCGGTGACGACGGTATCGCCGTGCTTGATCGCCGGCACCTTGCCCATGGGGTTCACTGAAAGATACTCAGGCGCCTTCATCGTCGTGCCGAAGTCGAGATATTCGGTGCGATAGGGCACACCGGTCTCCTCCAGCATCCAGCGGGCGATGCGTCCGCGCGATATCGGATTGGTGTAGAAAACGAGTTCCTCGGTCATGCGTTCCTCCCTTTTATTCTGCCATTCTTGTCATCCGCAGCGGGCGGCGGCAAGTTTTTCCGGCAAAAGAAAACCCGGCGCTGAGGCCGGGTTTTCATAAGCTTTGCTGTTGCCGAGGCTTAGGCAGCCATGGCCTTCTGCAGGTTCTCGTCGATCTTGTCGAGGAAGGCAGTGGTGGAGAGCCACGGCTGGTCGGGACCGATCAGCAGCGCCAGATCCTTGGTCATGTAGCCGGATTCGACGGTATCGACGCACACGGTTTCGAGGGTCGCGGCGAACTTGGCGAGTTCGGCATTGTCGTCAAGCTTGGCGCGATGTGCGAGGCCGCGGGTCCAGGCGAAGATCGAGGCGATCGAGTTCGTCGAGGTTTCCTGGCCCTTCTGGTGTTGACGGTAGTGGCGGGTAACCGTGCCATGAGCAGCTTCAGCTTCAACCGTCTTGCCATCCGGCGTCAAGAGAACCGAGGTCATCAGGCCGAGCGAGCCGAAGCCCTGGGCGACCGTGTCGGACTGGACGTCGCCGTCGTAGTTCTTGCAGGCCCAGACGTAGCCGCCGGACCACTTGAGCGCGGAAGCGACCATGTCGTCGATCAGGCGGTGTTCGTAGGTGATGCCGACTTCGTCGAACTTCGCCTTGAATTCGCTCTGGTAGATCTCTTCGAAGATATCCTTGAAGCGGCCGTCATAGGCCTTGAGGATGGTGTTCTTGGTCGAGAGGTAGACCGGCCACTTGCGCATCAGGCCGTACATCATCGAGGCACGAGCGAATTCGCGGATCGATTCGTCGAGGTTGTACATGGCCATGGCCACGCCGGCGCCCGGAGCGTCGAAGACTTCCTTCTCGATGACCGCGCCGTCTTCGCCGACGAACTTGATGGTCAGCTTGCCCTTGCCGGGGAACTTGAAGTCGGTCGCGCGGTATTGGTCGCCGAAGGCATGACGGCCGACGACGATCGGCTTGGTCCAGCCCGGAACCAGGCGCGGTACGTTCTTGCAGATGATCGGCTCGCGGAAGATGACGCCGCCGAGAATGTTGCGGATCGTGCCGTTCGGGCTCTTCCACATCTGCTTGAGGTTGAATTCCTTGACGCGGTCTTCATCCGGCGTGATCGTCGCGCACTTGATGCCGACGCCGTGTTTCTTGATGGCGTTGGCGGCGTCGACGGTGACCTGGTCGTTGGTCGCATCGCGGTTTTCGACCGAGAGGTCGTAATAGTCGATATCGATATCGAGGTAGGGATGGATCAGTTTGTCTTTGATAAACTGCCAGATGATGCGAGTCATCTCGTCGCCATCGAGATCGGCAACGGGGTTAGCGACCTTGATCTTCTTCATGCTTCTGCCTCGTTTAAGCTGATGGGAGCGGATGTCCCCGTGAGTGATATGAAGTCTCGAGCGCTATAGCATCGCAAGTTCCGAACGCAAAGCCAAAGAGGCGCCAAAGAGGCGTTTTTGCTCATCAGATCCTCCTCATCGCGCGGTTTGCTTTTCCGGGGCGGACCATTGCCAAAGCGATGGATGCGGCTAATGTCGCGCGCATGCTTCGCTGATCATTACGGATTCTTATCATGCAGAAAATTGCCGCTGCCGCGCTTCTCGCTGTTTTTCTTCCCCTCTCGCTCAGTGCAGGCCCGGCTGCTGCGGCTGATGTGACGACGCCGGTCAAGGCAGTGATGGACGCTACCGTTTCCAACTGGGCGGGCGGCGACAGCGACTGGCAGGATATTTTCGACGAGAGCAAGCTGGATGAGCGCTACAGCAAGGATCTCATTGCGAAATACAAGGCGGCGGCGCAGTTTCCAGCCGTTGACGAAGACGGTATTTCGCCCTTCGACTATGATGTCATTGTCGGCGGTCAGGATGCGTGTCCATTACAGGATATGAATATCGCCGCGCAGGCCCCCAAGGGTGATACGACGGAGGTGGTCGCGACCTTCAAGTCGTTGGCTTGCCAGGGCTCTGACGCCAACAGTCAGGCGGTGACCACGGTACGTTTCGAGGTCATTCAGGAGGCAGGCAAGCCGGTCATCGACGACATCATCACCGTCGACGAGGGCGGTCAGTCCAATTCGCTGAAATCCGTCATGCAGGATATCGTCAAGCAGCAGTCGGCGGATCAGCAGCAGAAACAGCCGGATCAGAAATAATCTCCTTTCCGGACTGAACGGCTCGAGGCTCAAAAGTCTTGCCGATTGCCGCCTGTCTCGTTATTGCGACCTTGATTTGCGCGGTAAGGTGCGCGCGTGGGGAAAGGCGTCATGGCAGGCACGAATAGCGAGCGTCAACTTCTGGCCGAAGGGCCGGCCGTCATTCTGGTCGAGCCGCAGATGGGCGAGAATATCGGTATGGTGGCGCGCGCCATGGCGAATTTCGGCCTCGCCGAGCTTCGCCTCGTCAACCCGCGCGACGGCTGGCCGAACGAACGGGCGCAGGCGACCGCCTCCAAGGCCGATCACATCATCGAAGCGACCAAGGTCTACGACACGCTGGAGCAGGCGGTCGCCGATCTCAATTTCGTCTATGCGACGACGGCGCGCGAGCGTGACGGCTTCAAGCCGGTGCGGTCGCCGGTGGTTGCCGCCGAGACGCTTCGGGCGAGATTCAAGGCGGGCGAAGGTACCGGCATCCTTTTCGGTCGCGAACGCTGGGGGCTGACGAACGAGGAAGTTGCGCTGGCCGACGAGATCGTGACCTTTCCCGTCAATCCCGCCTTCGCCTCGCTGAACATCGCTCAGGCCGTGCTGCTGATGTCCTATGAATGGATGAAGACCGGCATGGAAGATGTCGCCGCCGTGCCGTTCCAGGCGATGGAGCAGCGGCCCTCGACCAAGGAGCAGCTCTTCGGTCTGTTCGATCAGCTAGAAGAGGCGTTGGATGCGCGCAACTATTTCCATCCTGCCGGGAAAAAGCCCAAAATGATCGACAATCTGCGCGCAGTCCTCTCGCGCCGGGCGTTTACCGAACAGGAAATCAGCGTCTTGCGCGGCGTGATCTCGTCCCTCGACCGCTTCACGCGAAAATCTCCGCGCGGCAGCGGCTCGCATCCCAGATCCTCCGCTGCACCGAAGGAACCCACAAGCGATGACAGCAACGGCGAATGAGCTGAAACCGGTCCTGATGTTCGATTCGGGCATTGGTGGCCTGACGGTGCTGCGCGAGGCGAGGGTGTTGATGCCGGAGCGCGGTTTCATCTATGTCGCCGACGATGCCGGTTTTCCCTATGGCGACTGGGAAGAGCAGGCGCTGCGCGAGCGCATCGTTGGTCTCTTCGCCAAGCTTTTGGCGGATTACGATCCGGAAATCTGCATCATCGCCTGCAATACCGCCTTCACGCTTGTCGGCGCCGATTTGCGCGCCGCTTTCCCGCAAATGACCTTCGTCGGCACGGTGCCGGCCATCAAGCCGGCGGCGGAGCGGACACGGTCCGGTCTGGTCTCGGTCCTGGCGACGCCGGGCACCGTCAAGCGCGCCTATACGCGCGATCTCATCCAGTCCTTCGCGACGCAATGCCATGTCCGGCTCGTCGGCTCGGAAAATCTGGCACGCATAGCGGAGGCCTATATTCGCGGCGGCACAGTTTCCGACGATGCGGTGCTCGCCGAGGTCGGCCAGTGCTTTGTCGAGATGGATGGCCGCAAGACCGATATCGTCGTGCTTGCCTGCACGCATTATCCCTTCATGGCCAATATCTTCCGCAGGCTTGCGCCCTGGCCGGTCGATTGGCTCGATCCTGCCGAGGCGATCGCGCGCCGCGCCCGCAGCCTGGTGCCGCAGGTGGCCGATGCCGTTCATCCCGACACTTACGATTTCGCCGTCTTCACCTCCGGCACGCCGGATTTTCCGACAAGACGGCTGATGCAGGGCTTTGGGTTGAGGGCATAACGATATGGCTGGCACGATTTCATTGCGGAAACTCGATCTCGTTGACATGCCGGCTGCGGCTGGGGTCCATCGAGCCGCCTTCGACGACCGGCTTCCAACGCTGTCGGGGCTTCACACGTCGGAAGAGGATGTCGGCTTCTGGAGCGCGGTCGTCTTCAAGGATTGCCAGATATGGGGCGCGGAAGAGGGTGGTCGCCTCGTCGGCGTCATCGCCTTTCTCGAGGATTGGATCGATCAGCTCTACGTCCTGCCCGAGGCACAGGGTCGCGGTATCGGCACCAGATTGCTGGAGGTCGCGAAAGCCGCCTATCCGTCGCTTTCGCTCTGGACATTTCAGCGAAATGTCGCGGCACGCCATTTTTACGAGAAACACGGCTTCTTGGTTGTTGACGAGTCGGACGGGGCGGGCAATGAGGAGAAGGAGCCTGACGTGCTCTATAAGTGGGAAGCACGGTTGCATCGCTTATAGAGCAGTGTGAGGGCGGTATTGGGAGGACGATATTTGATGCCTTTTGAAAAGCATTGCGGTTTCACCGTCGAGGCAAATCATGCGCCTCACTGATTGCTATAATTTCCATGATTTCCGAGCCTTGGCGAAAAGCCGTCTTCCAGGTCCGATTTTCAACTACATCGATGGCGCTGCCGACGACGAAGTGACGCTTCGCCGGAACACGACAAGCTTCGAAAACTGCGATCTAGTTCCTAATGTCCTGCGTGGCGTCAGCAGCGTGGATATGTCCGTCACGGTGATGGGGCAGAAACTGGCAACGCCGTTCTACTGCTCGCCGACGGCCTTGCAGCGGCTCTTCCACCATCAGGGCGAAAACGCGGTTGCGGCCGCGGCGTCTTCCATGGGCACCATGTTCGGCGTCTCCTCGCTCGGCACGGTCAGCCTTGAAGAGGTACGCAAGAAGCATCAGGGACCGCAGGTCTACCAATTCTACTTTCATAAGGATCGTGGGCTTAACCGCGCCATGATGCAGCGGGCGAAGGATGCCGGCGTCAATGTGATGATGTTGACTGTCGACAGCATCACCGGGGGGAACCGCGAGCGCGACCTGCGCACCGGTTTCTCCATTCCCTTCAAGCTCAACCTTGCTGGCCTGGCGCAATTCGCCATGAAGCCAGCATGGGGCTTGAACTATGTCACCCACGAGAAATTCCGTCTGCCGCAGCTCGACGAGCATGTGGACATGAGCGGCGGGGCGATGTCGATCGGCAAATATTTCACCGAAATGCTCGATCCTTCGATGAATTGGGATGATGTTGCCGAAATGGTACGGCATTGGGGTGGGCAATTCTGCCTCAAGGGCGTGATGTCCGTGGAGGATGCCAAGCGCGCCGTCGAGATCGGATGCACCGGTATCGTGCTCTCCAACCATGGCGGGCGGCAGCTGGACGGCTCGCGCTCAGCCTTCGATCAGCTGGCCGAAATCGTCGATGCGGTTGGCGACCGGATCGACGTGATGATGGATGGCGGCATTCAGCGCGGGACGCATGTGCTGAAGGCACTGTCGCTCGGCGCCAAAGCTGTCGGCGTCGGACGGTTCTATCTCTATCCGCTGGCGGCTGCGGGCCAGCCGGGTGTCGAACGGGCACTTGGCATGCTGCGCACCGAGATCGAGCGCGGCATGAAGCTCATGGGCTGCACGACGGTCGATCAGCTATCACGCGCCAACCTGCGTTTCCGGTAGAGGGGCGACCGGATTGCATTCCCCTGTGGGTTTCTGAAATCCGTTCGCGAAAGCCGCAGAAATCTTTGATAGACGGAAGCGCCCCGTTTCTGAAAGATGGGCGCTTCCACATCTGAGTCTTGTCAAAAGGGGTATTGCATTGCAGGTCGGCATCGACATGGGAACGGCGTCCGGCGGGACCAGCGCCCAACTCGATATCGAGGAACTGCTGGCAACCCGTCTGCTCGTACAGGGCAATTCCGGCTCTGGAAAATCGCATCTGCTGCGGCGTCTGCTGGAGCAATCCGCGCAGTGGGTGCAGCAGGTCATCATCGATCCCGAGGGCGATTTCGTCACGCTGGCCGACAAGTTCGGCCATGTGGTGGTCGATGGCGAGCGCACCGAGGCTGAGCTTGCCGGCATCGCCAACCGTATCCGTCAGCATCGTGTTTCCTGCGTCCTGACGCTGGAGGGGCTTGATATCGAGCAGCAGATGCGCGCCGCCGCCGCCTTCCTCAACGGCATGTTCGATGCCGAGCGCGAATATTGGTATCCGGTGCTTGTTGTTGTCGACGAAGCGCAGATGTTCGCGCCGTCGGTTGGTGGCGATGTCTCGGAAGACGCGCGCAAGATGTCGCTCGGCGCTATGACCAACTTGATGTGCCGCGGCCGTAAGCGTGGTCTCGCGGGCGTTATTGCCACGCAGCGCCTGGCGAAGCTTGCCAAGAACGTAGCTGCCGAAGCCTCGAACTTCCTGATGGGCCGCACCTTTCTCGATATCGACATGGCGCGTGCCGCCGATCTGCTCGGCATGGATCGCCGGCAAGCGGAAATGTTCCGCGACCTGAAGCGCGGCAATTTCGTCGCGCTCGGTCCGGCCTTGTCGCGCCGGCCGCTGCCGATCACCATCGGTAACGTCGAAACCTCGGCGCGTTCCTCCAGCCCCAAGCTGATGCCGCTGCCGGATGCGCCGCAGGATGTCGAGGATCTGATCTTCACGCCGGACCCGGAGGAATTTTCGAGGCCGGTCGTTCGCCGCACCACGCCCGCGCCGCGTCCGACGACGGATATTCTGGCCGAACTTTCCCGTTCCACGCCTGCCGCCAGCGCGGCGCCTGCCGAACCGAGGGTGAGCCAGCCGGAATTGTCGACGGAAGATCGCGAGGCGCGGGTAGGTGCCGTGCTTTCTGAAATTCTCGACGATCCAGCCTCGGGTTTTCGAACGGATTCAGTGCTCTATCAGGAATTCCTCGTACGGCTGCGCATGCGCCGGGTGCCGGGCGTGCCGATGGCCCTGTCGGAATTCCGACGCCGTGTGGCGATCGTGCGCTCCGGTGCCGACGAGGCCACCATGGCGACCGAGGCCTGGGGCACGGCCATTTCGCTCTCCTCTGGCGTTACAGACGATCTGCAAGGTGTGTTCCTGATGCTCGCCAAGGCGGCCATCTGCGGCGAGCCCTGTCCTTCCGACGCACGCATCGCACGGGCCTACGGCACCCATTCCGCCCGCCGTGCCCGACGGCTGCTCAGCTATTTTGAGGAGCAGGGCAGTGTTGTTGTTCACACGGATTTCTCAGGGAAACGCATCGTCGCCTTCCCGGATATCGGCAGCCAGACCGCGCCGGGCGATGCCAATGCGCCTGATATCGATGGTGGCGATCAGGCGGCCGCTGAATAGGCATGTTATTGCCGTTCCCGCTGTTGACAATTTCATGACGACCCCTTACAGACCGCCCCAACGCCGGGCAGAAATGTCCGGTGTTTCACTGACATGTCCCGTGGCTCCTCCGTTCGCTAACGTGAGGAACCTGTCAGAGCTCGAAAACGGAGTTCAGAGGAGGGCGTGTTTCCTTCGCGGTTTGGCAACAAGCCGCTAAAACACTTTGAAAGGAAATGCGATGAGCAAGCGCGAATCGTCCAAGTACAAAATTGACCGCCGTATGGGCGAAAATATCTGGGGTCGTCCGAAGTCCCCGGTTAACCGTCGCGAATACGGCCCGGGCCAGCACGGCCAGCGCCGCAAGGGCAAGCTTTCGGACTTCGGTGTGCAGCTGCGCGCCAAGCAGAAGCTGAAGGGCTACTATGGCGATCTGCGCGAGAAGCAGTTCCGCGCCACCTTCGACGAAGCCAACCGCCGCAAGGGCGACACTTCGGAAAACCTGATCGGCCTGCTCGAATCGCGCCTCGACGCGATCGTCTACCGCGCCAAGTTCGTTCCGACCGTTTTCGCTGCCCGTCAGTTCGTCAACCATGGCCACGTCACGGTTAACGGCGTTCGCGTCAACATCGGTTCTTACCGCTGCAAGGCTGGCGACGTTATCGAAGTTCGCGAAAAGTCGAAGCAGCTCGTGATCGTTCTGGAATCGGTTTCGCTCGCAGAGCGTGACGTTCCGGACTACATCGAAGTTGACCACAACAAGATGGTTGCGACCTTCGCTCGCGTTCCGACCCTCGCTGACGTACCGTACGCAGTCGTCATGGAACCGCAGCTGGTCGTCGAATTCTATTCGCGTTAATCAGCGGATATCTTTCTTACGAATGGAAAAGCCGCTCCTTCTGGGCGGCTTTTTTTCTTTCTGGAGATCATCATGGCGGATTTGCAGGCAGTTCTCGATAGCATCCATGCTGAGCTTTCGCCGCGTCTCGGCGAGGGCAAGGTTGCGGACTATATTCCCGAGCTTGCCAAGGTCGATCCGAACCAATTCGGCATGGCGATCGCAACGGTGGATGGTAATATCCATAGCGTCGGCCATGCCGATGTGCCTTTCTCCATCCAGAGCATTTCCAAGGTTTTCATGCTGACGCTGGCGCTCGGCAAGGTGGGTGAGAGCCTGTGGAACAGGGTGGGCCGCGAGCCCTCCGGCACCGCGTTCAACTCCATCGTCCAGCTTGAGCGCGAAGAGGGGATTCCGCGCAATCCTTTCGTTAACGCCGGTGCGATCGCCGTCAGCGACGTCGTATTGTCGGGCCACGCGCCACGCGAGGCGATCGGCGAGCTTTTGCGCTTTGTGCGCTATGTCGCCGACGACGAGTCGATCACCATCGACGACAAGGTGGCACGCTCGGAGACGCAGACCGGATTCCGTAATTTCGCGCTCGCCAATTTCATGCGCGCCTACGGGAATATCGACCATCCCGTCGAACATGTGCTCGGCGTCTATTTCCATCAATGTGCCGTGTCGATGAGCTGCCAGCAGCTCGCCAAGGCTGGGCTTTATCTCGCGGCGCGCGGCACCAATCCGATCACCGGCCATTCCGTCGTTTCGCCGAAGCGGGCGCGGCGTATCAATGCGCTGATGCTGACCTGCGGTCATTATGACGGTTCCGGGGATTTCGCCTATCACGTCGGCTTGCCCGGCAAGAGCGGCGTTGGCGGCGGCATTCTGGCGGTGGCGCCGGGTATTGGCTCCATCGCGGTCTGGTCGCCGGGCCTCAACAAGGTCGGTAATTCGCAACTCGGCGCGGTGGCGCTGGAGATGCTTGCCGCGCGGACCGGCTGGTCGGTCTTCGGCGATTGATGCCGTGTCTTTGACTGCGCTTTCTGCTATCAGCGTGGCAAGGCCTGAGGGATGACAAGATGAATATCGCAACGACAGTGGCGGATGAATTCGATACTGAGGCGGAAGAAGGCGGTAATGCTGCCCATCCGCTGTTCGCCGACGCACCGCGTTCGGTCTCCTTCAACAAGCTGCGCAAGCGCCTGCTGCGTCAGGTGCGCCAGGCGCTCGACGATTTCCAGATGCTGAAGGGCCAGAAGCGCTGGCTGGTCGGCGTGTCCGGCGGCAAGGATTCCTATGGGCTGCTGTCGATCCTGCTCGATCTCAAATGGCGTGGCCTGCTGCCGGTGGAGCTGATCGCCTGCAATCTCGATCAGGGCCAGCCGAATTTCCCGAAGCATGTCTTGCCGGAATATCTGACGAAAATCGGCGTCGAACACCGCATTGAATATCGCGACACCTATTCGATCGTGAAGGAAAAGGTGCCGGCGGGTGCGACCTATTGCTCGCTCTGTTCGCGCTTGCGTCGCGGCAACCTCTATCGCATCGCCCGCGAAGAAGGGTGTGACGCGCTGGTACTTGGCCATCACCGCGAGGACATTCTCGAGACTTTCTTCATGAATTTCTTCCACGGCGGCCGATTGGCCTCGATGCCGGCGAAGCTTCTCAATGATGAGGGCGACCTGATGGTATTGCGCCCGCTCGCCTACGCCGCCGAGGACGATCTTGCCAAATTCGCCGCCGCCATGCAGTTTCCGATCATTCCCTGCGATCTCTGTGGCTCGCAGGACGGCCTGCAGCGCAATGCGATGAAAGAGATGCTTGGTGATATCGAGCGTCGCATGCCGGGCCGCAAGGATACGATGCTGCGGGCTCTGGCGCATGTGAACCCGTCGCATTTGCTCGATCCCAAGCTTTTCGATTTTGCGGCGTTGATGGCGCAAAAGCCCTAAGTCGTCGCCTGCACTCGATTTAATTGGTTTTGCCACAAGGCTGTCATCGAATCGGGCATAAGGGGAGCCATCCTCTTTCTGCAGAGATCATCGATGACCCTCTCCGATCCAGACTTCGACTATCTGATGGCGACCGTGGCCGAGGCTGCGGCGCTTGAAATCATGCCGCGCTTCCGCAATCTCGAAGCAGGCGATATTTCCGAAAAAACCTCCGCCGTCGATCTGGTAACGGAAGCCGATCTGTTGACGGAGAAGCGCATCACGGCGGCGCTGAAAGCACGCTTTCCCGGCGCGCTCGTGGTCGGCGAGGAAACCTACGAGGCGGATAGATCCGTCGTGCCGGCGCTGGCGCATGCGGACCTTGCCTTTGTCATCGATCCTGTCGACGGCACCTTCAATTTCGCGTCCGGCCTGCCGGTCTTCGGAACGATCCTCGCCGTCGTCGCCAAGGGCGAGACGATCGCCGGGATCATCCATGATTCTGTGCTCGGCGATACCGTTACCACTGTGAAAGGTGCCGGCACCTATTTGCGGCGGCGTAACGGGCAGGCAAGCCGGCTTGCAGTCGCCCCGGTCGTTCCATTGAGCGATATGACCGGCCTGATCTCCTGGAGCCATATGGACGAGCCGGACCGGTCCCGCATCAGCGCCAATATGGCGAAGATACGCATGGGGTTTGCGTTGAACTGCTCGGCCTATGAATATTGGATGGTTGCCTCCGGCAGGATCCATTTCATCGGCCATTCGAAACTGATGCCCTGGGATCATCTGGCCGGCGTGCTCGCGCACCAGGAAGCCGGTGGCTTCACGGCGAAATTTGACGGCACACCCTACCGGCCCGGCGAGACGACGGGTGGCATTATTTCGGCTCCGGATGAGGAAAGCTGGCGGATCATCCGCCGCGAGATCGTCGGCGCCTGACAGGAAAGGACTGCACCATGACATCACATGTTGACGTGACGACCCTTGCCGATCTGCTGCGCCAGGCGGCAAAGGCGGAGATCCTGCCGCGCTTCCGTAGACTTGGCAGCAATGACGTCCGCGCCAAGAGCGAGGCGACCGATCTGGTGACGGAAGCGGATGAACAGGCCGAGCGGATGATCAAGGCCGAGGTGGCGCGGTTGTGGCCCGAGGCGCTGTTTATCGGCGAGGAATCGGTTGCCGCCGATCCGGCGCTGCTCCACAAGCTGCAGGGCGCGGATCTGGCCATCATCGTCGATCCTGTCGACGGCACGTTCAATTTCGCCGCCGGCATTCCAGCATTCGGCGTCATGGCGTCGGTGGTTTCTAAGGGCGAGACCGTGGCGGGCATCATCTTCGACCCGATGGGCGATGATTGGGTGCTGGCCGAAAAGGGCGGTGGCGCGTGGCTGCGCCGGCCGAATGGCGAGGCGCAGCGCCTCTCCGTAGCAAAGCCAGTTGCCCTGGAGGAGATGGTCGGCATGGCCTCCACCGGTTATCTGCCGCCGGGCAAACGTGCCGAAATCCTGGGCAACCTCGCCAAGGTGCGGTTTATCACCAACTATCGCTGTGCGGCCCATGAATACCGCACCTTTGCCGGCGGGCATGTCCACTATCTCATGTACAATAAGCTCATGCCCTGGGATCACCTCGCTGGCGCGCTGATCTCCGAGGAAGCCGGCGCCTATGTCAGGTGCTTCGACGGTTCGTCCTATCTCCCGCATCATCTTGATGGCGGGTTGTTGGTTGCTGTGGACAAGCCGTCATGGGACCTGCTGCGGCAAGAGGTCTTCACCGTCTGAGATGGTGCCTCTTGGAAAGTCGTGGGCGCAGCGTTATCTTCACCCGCGACAGGCAACCGTCTTCTGGCGGAGTTTGCCGCTGGGATGAGGCCGATGTCCGAGACGAGCCGCAAGCTGACCACTATCTTCTGTGCCGACGTGCAGGATTATTCCCGCATGATGCGAAACGACGAGGAAGGCACGCTCGCAACGCTCAAACGATATCGCGATGCCATGGCGCGCCTCATCGAAGCGCATGGTGGTCGTGTCGTCAACACTTGGGGGGATGGGGTATTCGCCGAATTCCCCAGTGTTGTTGAGGCATTGCGCGCGGCGGTTGATGTCCAGAATGAACTCGCTGGCTACAATGCAAAAAGCGATCCGGATACGCAGATGCTGTTTCGCATCGGGCTCAATCTCGGCGACGTGATTGCCGAAGGCAACGATCTTTATGGCGATGGCGTCAACATCGCCGCGCGCCTTCAGGCCTGCGCGGCGGCTGGCGGCATCGTGATTTCCAACACGGTTTATGACCAGGTTCGCAACAAGGTTGCTGTCGGCTTCGATTTTCTTGGCCAGCTGGAGGTCAAGAATATCGACGGCGGCGTGGCGAGCTATGCTGTGCGGATCGGCGCGCCGCAGGCGGCCAGTGCCTCGCCGGAGCCTCGCAGCATTCGTGAAGAGGTTCGAGCTCCAGCGGCGGCGAACGCCGGACCTGCTGCGGGATTCGCCCAGGTTTACGGTACGCTGGCGGTGGCTGCGATTGCCGTGCTGGCGGTCAACGCATTCACCTGGCATGGCGATTTTTGGGCAAGATGGCCCTTGCTCGGTCTTGCCTTCGCCGCAGGCCTACGATGGGCACGAACGAACAGGCAGATAGATTCTCAGCTTGCCACTTTCGCCGTGATCGGTGTCGGTCTCATCGGCATCAACCTTCTGTCCTGGCGTGGAACGCCGTGGGCAATATGGCCACTGCTGGGCTTGGCCATCGTTGCCGCTATGCGCTGGGTCAGGCGTCCGCGCGGCGACATTTGATTAGCCGCCGCACCGGAGATCCCTGATCAGACGTGACCAATGCCGGGCTCCAGCTTCGGGCTGTCGCCGGGATGGGTGAACAGCTTGCCTCTTTCCGCCCAAAGCGTCGCAAGGATCGATAGCGCACCGAAAATGGTGAAGCCGGCGATTAACGGCTGGGGCGTACCGTTGAACATCTGGCCGACAATGCCGCCAAGAATCACGCCGCCGGTGGTGGAAACCGAGCTGGTTATGGAGGCGGCAGTTCCCGCCAGATGTCCCATCGGCTCGAGGCTGATGGCCATGATATTGGTGGTGATGACCGCAAACATCATCAGCATCACCGAGATCAGAACATAGGTGAACACGAAACTCGGCATGCCGGCCATTCCGACGACATAGCCGAAGGCTCCAAGCAATGTGAAGATGATCATGGCGGCATGGGAGATGCGCCGCATGCCGAAGCTGCGAACGAAATAGCCGTTGGCGAACTGCGCAACCGCTGTGCCCGCCGCTGTCGCGGCGAAGGCGATCGGAAACCACTCGCCGAGGCCATAGACCTCGCCGAACACCTGCTGAACCGAGACGATGTAGGCGCAGATAACGGCGGTATAGAGCGTCAGGCCGATCATGTAGCCGCAGGTGATGCGGTTGGTCAGCACCGTCTTGAAGCCGGATATGACCGAACTGACGGAGAGCGGCAGTCGCTCATCGTCCGGCAGTGTCTCCTTCATCCGAAAGAATGCGATAAGAAGGAGAATAGCGCTGGTGATGCCGAGCGCGATAAAGATCCATTGCCAGTTCGAATAGGCGACGATCAGCTGACCGACGGCAGGCGCGACCATCGGCATGATCATGAAAACGATGGTGACGTAGGACATGACCTGCGCCATTTCGCGGCCGCCGAAGCAATCGCGCACGATTGCCAGCGTGGTGATCCGCACGGCTGCGGCGCCAACGCCCTGGGTGAAGCGCAGCACCAGTAGCATGGTCAGGCTACCGCTCCAGGCGGCGGCAAACAGCGCCACCGTATAGAAGGCAAGACCGCCCAGCAGGATATTCCGCCGGCCATAGGCGTCGGCCAGGCTGCCGAAAAATAGCTGGCAGATGCCGAAGCCGAGAAAGTAGACGGCAATGACCATCTGCGTGTCGTTGGGATTGGCGACTGCCAGCGAATGGCCGATATTCGGCAAGGCCGGCAGCATGCTGTCGATGCCGAGTGAAATGCTCGCCGTCATCAGTGCGATGATGATGACGAATTCGACGATGCCGAGGCCGATACGCGCGGAGCCGGTGGGCTCCGCTGATTTTGCTTGGGGCGGGATCATGTAAAAATGCCTGTCAATGAAGGGCGAGGGATTGATCGGCCGGCGGTGGCGCATTGTGTGGCTGGAAGAGGCGTCCCTTCTCGGCAATCAGCACGAAGACGATGCCGATCAGTGAGACGGTGAAGTAGCCGACGACCATTGGCGTTGCCGTGCCGTTGAAATACTGGCCAATGCCGGCACCAATCGATGCGCCGCCGACCGTGCTCATGAAACCGAGTACGGAGGAGGCGGTGCCTGCGACATGGCCGAGCGGCTCCATCGCCAGCGAATTGAAATTCGAGCCGATCAGGCCGAATTGGAACATCGCCAGCGCGAAAAAGACCATGAACAGCGGGAAGGGCATCGGCGCGGGGCCGTAAAGCTGCACTATCAACCAGATGAAGGTGACGAGGCAGAAGCCGAAGAGTGCCCCATGCGACAGCCGCCGCATGCCGAAGCGGCCGACGAGCTGCGAATTGATGAAGGACGACAGGGCCATGAACACCGCCACGCCGCCAAAGGCGACGGGTGTGTAGACGCCCAGTCCATAAATGCCGCTATAGATCTGCTGTGCCGAATTGATGAAGCCGAACAGCGCGCCGAACAGGAAGGTGCTGGCGAGCGTATAGCACAGCGCGACACGGTTCGTGAGAACCATGCGGAAGCCAGCAGCGACGGACTTTACGGTCAGGGGCCGGACATTCTCTGGCTTCAGTGTTTCCGGCAGGCGGAAATACATCCAGATGCCAACGAGGGTCGCCATGGTGGCGATGAAGACGAAGATCATGTGCCAGGTGCTCACCAGCATGATGATCTGGCCGCTTCCCGGCGCAATGACTGGAACGATCATGAAGACCATCATGATCAGCGACATGACCTCGGCCATCTGGCGGCCGCCGAAGATGTCGCGGACGATGGAAATGGTGATGACGCGCGTTGCCGCCGAGCCTAGGCCCTGGATGAAGCGGAGGGCAAGCAGGCCCGCAAAGGACGGGATGAGTGCGATGCCGAAAGCGGAGACGATGAAGACGATAAGGCCGATCAGCAGCGGCAGGCGGCGGCCGAATCGGTCCGACAAGGGGCCATAGAAAAGCTGCGCCGAACCGAAACCGATCAGATAGGCGGTCACCACATATTGACGGTGGTTCTCGTTTTCGACGCCCAGGGAGGAGCCGATCTGCTGAAGGGCGGGAAGCATGATGTCGATCGCCAGCGAGTTGATCGCCATCAGAAAAGCCGCAAGCGCTATGAACTCGCGTTTGCCCATGGGCAATTGCCAATGGGACATGGCTGGGGATGGGTTCGTCACGGTTTTATTCCCATAAACATATCAAGGCGCTACCCGGCGGCAGCGCCTTATCAATCGAATTGGACTATGGAAACCGGACGAGAGTGCCCGGTGACCGGTCAGGCGGCGCCGCGAACGCTGATGCCGTGTTCCTGAAGATGCTGCTGCAACTCGCCCGCCTGGAACATTTCGCGCACGATGTCACAGCCGCCGATGAACTCGCCCTTCACGTAGAGCTGAGGAATCGTGGGCCAATTGGAATAGTCCTTGATGCCCTGGCGAATTTCCGCGTCAGCCAGAACGTTGACACTCTTATAGTCCACGCCGATGTAGTCGAGGATCTGGACCACCTGGCCCGAGAAACCACATTGCGGGAACTGTGGGGTGCCCTTCATGAAGAGAACGACATCGTTGGTCTTCACTTCATTTTCGATGAATTCGTTGATGCCGCTCATATTCCAGTCCTTTCACATGCGGGGTCAAGGTCCGCAGCTCCAAATCTTTTCCTTAAATAGCAAGGAGAAGGTTCGATTTCCAGCCGCAATAATGTGCCCGAATGTTTTTCATCGCATGAATGGGCTTTCGCGCAACATTGGTCCCGAATAATGGCGCCACGTTGGAATTATCACCTTTTTTTGAACAGTGCGTTTTGAAATCGCTTCTTCAACTCGGAAACCGAACAACACATATAGAAAGAAGCAAGGGACGCTTAATATTACGCTGCTGGGTTTTTTAGATTCGGTGGCGAGAGAGTTTTTGAGGCGCGTCTGTAGGGGCGTGCATGACGGGTACCTGTCCCCTTGCGAGCATTGCATTTTAGGGAGTGGGTATCATGAGCCATCATCACTATTCTGACGGCCAGGTCGGCGAGGAACGCGATTTTTACGGTTCCAGCGAGACGAGCGACGGCGAGCGGGAATATTATGAGCATGTCCGAACCCCCAAGGCATCGATACTGAATAGCGCTGTCACGGTCAGCGCCATCGTTCTTATGCTCAGTATTGCCTTTGGTTACCGTGCGACGACCACGACAGCGGCGCCGCAGGTTCAGCCGCAGCCCCAGGCGATCCATAGGATCATGACCGCGCCGCCGGCCGATCCCTGCGCCGATTACTCGCCCTATTCAGGCCGGGAGTGCTGACGTAGCTGACGTAGAGGCTTCCTTAATCATGCCGTGAGAACTTCTTCGCCAGTTTTCATCGCGGTCTGCCATGAAAAAGCCGGCTGGCCATGATGTTGGCGGTCTCTGATATCGATGCGATGCCGTCCGTGCGCCGGGGAACCAAGTACATTATGCGTAACGTTGAAAAGAGGGTGGTCCTTCACTTCCCTGGCTTTGAGCCTTTGGATGCGTCCTTGCATAGGGCGCGTTATGAGCGTTCGGCGAAGCAAAGTGCCGCCGCATGGGATTTTTCGGTGGCCGTCGATTCGTTGCAAAACTTCGGCAGGGCGCCGTATTTCGATGTGAATTCCAAGGGCGCGGATTGGCAGACCCATAGCCGCGTCCATATCCTCGATCACAATGATCTGGTCGCAAAGCTCAATGGCAGGCCGTTTTTCACGCGACTGCGGCAAGGCTATCTCGCAGCCGGGAGGGTTGTGGCCTCCGGTGGCATGACGGGCTATTTCCGGCACGCTTGGCGCTTCGGTCTCTTTTTTATCTTCCCGTTCCTGTTGATGCTGGTCGGGCTGCTCTTCAGCCTGTCCATCGCCGTTCTGCCCTCTCTCCTCGGGCTTCCGTCCTGGAGCCATATCGGCAGCATCGCGCTGGCGGTGGCCTTCTTCATCTACGTCTTCCTGCCCCAGGCCGAGCGGCTGCACACGCTGCATCTCTTCGCCGACTGGGAGATGGCTGTCGCCATGGCGGGGCTGAATGGCATTGGCGCCGAGCAATGGATCGAAGCCTGTGCTATCAGCGCGCGTCAGGCGCTTGATGAGCCGGTGGATGAGTATGTCATTTCCTCGCACAGCATGGGATCGAGTGTTGCCGCGCATGTGATCGGGCTGTTGCTCGAACGGGAGCCGGCGCTGTTTCAGGGCAAACGCATCGTGTTCACGACACTTGGCAGCGCCATCCTGCAATGTGCATTGATGCGGCCGGCCGTGACGCTGCGTTCGCGAGTAGGCCTATTGGCCCGTTGTCAGGAGATCTTCTGGCTCGACGTTCACTGTCTGACGGATGCGATCCATTTCTACAAAGCCAAAGTCGCCGCGGTCTGCGGACATGCTGATGCGCCGCAGGCCACGATCCAGTTCATTCGCTTCAAGAAGATGCTGTCGTCGAAGCACTATGCCAAGATCAAGCGCGATTTCCTGCGCGTACACCGGCAATATGTGCTCGGACCGGATGTCCGAGCTCCCTTCGATTTCACGCTTCTGACGGCCGGGCCGTTGCCGGCATCCAGTTTTGCTGCGTTCACGCAGACAGATATGCCGGAGCTGGCTTTCGGCCCCGGCAGTGACAGCGTCCGGATTTCCTCAGTCGGGCGCTGAGGTCTGCAGCGCGAGGGCGTGCAGCACGCCGCCCATATTGCCCTTCAATGCGTCATAGACCATCTGGTGCTGCTGCACGCGGCTCTTGCCACGGAAGGCTTCGGCCACGACTTCGGCGGCATAATGATCGCCATCCCCGGCCAGGTCGCGAATCGTCACCTTGGCACCGGGAATGCCGGCCTTGATCATGTCTTCGATATCGCCGGGATTCATTGGCATCAGTGATTTACCTCATTCTATTCGGCAGCAGCGAGCGCGCTGCCATCCATGAAGGCAGGAAACCACGATTCATGCGCCTGACGCAACTGCTGAACGGAAACGGAAAGCAGGCCGTCAATGGCAAGCGCGTCACCCTCGACTGTGCCGAGACGACGGAAAGGCACACCGGCGCTTTCGGCGTTGATGCAGACGAAATCGGCGACATCGGCGGGCACGGCAATGACATAGCGCGCCTGATCCTCACCGAAAAGCAGGGCATGCGATAGGCCCTTGCACTCTCCAAGATCGATGTTCAGGCCCTTGCCCGAGGCCATGGCCATTTCGGCGAGTGCCAGCCCGAGACCGCCCGACGAAATGTCGTGGCAGGCGGTGACCTGGCCATTGCGGATGGCGGAGCGGACGAAATCGCCGTTGCGGCGTTCGGCGAAGAGATCGACCTCCGGGGCCGGACCGTCCGTCGAGCCGAGGATATCGCGCAAATAGATGGAAGAGCCGAGATGGCTGCCATCGACGCCGATCATAATAATGCGATCGCCTTCGGAGGCAGAACCAATACGTGCCATCGCCTGCCAATCCGGCAAGAGGCCAACACCGGCGATCGTCGGGGTTGGCAGGATCCCGACGCCGTTGGTCTCGTTATAGAGCGAGACATTGCCCGAGACGATCGGGAAGTCGAGCGCGCGGCAGGCTTCGCCGATGCCTTTGATGGCGCCGACGAGTTGACCCATGATCTCGGGCTTTTCCGGGTTGCCGAAATTCAGATTGTCAGTCGCGGCCAGCGGCTCAGCACCTGTCGCGGTGATGTTGCGCCAGCATTCGGCGACGGCCTGCTTGCCGCCTTCGAACGGATCGGCCTCGACATAGCGCGGCGTGACGTCGGAGGAGAAGGCAAGCGCCTTGGTCGGATGACCTTCGACGCGGACAACGCCGGCGTCGCCGCCCGGAAGCTGCAGGGAGTTGCCCTGGATCAGCGTATCATATTGTTCGTAAACCCAACGACGGCTGGACTGGTTGGCCGAGCCGACCAGCGACAGCAGTGTCTGGCCGTAATCTTCGGGGGCTGCGACGAGATTGGCGGACAGGGCGGCGCGCTTGTCGGCTTCGCGCCAGGGACGGTCATATTCCGGAGCCTGGTCGCCAAGATCCTTGATCGGCAGATTGGCGACTTCCTCGCCCTGATGGATGACGCGGAAGCGCAGGTCGTCGGTGGTCTTGCCGACGATGGCGAAATCCAGGCCCCACTTGACGAAGATCGCCTTGGCCACGGCTTCCTTTTCCGGCTGCAGCACCATGAGCATGCGCTCCTGGCTTTCCGACAGCATCATTTCATAGGCCGTCATCTGCTCTTCGCGCACCGGCACCTTGTCGAGATCGAGCTCGATGCCGAGGTCGCCCTTGGCGCCCATTTCGACGGCAGAGCAGGTGAGGCCGGCCGCACCCATGTCCTGGATGGCAATGACGGCGCCGGTCTGCATCAGCTCAAGGCAGGCTTCCAGCAGGCACTTTTCGGTGAAGGGGTCGCCGACCTGAACGGTAGGGCGCTTTTCTTCGATCGATTCGTCGAATTCCGCCGATGCCATGGTCGCGCCGCCGACACCGTCACGGCCGGTCTTGGCACCGAGATAGACGACCGGCAGGCCGACGCCCTTGGCTTCCGACAGGAAGATGGCGTTTGATTTCGCAAGGCCGGCCGCAAAGGCGTTGACGAGGATATTGCCGTTATAGCGCGCGTCGAACTCGACTTCGCCACCGACTGTCGGTACGCCGAAGGAATTGCCGTAACCGCCAACGCCGGCGACGACGCCGGAAACGAGGTGGCGGGTCTTAGGATGATCCGGCTCGCCGAAGCGCAGGGCGTTCATCGCCGCGATCGGGCGGGCGCCCATGGTGAAGACGTCGCGCAGGATGCCGCCGACGCCGGTCGCCGCACCCTGATAGGGCTCGATATAAGACGGATGGTTGTGGCTCTCCATCTTAAAGACAACGCAATCACCGTCATCGATGTCGACCACGCCTGCATTTTCGCCCGGTCCCTGAATGACGCGCGGTCCCTTGGTCGGCAAAGTGCGCAGCCACTTCTTCGAGGATTTATAAGAGCAGTGCTCGTTCCACATGGCCGAGAAGATGCCGAGCTCCGTAAAGGAGGGCTCGCGGCCGATCAGATCCAGAATGCGCTGATATTCGTCCGGCTTCAGGCCGTGGGCGGCAATCAGTTCCGGGGTGATCTGGATCGTATTCGAAAGGGTCATGGGCGCTCGAAGGTCCTTGCCTGTAAAGGGTTTGAAGGCCGGTCAGGGGATCGGGGTCTCTTTAGCGCATGTGAACCTGTCGCGCGACAGGAAAATGACCGCGATTCACAATAGGTAAATCGCGGGCGTGATCATTTGTGGCCGCTTGGCGGCGATCAGAACTTGTAGCCGACCAAGACGCCCACCCGCGTCATCCCGCCATTCGGACCATCGCAGAGATCGGCATGCGAGGAATGGGCAATTTGCGCCATCATGTTCCAATGGCTGTCGAAGTTATATCCAAGGCCTGCATATTCATGAAAGAGCAGGCGGCAGCCGAGCATCGGGCCGTGCTCGGTCCAGTCATCGAGGTTGCCGGTATGGATCGTGCCGCCGAGACCGACTTCGGTGAAGATGCCGTTGCTATGCGTGAGCGTCCAGGACAGACCGCCATAAACTTGCGTCGCCGAACCGGCTGTGCCGACGGAGGTTCCGAGATGGATACGCGGATGGGTCAGTTGATCCTTCCAATCCGCGGTCGGATTGTACCCGAACGGATTGAACAGCACCTGGACATCCGGGAAGACGCCCTTTTCATGGTCGTATCCGCTTTGAATAGACCCGCTCGCTCCGAAGCGCAGTTCATCAAATATCTTGTTGTCCGCGGCAGCCGCGGTTTCAGTAGCAGCGAAAATCGAGGCATTCATAATAAAAATTGCTGCGAGGCCGCTCTTGGTGAAGAGGCGACCGGAAATAGAAGCCGTAACCATGCACTCCCCCCAAATATGGCGAGCGAATCGCGTCGTATCGGGGGATCGTAGCACCCTCGAAATCGAGGTAAAGCGCATGTTGCTAAGTAGAGCTTATTTTGCGAGGCCGAAGCAAAACCGCAACAATGCCGTCATATGTGACTGTCGTAGCCGGCCGAGCCGTTTTCCAGAAGACGGCGTAACGTCATGAACCCGGCGGCGACATCGTCGCGATGTTGCGGAGAGGAAAAGGCGACGCGAACGCGGTGATAGACCTTATCCGAGCGGCCCGCCTTGAATTCGTCCTCGTCGTCGACAAGCACGCCTTCGGCAAGAGCGGCGTTCTTGAATGTGCCGGAAAGCCAGGGCTCCGGCAATTTCAGCCACAGAAACGGTACATGCGGATGTGAGGCGAATTCGAAGCCGGATAGCGCCTCGCGCGCCAATTGTTCGCGGGCGCGGATTTCATCGACCGCCTTGCGGCGCAGTGCCAGCGCGTGGCCTTCGAGGACGAGCCGGGCGCAGGTTTCCGCCAGGATGAAGGGCAGGCCGCCGGTCGTCATCTTGTGGGTGACCTTGATGCGCTGGGCGAAATGCGGCGGGCAGGCGACCCAGCCGCCACGCACGCCCGCGGTGACCGATTTCGACAGGCCGCTGACGAGAAAGGTGCGCTCCGGCGCGATGCTTGCCATCAGCGGGTTCGGATCCTCGGTCATGCCGCCGTAGAGATCGTCCTCGATCAGCCAGACGCTGTGACGCCGGGCGATGGCGGCGATCGCACGGCGGCGCGCCTCCGGCATGGTCGTCAATGTCGGATTGTGGGCCGTGGGCATCAGGAACGCCAGGCGAGGATGCTGCTGCTGGCAAAGCCGCTCGAAATCGTCGGGAATGATGCCGTGCTCGTCGGAATCCACCAATATGGAACGGCGGCCGAGAAGACGGGTGGCGCGGCTGACCTGCGTGTAGGTCAGGTTCTCGAAGACGATCTTGTCGCCGGGGGAGGTGACGGCCGAAATGACGGCGATGGCAGCGGCATGGGCGCCAAGCGTCGGCACCACCGTTTCGATTGCCGGCTGCCAGCCATTGCGGGCGAGCCAGACCTGGCCGGCACGGAACCAGTTCGTTGGGAAGCTGCGCGAATAGGAGGAAATCTCCGCCTGATGATCGCGGCTGATGTCGGCGAAAAGCCGGCCGATAACCTCGCCCTGGCCGATATCGGGTGCCGCCGTTGTATCGAAGCGGATCTTGCCGTCAGGGGTTTCCAGGCCACGGGTGCCGGCCAGCGCCTGCGTGATCGGATCCACCGGCTCGATCTGCTTGCTGTTGATGCGGTCGAGCACATAGGTGCCGCGGCCGACCTCGCCGGCGACAAGGCCACGTTCGTGCACGAGCGCATAGGCCCGGCTGACGGTGCCGATCGTCACGCCGATATCATAAGCGAGATTGCGTTGCGGCGGCAGCTTCGTCCCCGGCGGCAATACGCCATGGGTGATCGCGTTTTCAATGCTGTCGGCGACGCGGATGTAGACAGGTCCGTTCCCGCTGGAAATGTCAGGTAGCCAATTTGTCATGATGACAATTTCTTAGATTGCCTCGGAAATAGAGTCAATACTATGAGTCAATTGTGTCGTTTGGCTCGATACATTCCCCATTGTCACTATTCTGCGAGCACAAAATGGATACAATAGATACAATCTGCCTTTCCAAGGTTACCGAACCCGTCAAGATGCCGCTTGATGCTTTCAAGCCGGCGCAGCTCATGTCGCGGCTGACACACCGTTTTTGGGCGGCCTTTGCACTTTGGCTACAGAAGCGCGAAAGCCGGTGGACATTGCGAGATCTGACGGATGATCAATTGCGCGATATCGGGCTGACCCGCAGCGAAGCGAGGACTGAGGTCAACAAGTCGTTTTTCTGGGATTGAGCGAGTTGGGCCGCGTGTCAGGCTAAGTCGAACAGTGGCAGGTGCTAGCCATGATCCAATACGGACAGTACGAAATCCGCACGTTCTTCGACGCTTACCTTCGGCAGAAGGTGGATCTGATAGCCGAGTGAGGGATAGACGCTGCTCAGCCTATCGTATTCCGCGATAGCAGCGGAAAGGTCATGCCTTCGCTCGCTATCCCCGACATATATCTCCGGCCAGGGCGGCGTCAGGAAGACATGACTGTTGTAGCGGTGTGACTGCCGCAGCGCGTCCAGAACCGGTTCGCCCGTCAAATGTTGGAGAGCGGAAGCGGCGTCGATAAGGCCCCTGTCAAAGAAGACGACACCTTGGGCGGCCGCTGCATTGGAACGATCAGCGATCGACATTTCGATAGCCCGCCGGGCGAAGGCGGGAGCATCCACCCAAGGCAGGGTGGAGCCGCCGCGGCCCAGTTCCTCGACAACGATACGCCGCCCCGGCTCTTCGACCACCTGATATCCGCGATGCTTCAGCACCTCGAGCAAGGTCGACTTGCCGCCGCCAGAGCAGCCTGAAATGACGACGAAACGATCCATGGCAATGAGCTCCGAGAACAAGGCCATGTCATGCTTTCCCGAGATGGCCTACTTGCCGGCGATGGAGCTGCGGCGGCGAAACCCTTACTGGCAGCCCTTCGAGCCCGCGGCCCAACGGTTGACGTCGCCGGTGATGCGGCCGCCGGAGGCGCCACCCATCATTGGGCCGAAAGCCTGCAGCTGCGCTGGATTGCCTTCCGCCTGGACGACGAGGGACGGGCGGCCGGTCGGGTGTTTCTTGTCGACCACGAGAATGCGCGGGCGGCCGGTGAAGGAGTTGAGTTCAGGCGCGAGCTGATAGCCGGCGAAGGCCGGATCGGCCGATTTGAACCAGCAGGCATTGGCGCTCAGCATGACGCGTTCCATCGTCGTCAGGGCGGTGCGATCAACCGTGATAGCGGTCGGTGCGCGCGTGCCGCAGGACGTGACGAGCAGGCCGAGAGCCACAAGAGCGGTGGCGGAATAAAATCCGGTAGCGAGGCGAGGGCGCATCAATCTCTCTTCCAATGGATGGGTTTGGGCTGCTCTAGCCGATGATGTGAAAGGAACGTTCCGACGCCCCTATGGGACAAAGCGCCGGTCGGTCCACAAGATTCACTCTTGGTGTGGATGATCGCCTTAGGCGGCGATCACGTCGAGGGCGGAGGCGAAGAGGCCGCGACCGTCGGAGCCGCCATGGGCCGCCTCGATCAGGTTTTCCGGATGCGGCATCATGCCAAGCACATTGCCCTTGGCGTTGATGACGCCGGCGATGTCGTTGATCGAGCCGTTCGGGTTGGTGCCTTCAGCATAGCGGAAGACCACCTGGCCATTGCCTTCGATAGCAGCCAGCGTTTCGCTGTCGGCAAAATAGTTGCCGTCATGATGGGCAACCGGGCTGCGGATCACCTGGCCCTTGGCATAGGCGCGGGTAAAGTCCGTTTCGGCGTTAGTGACCTCGAGCTTGACCTCGCGGCAGACGAACTTCAGCGAGGCATTGCGCATCAGCGCGCCCGGCAGCATGCCGGCTTCGACCAAAATCTGGAAGCCGTTGCAGACGCCGAGAACCTTGACGCCCTTGTCTGCCTTGTCCTTGATTGCCTGCATGACCGGCATGCGGGCTGCAATCGCGCCGCAACGCAGGTAATCGCCATAGGAGAAGCCGCCGGGAATGACGATCAGGTCGACATCCGGAATCTCGGTTTCCGTCTGCCAGATCGTGACGGGCGCCTGGCCGGAAATCTTGGTCAGCGCCGCGATCATGTCACGGTCGCGATTGAGACCGGGAAGTTGAACGACTGCTGATTTCATGATTCTGCTCCCGAGATAGGCGAAAGATATTGGCTTGGAGGTGTTCGGCGAGCCATACTCTATTGTCCGTGACAAAGAAAGAATGGCTCCCGGAAAACGGCAATCAGTCGATCGAAATGCTGAAGTTCTCGATCACCGTGTTGGCGAGGAGCTTTTCGCACATGGCTTTCAGCTCAGCTTCTGCCTTTGCCTTGTCGGCACCGTTGAGCTCCAGGTCGAAGACCTTGCCCTGGCGGACCTGGCCGACGCCTTCGAAGCCGAGCGCGCCGAGTGCGCCTTCAATGGCCTTGCCCTGTGGGTCGAGAACGCCGTTCTTCAGCGTGACGGTTACACGAGCCTTGATCACGATTGTCCTTCCTGCGCTTTACTTGACGAGAACCGGCCCCGTGCCGCGCACGGGTTCGTTTTCATTAATGATGCCGAGACGGCGGGCAACTTCGGAATAGGCTTCCACCAGGCCGCCCATGTCGCGACGGAAACGGTCCTTGTCCATCTTCTCATGGGTTTCGATGTCCCAGAGACGGCAGGAGTCGGGCGAGATTTCGTCGGCGAGGATGATACGCATCATGTCGCCCTCGAACAGGCGTCCGCATTCGATCTTGAAATCGACGAGCTGGATGCCGACGCCGAGGAAGAGGCCGGTCATGAAGTCGTTGACGCGAATGGCAAGCGCCATGATGTCATCGAGTTCGGCGGGGTTCGCCCAGCCGAAAGCGGTGATGTGCTCTTCGGAGACCATCGGGTCTTCGAGCGCGTCGGACTTGTAATAGAACTCGATGATCGAGCGCGGCAGCACCACGCCTTCCTCGATGCCGAGGCGCTTGGCGAGCGAGCCGGCGGCGACATTGCGCACGACGATCTCGAGCGGGATCATCTCCACTTCCTTGATCAGCTGCTCGCGCATGTTGAGGCGGCGGATGAAGTGCGTGGGAATACCGATCTTGTTCAGATGGCTGAAAATATATTCGCAGATGCGATTGTTCAGAACACCCTTGCCATCGATGACTTCGTGTTTTTTCTTGTTGAAGGCGGTGGCATCGTCCTTGAAGAATTGGATCAGCGTGCCCGGCTCAGGTCCCTCGTAAAGGATCTTGGCCTTGCCCTCGTAAATACGGCGGCGACGGTTCATTGGTGTTGTTCTCTGTCGTTGGCGCTCTGGAGGAAGCGCAATTGGATCTGTCTGTTGGCGTCCCCATAACGGATAAGAAGCAAATTCACAATCCGCCAGCGCCTCCTTCCTCGGAATTCCGGCTTTGGTGGGTACCAATGCGAGAATCGGGATCCTGTCTTCTCATGTTCTACAGGCTTTTATTTGACGATGGAATGAAGCCCGCAAGTACTGCACAGGCTAGTGATCCACCCCAAGCAAACCATTGTATCACACTTGGCCGCGATTACGGCTTAAGGTTGCTCAGAAACTTGGCGAAGACCATCGTGCCTTCCGGCCAAGGCCCATGGCCGGAATCGGCATTGATATGGCCCGCCTCGCCGGCGTCGATCAGTAGGGAACCCCAGCTATGAGCCAGCTCTTCGGTCTGTTCGTAGCTGCTAAAGGGATCGTTGCGGCTAGCGATGATGAGCGAGGGAAAAGGCAAGGGATCGCGCGGGTAGGGACCGAAGGTCATCAGATGCTTCGGCTTGATCTTCGGATTGGCGACATCGGGCGGCGTGACGAAGAAGGCGCCGGCCACCTTGTTGCGAAAATAGGGGATTGCGTGGATCACCGAGGGGACGCCAAGCGAATGCGCCACCAGCACCACCGGCTTGGTCGCGGCATTCACCTCTTCGGCGATACGGGCAACCCAGTCGTCGCGCACGGGCTTTGACCATTCCGCCTGTTCCACGCGCCGAGCCGTCGAGAGCTTTTGCTCCCAGCGTGTCTGCCAGTGGTCCGGGCCGGAATTGGTGTAACCGGGAACGATGAGAATATCTACGTCGGAGACTTTCATGATGCGCCGATGTGGAAAAGGAAGACCTGACTGTCAAGGGAAAAGGCGACAATTGCGGCAAAATTTGTTAGAATGACGCTTGCCGGTAGCGATTGATGATGTCGGCGTCTCTTTTGCCCCGATATTTTCGTGCCGCCAGCTGAACACATAGGCTGATGAGGAGGAGGAATATTATGGCGGCATTTCACGTCATGGCTGGCGCAGACCACACCTTTACGCGCCCGGCCATCCGCAAGATCGGCATTGCCGACCTCGTCGACGCTCTGAAAATGGGGCTGGACGACTTCAGGGAAAAACCATCGCACTATGTCTTTCTGTGTCTGATGTATCCGATCGCGGGCATTGCGCTGACGCTATGGAGTTCCGGTGCCAACCTGTTGCCATTGCTCTTTCCGTTGATGTCCGGCTTCGCGCTGGTCGGACCGCTGGCGGCCATCGGCCTTTACGAAATCAGCATGCGACGGGAAAGAGGGATGGATACCTCCTGGCGGCATGCTTTCGACGTGCGCTTTTCGCCAGCCTTGCCGTCGATCATCGTGGTCGGCCTCATGCTGTTCGCCTTCTTCATCGTCTGGCTGGTGGTGGCGCAGAATATCTACATGGCCTTTTTCGGTGACTCGGTGCCGGTGACGCTATCGTCGTTCCTGTCCAATGTGCTGTCGACGCCGCAAGGTATGGCGATGATGTTCTGGGGCAATCTTACCGGATTCGTCTTCGCCCTCGTGGTATTGGCAACCACCATCGTTACCTTCCCGCTGCTGCTCGACCGCGATGTCGGTGCGGTGGCGGCGGTCGATGCGAGCCTGCGCGCAACATTGCTCAATCCGGTGCCGATCGCGATCTGGGGCCTGATTGTGGCCGCACTTCTGGTGATCGGCACCATTCCGATCTTTGCGGGCCTTGCCGTTGTCATGCCTATCCTCGGTCATGCCACCTGGCATCTCTATCGCAAGCTGGTCGTGCCGGCCGACACGCACTAGGTAGCTGGGGCGAGTGGAACCACAGTGACTTTGCGGCGTTGATCCGCGTCATCCCTGCGTATCTCCCGAATTCGGGAGATACGCAGGGAGAGGCCGGGGACTCGATGCATGGCAGAGCTCAAGCATATTTTCGCGCATTTCGCCGCCACGGTTTCGGAATGGGCGGGGAAACCGGTTATTTTCATCCTGGCGCTGCTATCGGTCATCGTCTGGGGCCTGACGGGACCGATCTTCGATTTCTCCGAGACGTGGCAGCTCGTCATCAACACGGGCACGACCATCATCACCTTCCTGATGGTCTTCCTGCTGCAGAACGCCCAGACGCGCGATACGCGCGCTATTCAAGCCAAGCTCAATGAACTCATTCTGACCAGCGCCGCGGAAAACCGCTTTGTCGGGATCGAGAACCTCGACGAGGAGGATCTGAAGCATCTGGACCGGCTGGTGGAAAAAGCTGCCAAGCTTGATGGAGACAGACCGGCCAGCGGGCAGCGCAAGGACGACGTTGGCGGGAAGACGCGCCTGAAACAGAAAAGGCGGCGCATCGTCAGCGCCGCCCCTTCAAAATCGGATCAATAGGTCGGTTCGACCTCAGCCGAAGACGCGCTTGAAGATCGTGTCGACGTGCTTGGTGTGGTAGCCGAGATCGAACTTTTCGCGAATGTCCTCTTCCGAGAGCGCCGCGCGCACTTCCTGATCGGCGAGCAGCTCCTCGAGGAAGTCCTTACCCTGTTCCCAGACCTTCATGGCGTTGCGCTGCACGAGGCGATAGGAATCTTCGCGGGAAACGCCGGCCTGGGTCAGCGCCAGCAGCACGCGCTGCGAATGAACAAGTCCGCGGAACTTGTTCAGATTGTTCATCATATTTTCCGGATAGACCAGAAGCTTGTCGATGACGGTGGTGAGCCGCGACAGTGCGAAATCGAGGGTGACGGTCGCATCCGGGCCGATCATGCGCTCGACGGAGGAGTGCGAAATATCGCGCTCATGCCACAGGGCGACGTTTTCCATTGCCGGGAGGGCATAGGAACGAACCATGCGGGCAAGGCCGGTCAGGTTTTCGGTCAGCACTGGATTGCGCTTGTGCGGCATGGCCGACGAGCCCTTCTGGCCGGGTGAGAAATATTCCTCGGCTTCCAGCACTTCAGTGCGCTGCAGATGGCGGATTTCGACGGACAGGCGCTCGATCGAGGAGGCAACGACGCCGAGTGTCGCGAAATACATCGCGTGGCGATCACGCGGGATAACCTGCGTCGATACCGGCTCCGGCTTCAGGCCGAGGGCGGCGGCGACATGCTCTTCGACGCGCGGATCGATATTGGCGAAGGTGCCGACGGCGCCGGAAATGGCGCAGGTGGCGACTTCCTCACGCGCGGCGATCAGGCGCTGCTTGCAGCGCTCGAATTCGGCATAGGCGAGCGCCATCTTGACGCCGAAGGTGATCGGTTCGGCATGGATGCCGTGCGAGCGGCCGATGGTGACGGTGTCCTTATGCTCGAAAGCACGGCGCTTCAGCGCTTCCAGCAGCTTGTCAATATCGGCGAGCAGGATGTCGGTGGCGCGCACGAGCTGGATGTTGAAGCAGGTATCGAGCACGTCGGAGGAGGTCATGCCCTGGTGCACGAAGCGGGCGTCGGGACCGACGATTTCGGCCAGATGCGTCAGGAAGGCGATGACGTCATGCTTGGTGACGGCTTCGATCTCATCGATGCGCGCGACGTCGAAGGTCGCCTTGCCGCCTTTTTCCCAGATGGTTTCAGCAGCAGACTTCGGAATGACGCCGAGTTGGGCCAAAGCGTCGCAAGCATGGGCCTCGATCTCGAACCAGATACGGAACTTGGTTTCGGGCGACCAGATGGCGACCATTTCCGGTCGGGAGTAGCGCGGGATCATGGGCTCACAACTTTCTTGGGGTGCGGGAAACGAATGCTTGGCGCCCCCATAACAAAGACGGGCGGCAATCTCAATGTTTCTTGGCGCAATCTTTCGTTCGGTTCAACGCATATGCCTGGCGAGATAGAGGCTCGCGGCCAGCAAACAGAGGAGACCGAACGGCAGAAACAGGCCAAGGCCGAGAACGGCAAACTGATAGACGGCGCTGGCGCTGGTGAAGGCGAACTGAAATGCCCAGACGAGCGTGCCGAACGGCGCGTGCCAGCGAGCATAGAACCAGCGGTAATCCATGGCGAAGAGAAAGGCGGTCATGGCGACGGTGCCGAGCGACAGCATCAGGAAGAAGGCTGCGAAACGCGCTTCAAGCGTTCGACCACGGGCAAGAAGCCGCGCCAGCGGCAGCATGAAGGGCCAGGCTAGTGTGCCACCGAGGAAATAGACGGCTGTCAGCGCGGGCAGATGGCTCGTCAGAAGGCCATTGCGCAGATAAAGCGCCGCCAGCACAGAACCCGCCATTGCTGCGCCCCAACAGGGCGCTCCGATCAGCAGCTGTCGATAGGAAGGGACGGCTGCCTTGAGCCGCCCGCTCGCAACGACAGCGCTGGCCGGATTAATTTGATCCAACGCGGCCCCGTTCTGCCGCAGCCCTGAGGTCGGAGACCGTCTGCTTGTAAGCCTCGACGGATTCGCCCTTGAAGATGGCCGAGCCGGCGACGAGAACATTGGCGCCGGCAGCAGTGATGAGCGGCGCGGTCTCGACGGTGACGCCGCCATCGACTTCAAGTTCGATCGGGCGGTTACCGATGAGTGACTTGGCGTTGCGGATCTTATCGGCCATGGCCGGAATGAATTTCTGACCGCCGAATCCCGGATTGACCGACATGATCAGGATCAGGTCGATATCGTCGAGCACGTTTTCCAGGATCGACAGCGGCGTTGCCGGATTGAGGGTGACGCCGACCTTCTTGCCGAGATTACGGATCGTCTGCAGCGAGCGATGCAGATGCACGCCCGCTTCGGCATGAACCGTAATCCGGTCGCAGCCCGCCTTGGCGAAGGCTTCGAGATAGGGATCGGCCGGCGAGATCATCAGGTGGCAGTCGAATGTGGCAGTGGTATAGGAGCGCAACGACTTGATGACATCGGCGCCGAAGGAGATGTTTGGCACGAAATGCCCGTCCATGACATCGAGATGGATCCAGTCCGCCCCGGCTTCGGTCACATCTTTGACTTCCTGCCCGAGCTTGGCAAAATCGGCTGCGAGGATGGAGGGGGCAATGCGGATCGGCAGGGTCATGGGATAGCTGAACTCCGTCTAATTTTTTCGCGCTTGGCTTATCACCGGTTCGGCTGGCGGACAACCTAGTCCGCCAGACTTGCACGGACCCTATCAGTTCGACGCCGCCGTCAGAGGCACAAAGGCGTTGCTGCGCCATTCCAGCAAACGGTAAGGATTGTCCGTCAATTCGTGGTTGCTGCCGAAGGTGATCGGACCGATCGGGGTCTGGAAGGCTGTGCCGATGAGCTTGTCAGCAACCGGCTTGTTTTCCGCCTTGGCACTTTCGGCCGCCTGATTTGCAATCAACGCTGCTGCGGCTGCCGGCAGGATATAGCCGTCCGGTTCAATGCCGCCGGCGCGCATCGTCTGCATCGCCGCCTGAGCAGCGGGCAGGCTGGCATAATCGGGCAAGGCGATGGCCTGAACGCCGTCGGCCAAAGGCACCGGCTGGTTGGCGGCACGCATCGCGTCACCACCCATCAATTTCAGTGGGACGTTCTCGCTTTGGGCATCGCGGGCGATGATTGCCACGTCGCTGCGGTCGCCGCCGATGAAGACCCGCGTGGCGCCGGCTTTTTTCAGCCGGCGGACAAGGGCGATCTGCTGGTCCTGGCCAGGGCGAAAGGTATCGGTGAAGACAGGCTTTAAGCCCTTTCCCTCAAGTGCGGTGCGTATTGCGCCCACCAGTTCGCGACCGTGAATCGTGCCATCGTCGATCAGGGCTAACGGCTCTGCCGCCCAGTTTTTCAGGATGGTGTCTGTAGCCATTGCTGCCTCGGCAGTGTCCACCGGTGCAAGGCGAAACAGCGGCCAGCCGTTCTTCAGCGCATCTTCCATCAGGATATGGGAGCGCGCCGAGACGGTGATGACGGGAATGCCGGCATCCTTCAGCCGTGGCAGCGCGCTTTCCAGGGTTTCGCTGCACAGGAAGCCGATGGCAACCTGTACCTTGGCGGTGATCAGCGCTTCGGCGACGGCCTGGCCACCATCCTCCGTGCAGGGTTCATCGACGACGGTGGCGGAATTCTGCTGCGCCTGCACTTGGAAATTGGCGCCGGCGGTGATTTCGGCGCCGAGGGTTGCGAAGTTGCCTTCCTGCGGTGCGACGATACCGATATTGATGCCCGCGGCATGGCTGCTGCCGGCTGTCAGGAGCAGCAGCATCAGAAGCGGTGTGCGACGCAGAACATTCATCGAATGGTTATCCCAGGCAAATCTTCTGCCCTTTTATCCACATGACAGTGGTCGTCAAAGAAAAAGCAACAAAATCACTCGGTTTTCAATAATCCTATTGTAGAAAAGCTAGCATTCGCCCGCCATATTGAACGGAACGTGTGAAATGACAGAAATGAGGGAAACGATCGTGCTAGACAGGCAGAGTATGGGGCCAGCGCTCTATCGCGATGCCATGAGCCGCTATGCGGGGCATGTGCAACTGGTGACCACGGCACTCGGCAGCGAGCGGCGCGGGGTGACGATCACGGCTGCCTGCTCGGTGTCGGATAATCCGGCCACGGTCCTGATTTGCCTCAACAACAGCAATGTGAAGAACGAGATCTTCTTCAAGAGCGGCGTCTTCGCGCTGAATGCGCTCGGCGCGCATCATCAGG
The DNA here is from genome assembly GCF_000281735.1 of Rhizobium sp. AP16. Classification (NCBI taxonomy): domain Bacteria; kingdom Pseudomonadati; phylum Pseudomonadota; class Alphaproteobacteria; order Hyphomicrobiales; family Rhizobiaceae; genus Rhizobium; species Rhizobium sp. AP16. Next base: position 144,472 of record NZ_AJVM01000065.1, on the reverse strand, counting down.
GGCTTGCGGATGCGTTTTCCGGCAAGACTGGCTTGACCAACGACGAGCGTTTCGCCGCCGGCACATTCGAGACGCTGGTGACCGGCGCACCGGTGCTTGCCGACGCGCTGGCGGCCTTCGACTGCCGCGTCACCGAGATCAAGGAAGCGTCGACGCACAACATTATTTTCGGCGAGGTCATGGCGGTGCGTTTCAGTGAAATCAAGCCGGCGCTGCTCTATATGAACCGCGACTATCACACGCTATAAACTCCCTGAAGGGAGAAACCATGTCCGATAAAGCTGCACCTTCATTTTCATTGCCTGGCTCGATAGACGAGACGATCGCCTTGCTCGGCGCTCACGACTATCTCGCTGGGCGCGCGCTCGGCACGGTGCTGTTTCTGGCGCTGAAGATGAAGCGGCCGCTGTTTCTCGAAGGCGAGGCCGGCGTCGGCAAGACCGAGATCGCCAAGGTTCTGTCGAAGGCGCTCGACCGGCCGCTGATCCGCTTGCAGTGCTATGAAGGTCTCGACGTTTCCTCCGCCGTCTATGAATGGAACTACCCGGCGCAGATGCTGGAAATCCGTCTTGCCGAAGCATCGGGCCTCACCGATCGCGACCGTATCGAGGCTGATATCTTCTCCGAGCGATATCTGATCCGCCGGCCCGTGTTGCAGGCCCTGTCGAGCGTCGACGGTCGTGCGCCGGTCTTCCTGATCGATGAGCTTGATCGTACCGACGAGGCGTTCGAAGCCTTCCTGCTGGAAGTGCTATCCGATTTCCAGGTGACCGTGCCGGAGCTTGGTACAATCAAGGCCGCTGAGCCGCCGATCGTTATCATCACCACTAACCGCACGCGCGAGGTGCATGACGCACTGAAGCGGCGCTGTCTCTATCATTGGGTCGATTATCCGGAGGCCGCGCAGGAACTGGAGATCATCCGCCGCAAAGTGCCCGGCTGCAACGAGGCGCTGTCGGGCCAGATCGTCGCCTATGTGCAGAAGCTGCGTGCGCTCGACCTCTTCAAGAATCCCGGTGTCGCCGAAACTATCGATTGGGCGACGGCTCTCACCGAACTCGACAGGCTGGCGCTCGATCCGGAGACGATCTCCGACACGCTCGGCACCCTGCTGAAATACCAGGATGATATCGCCCGTATTCAGGGTGGCGAGGGCAAGCGGGTGCTGGATGAGGTGAAATCCGAACTGCTCGCGACGGGATAGGCCGATGAATCCGCAAGCACAGGATAGCATCGCCGCTCCGTTATCATCGTCTGGTGACGGGCGCCTTGCCGATAATATCGTCTTCTTCGCGCGGGCACTTCGCAAGGCAGGACTGAAGATCGGGCCGGCGGCCATTGCCGATGCCATCGAGGCCGTGGAGGCGATCGGCATCGGTTCGCGCGAAGAATTTCATGCAGCGCTCTGTTCCACCTTCGTCAAGCGGCATGAGGACCTCGCGGTTTTCGACGAGGCTTTCCGGCTGTTCTGGCGCTCACGCGATCTCGTGCAGAAGATGATCGCGATGATGTCGCCGATCGCGCTCGACAATCGCGAGAAGGAAAAGCCGAAGCCGGGCGAGACCCGCGCCGGTGATGCCTTGCTCGGCGATCGCAACGACCGCCGGCCGCAGCGCGAGATGCCGGATATCGAGATCGATGCCCGCTTCACCACATCCGGCAGCGAAGTGTTGCGCCGCATGGATTTCGCACAGATGTCGGCCGCGGAGATTGCCGTCGCGAAGAAGGAGCTGGCGAGGCTGGAACTGCCGCTCGATAGGGTACGGACCCGCCGTTTCGTGTCGGCACATGCGCCGGTTCGGATCGATCCCCGCGCAACGATGCGCTCGGCGCTGCGCACCGGCGGCTCTCTGATCCTCCCGCGTTATCGCAGGCACAGAGAGATGCAGCCACCGCTGGTGGTTCTCGCGGACATCTCCGGCTCGATGAGCCAATATACCCGCATCTTCCTGCATTTCCTGCATGTGCTCACCGAAAGGCGGCGGCGTGTACATACTTTCCTCTTCGGCACGCGGCTTACCAATGTCACGCGGGCGATGCGGCACAAGGATCCGGATGAGGCGCTGGACGAATGCGCCGCTGCTGTCCGTGACTGGTCGGGCGGCACACGCATCGGCGAAACGCTGAAGGAGTTCAATCGGCTCTGGGCGCGCCGCGTGCTCGGGCAGGGTGCCATCGTGCTCCTCATCACTGATGGGTTGGAGCGGGACGGCGTCGAGCCTTTGGAAACCGAGATGGACCGGCTGCATCGTTCCTGCCGGCGGCTGATCTGGCTCAATCCGCTATTGCGCTTCGAAGGATTCGAACCTCGTGCCCGTGGTGTGCGAACCATGCTGCCGCATGTTGACGAATTCCGTCCGGTTCACAATCTATTATCTCTGGCCGATCTCGTTTCGGCCCTCAGCGCCGGCCGTGCCGGCGCCTATGATCCACGCCGTTTTCTCGCCAAGCTGTGAGGCAAACATGACAAACATATCCGAAAGCCTGGATCCGCTTGTAATCGCGGAGGAATGGGCGTCCGCCGGCCGCAGCGTGGCGCTGGCGACCGTCGTCGACACCTGGGGTTCAGCACCGCGCCCAACCGGCAGCCATCTCGTTATAGACGGTGAGGGCAATTTTCATGGCTCGGTTTCCGGCGGCTGCGTCGAAGGCGCTGTCATCACCGAGGCACTGGACGTGATCGAAAGCGGCAAGGCTCGCATGCTGGATTTTGGCGTGGCGGATGAAACCGCCTGGCGCGTTGGCCTGTCCTGCGGCGGCCGCATTCGAGTTTATGTCGAAAGGCTTCATTGATGGACCGTCAGATACTGACGAAGCTGAATGCACTGCGACGCGCGCGGCAGGCGGTGATCCTGGTCACCGATCTGTCCGGAGGTCCGGACCGGCTGATTGTCGAGGGGGATGCTGTTGATGGGCTTCTTGCCGACGCCACGACTTCCGCCTTCCGCTCGGGAAAGTCATCGGCGGTCGACATCGACGGACGCAACCTCTTTCTCAATGTTCACCTGCCGCCACCGCATATCGTGGTCATCGGCGCCGTGCATATCAGCCAGGTCTTGGCGCAGATGGCCGTGCTTGCCGGCTTCGATATTCGGATCATCGACCCGCGTACGGCCTTTGCAACGTCGGAGCGCTTCGAGGGCGTCGATCTCGTTGCCGACTGGCCCGTGGATGCGCTGAAGGAGCGGCCGCTCGATGCCTATACGGCGCTGGTCGCGGTCACCCATGATCCGAAAATCGACGATTTCCCGATCGCCGAAGCGTTGAAGGTGGGCTGTTTCTACGTCGGTGCGCTCGGCAGCCGCAAGACGCATGCGAGCCGCCTGGAGCGATTGACGCGGGAAGGGCTGACGGAAGGCGATCTCGCGCGGATTCACGCCCCCATCGGCCTTCCCATTGGCGCGTCGAGCCCGGCGGAAATCGCTGTTTCTATTTTGGCCGAGATTATCGGAGCGCTGCGCGGCCGCAATGTCTTGTCGCCAAAAGGTGACAAGACATGATCTTCGGCGATTTTCCGACGAGAGAGGCGGTTGGCGCGATCCTGGCGCATTCCGTTCGCTTGCCGGATGGCAGCTTTGCCAAGGGGCATGTTCTTGAGCCGGCAGATATTGATCGCCTTGCTGTGGCCGGAATCGATCGGGTCATTGCCGCGCGGATCGAACCGGGCGATCTGATGGAGGACGAGGCTGCGGAGCGGCTGGCGCGGGCGATCACGCCGGATCATCTGACCTTTTCTGAGGCGGCCACAGGGCGCGTCAATGTTCATAGCGCAGTCGACGGCCTGTTCGTTGCAAACCGCGCCGCCGTTGACCGGCTGAACAGCGTCGATCCGGCGATCACGCTTGCCTGTCTTGCCGATCACGTCCCGGTGCGCCGTGGTGATATGGTGGCGACCTTCAAGATCATACCGCTTGCTGTCTCCGGTACGAAGATTGCAGCCGGTGTCGATATCCTGCGGCGGATGACGGCGTTCGAGGTCAAGCCGTTCCTGCCGCATGCGATATCGCTGATCGCCACCGAACTGACGTCGCTGAAGATATCCGTGATGGACAAGACGGCGCGCATCCTGTCGCAACGGCTGCAGCTTGCCGGCAGTACGCTGGTGCGGGAAGAGCGTGTGGCGCATCGCGCGCCTGCGGTGGCGGAAGCGATTGATGGCGCGCTGCGGACCGCGGATCGATCGCCGAAGCTGATGATTGTCTTCGGCGCATCCGCCGTCATCGACGCCGGCGATGTCATTCCGGAAGCGATCCGGCTGGCGGGTGGCGAGGTCATCCAGGTTGGCATGCCGGTCGATCCCGGCAATTTGCTGGTGCTTGGCAAGGTCGGTGACGTCTATGTCATCGGTGCCCCTGGCTGCGCCCGCAGTCCGAAGGAAAATGGTTTCGACTGGGTGCTGGACCGCATTCTTGCTGGCGAGCAGCCGACGCCGCAGGAAATCAGCGGCATGGGTGTCGGAGGTCTTCTAATGGAAATACAATCGCGGCCACGGCCGCGCGATATCCCGGTAAAGCCGGAAGTACCGATTTCCGTTGCCGTCGTTCTGCTTGCTGCCGGCAAGGCGAGCCGCATGGGCGAGGGTGGACCACACAAGCTTCTGGCCGAGTTCGATGGCATGCCGCTGGTGCGACGCTCTGCCTTGACGGCCCTTTCAAGCGGAGCCGCCTCCGTGGCGGCGGTCACCGGTCATCGCCGCGAGGAGATCGAAGAGGCGCTTACCGGGCTGGCGGTTGAGCAAGTCTACAATCCCGACTATGCCTCTGGCATGGCGAGCTCGCTGGTCGTAGGCATCGGCGCGCCGGCGGCGCAACGGAGCGATGGCGTGCTGGTCATGCTGGCCGACATGCCGGGTATCACGAGCGACGACCTGAAGGTGTTGATTGCGGCTTTCCGCCAGGCGAACGGTCAAGCAATAGTGAGGGCCGTGTCGCACGGCAAGCGCGGCAATCCGGTCATTCTGCCGCGGGCAGTCTACGATGCCGTGATGCGTCTGGAGGGTGATGTTGGCGCCCGGCATATCATCGAGACATCAGGGCTCGCCGTCGTCGATGTGGATATCGGCGATGCCGCCCATCTCGATGTCGATACGCCCGAAGCCGTGCTCGCCGCCGGCGGTATTTTGAAGGGGTAGGGAATGGACGATATCGAGATTGAAGAGATGTTCCAGGCGCTTGGCCCGGTAACGATCAAGCGCATGTTCGGCGGCAAGGGCATCTATCATATGGGCCGCATCCTTGCCATCGAACTGGATAGCGAGATGCTGTTGAAGGCCGACGAGATCAGCGCACCGGAATTTGAGGAGGCAGGCGCCAGGCGCTGGGCCTATGAGGGCAAGAAGGGCAAGCCGGTCAACATGCCCTACTGGTCGATCCCGGACGATGCTTTCGACGATCCGGATATCATGGCGCGCTGGGTGAGGCTCGCCTACGAAGCAGCCGTGCGGGCGGATAAATAGTTCTAGCTAGAAATCGTCTTTGCTCAGATGAGCGATCGTCGCTTCTGCAAAAGCCGAAAGCGGCTGCGGTAGCTCGTTGCGGCCAAACCAGCCGAAATCGGAGAGTTTATCCGGCTCAACCAGACTTGCTTCGCCGGAAAAATCCTTGGTGACATAAATCAGCGAGATCCAGTGCTGCCGGTCGGCTTCCACGAGGACTTCAATGGCGCAGAGATAATCTATTTGGCCGATGGAGAGGCCGCTTTCCTCTTCGGCCTCACGGATGGCGGCTTTGGCGGCCGGCTCCATATGATCGACCTTGCCACCGACGATGCTCCAGAAGCCGGCTTCCGGCGCCTTGAGGCGCTTATAGAGCAGCAATTTCCGATCCCGCAAAATCGCGAGACCGGTCCCTAATCCTGGGAAATCGATGCCGGGTTTCCCCATGCCGCGCGACCCTGTTAGCCCTTGGCGTTGGCTACGATCAGCATGAATGCGGGGATATCGTCGCCGAAGCCGACCGGGGTCGGGCCGTCATCGTGGTCGCGGTAACGATTGCGGCGTTCGCGATTGTCGTCATTGGCAGCAGGGAAGGGCCGATTGTTGTTACGAGAACCATTGTGGGATTTGTTGTTGTTCTCAGACTTGCGCTCGTTTCTCACGCTCTCGGCCTTTGCTGGTGCTGCTTCGATCACTTCAACGACGACAGTATCTTCGACGTCGATATCAGATTTATGACTCGAGGCACTCCGGCCTCTGGGGCTGCGATCACGCTCGCGGCCTTTGCCTTTCGGCTCGCGGCGGCGAGAAGAACGATTGTCGTCCCCGCCTTCTTCAGCCGGCGGCAGCGCCGACAGGTCGCCGTTCAGCCACTGGACATCTTCGCCGATCAGCTTTTCGATCGCGTCGATATGCTTGGTGTCGCGCTTGGTCACGAGAGTAAAAGCTGCGCCCGAGCGACCGGCACGGCCGGTGCGGCCGATGCGGTGGACATAATCTTCCGAATGGATCGGAACATCGAAATTGAACACATGGCCGACATCGGGAAGGTCGAGACCGCGTGCCGCGACGTCGGAAGCCACGAGAAGCTGGATCTGGCCGTCACGGAAGTTCTGCAACATCGTCGTGCGCGAGCGCTGGTCCATGTCGCCATGCAGTGCGCCGACAGAGAAACCATGGCGCTGGAGCGAACGGAAGAGGTCGGCCACATCTACCTTGCGATTGCAGAAGATGATGGCGTTCTTCAGGTCGGTCTGGGCGCGGATGAGATCGCGCAGAGCGGCGCGCTTCTCATAATCCTTGCCATGCGAAGCAACGAAACGCTGCGTCACGGTCTTGGCCGTCGATGCCGGCGCCGAGACTTCGACACGTTCCGGGTTCTGCAGGAAGCGGTCGGCCAGCTTCTGGATTTCCGCCGGCATGGTGGCCGAGAAGAACAGGGTCTGGCGGGTAAAGGGAATGAGCTTGGCGATGCGCTCAATATCCGGGATGAAGCCCATGTCGAGCATACGGTCGGCTTCGTCGATAACAAAGATCTCGACGGCACTCATCAGCAGCTTGCCACGTTCGAAATGGTCGAGCAGGCGGCCGGGCGTGCAGATCAGCACATCGGCGCCGCGCTCAAGCTTGCGGTCTTGTTCTTCGAAGGACACGCCGCCGATCAGCAGCGCGATGTTCAGGCGGTGATTCTTGCCGTACTTTTCGAAATTCTCGGCGACCTGCGCAGCGAGTTCGCGCGTCGGTTCGAGGATCAGCGTGCGCGGCATACGAGCGCGGGCGCGGCCCTTTTCAAGCAGGGTCAGCATCGGCAGAACGAAGGAAGCGGTCTTGCCGGTGCCCGTCTGGGCGATGCCGCAGATGTCGCGGCGCTGCAGCGCAAAGGGAATGGCGCCAGCCTGGATCGGAGTCGGCGTGGTGTAGCCCGCGTCTGTTACAGCGGATAGGACTTTTTGGCTCAAGCCAAGGTCAGCAAATGTTGTCAAAGGGAAAACTATTTCCGTTCCGGTTCGGTCGAACACTCATGAGTCGACACGTTCTAGCGTGCCGCAATGCTGCGCGACATAGAACCAAATACCCGCGAAGTCAAGGAAAGCGGGCGCTTCAGAAAGCCTGAGGCTCATTCACAACGCAATTTTTAGATTAGCGCCATCTTTGTTGCTCGTTTGTCACAATTCTCGCGCCGAAATTGCCCCGATCCCATTGATATAACTTGCCAGCTTCATGCCGGCATTGATGAAATACATCGGGTCTATCGGATGGCCGTTCTCGCGGACTTCGTAATGCAGATGCGTGCCGGTCGAGCGCCCCGTGCTGCCGGCTAGGCCGACAGCGTCGCCCGTCTTTACCGTATCGCCAGCCTTGACCAGCAGCTCTTCCATGTGGCCGTAGCGCGTGGAGATCCCATCGCCGTGGTCGATCTCGACCATGTTGCCGTAGCCGCCCGTCCAGCCGGCGGAAACGACCTTGCCTGGCGCCGTCGCCCTGACCCTCTCGCCCGGGCTGAAATGAAAGTCGGTACCGGTGTGCAGTGCCAGCTTGCCGAGGAACGGATCCTTGCGATTGCCGAAAGGACTGGTGATCAGTTTGCCCGGTGCGGGATTGCGGAATGGCAGGCTCTCGGCGGCGCCACGCATCGTCTCCAGACGCGTCAGGGCCGTATCGAGATCGGCCATGGACTGTTCGAACTGATCGACGTTCTCAGGCGCGACATAGGGGCCGCCGACGCCTTCGTCGTCATTGGCGGGATCCGCGTCCTTGCTCGCAACGCTCGCCGTCACGGTGGGAACCTTGATGCCGACATTCTGCATGATCGACTGGATGCTGTCGGCGGTATCGGCGGCGCCGGTTGTCAGGCGCTGCACGCGAGTCAATTGATCCTGCTCGATATGCTTCAGCGACAGCGTCACCCTGGAGAAGACGCGGTCGGCACGGTCGGCGACTGTCTCGGGAGCGGGAACGTAGGCGAGGGTGGAGTTGTCGGGTGTGGCATCGGCGGGCTTGCCGCTCGACAGAAGCGTCTCGATTGCTTTCAGGCCGCCGGTCAATTCCGCATGGTCGCCCTTGTCGGCGCGATTGCCGGTGGTCGCGGCATTGGCACCCTTATTATCCATCAGGCCGGAATTCTCGGCTCGGTCGAGCAGTGCATCGAGCTTGCCGTGGCGCGAGGACAGCGCCTGCTGCTGCTCCATCAGCTTGTCGACTTTTTTCTCGACGACCTGCTGGTCGAGAAGCTGACGCGAGGTGACCCTGTCGACCTGGGCGCGCAGCGCGGCGATCCGGTCTTCATAATCATATTGCATGCGCGCCTGCCGGGCCATGGTGGCGCCGATCAGGTCGTCGCGCAGCACGAGATAGGAGGTCGCCAGGAGGTAGCCGATCGAAAAGATGCCGACGAGACAGACGCAGAACGCTGCCATCCACGGGCGGACGGTCATGTGACGCACGCTATCGCCGCTTGCCACGATGATGGTGTGACACCGCTTCTGCTTGCCGAAAACCCGGTTCTGAGGCTTGGTTGTCACCGAGAATCTCCCAATCGACGCATTCTCGCATCCATTGTGGAAGTAGACGGATTTATGGTTAATGATTGCTTTACGCTGCGCTACTAGAAAATTGAAAAGCTCTTGTATTTTAGTATGTTATGTATTGCTTGTGGAAGTAAGTGAGCGATAGAATGACGGCGTCAAGCCGGCCTCGGCGCGGGCGATATCATTGAATGGCGCTTTCAGCGAACCACGGAAATTGGAGCGTACCAGCTCCTGAAATGTACGGGCGGGATCGCGCTTTTCGCGGGCACAGAGGAAGCGAAACCATTTGGCGCCGACGGCCACATGGCCTTTCTCATCATTGTAGATGACATCGAGCACGGCGGCACTTTCCATATCGCCGGTTTCGCGCATCTTTGCCTGCAGCGCCGGCGTCACGTCGAGGCCGCGCGCCTCAAGAATGAGCGGCACGACGGCCAGGCGGGCGGTGAGATCGGTACGGGTTGCGTGCGCTGCCTGCCACAGGCCGTCATGGGCCGGCAGGTCGCCGTAGTCGGCGCCGAGATCACGCAGACGGGCGCGCACCATCTTGAAATGCTTGGCTTCCTCGAAGGCAACCTGCATCCAGCCGTCGAAAAAGGAGTTGGGCACCGGTCCGGTCGCAAAGCGCGCGACGATATCGAGCGCCAGATCGACCGCATTCAATTCGATATGGGCGATGGCGTGCAGCAGCGCGATACGGCCCTGCAGCGTGTGCAGCGACCGCTTTTTCATGTGCTTTGGCGGCACCAATTCCGGCTTCTGCGGCCGGCCGGGGCGATCGGCCAGCGGCGGATCGAGTGGTGAGCGCAGCGACAGGGTGCGCGCGAACCAGCGGGTGGCCGTCTCCTGGGCAAGGGTGGTCTTGCGGTCGAGATCGGCTGAGCGGATAGCGGCGATGGCGCCACCGCGCAGTGACGTGATCGTCTCGATGTCCGCCGGTTCCGACATCGTCATCAAAGTTCCTTCACGGCAGCCAGGACTTCCTCAGCGTGGCCGGCCACTTTGACTTTATCCCAGATGCGCGCGATTCGGCCGTCCGCGGCGATCAGGAAGGTCGAACGGACGACACCCATATAGGTCCGGCCGTACATGCTCTTTTCCCGCCAGACGCCATAGGCCTCGGCTGCCGTTTTCTCTTCATCGGCGGCAAGGGGAACGGACAGGTCGTATTTTTTCACGAACTTGTCATGGCTCTTGACCGAATCCGGCGACATGCCGGCGATCGATGCGCCGGCCTTTTTGAAGTCCGCTGCAAGCGCGGTGAAAGCGATCGATTCGGCGGTGCAGGCGGACGTATTGTCCTTGGGATAAAAGAAGATCACCAGCGGCTTGCCGGCAAAGTCTGCAAGGCTTATGCGGCCACTGCCGTCGCGCGGAAGATCGAAATCCGGTGCTTTGTCTCCGATTGCTAATTCAACCGCTGGGATTTTGGTCACGGGAAAACCTTTCTTTTGCCGGTATTTTAGATGACACTGGGCATCAGCCATATATACTGTACCGGTATGCCGTCCACATCGGACGCAGCGTCACCAACAAAATTGCGAAAAACGAAAGGGACGCACGGGAGTGATCCGAGGCGAAAAGATTATATTCCGCAAGAAGGATCTCGTCTCACTCGACCACTTGCCTTCCGCCCAGGTCGACGATCCCATGATCGTGCATGTGCCGGAGCCTGCCCGCCGTAGCCGGTCGCATGTCTGGCACGTCTGCCGAATCACTCTTGTCTTCATCACCTTCCTTGTCCTGATCGGTGGTGCGCTCGTCGCCACCATCGAGAGCGGCATCTTCGACCAGCCTCTGTCTCAGAAGGCGCAGTCGGCACTCGATGAGGCGATCGGGCCGCGCTATAAGGCGGAAGTTGGCTCGACTGTCGTCCGGTTCACGCCGAGCCTGCGGCTGGCGCTCGAAGCCCACGACGTCAATGTGGTCGACCAGGAAAGCGGTAAGCACCTGTCGACCATGTCGTCGGTCAGCATGGAACTGGATCCCCTGGCACTTGTCGAAGGCCGCGTCGAGGTCGCCAATGTTTCGGCCGAAGGCATCGCGCTCGATACCTCGTTGTTGCCGCAAGGCGATCCCGTCGATCTGACGACTCTACGTGTCGATGCTTTGCCACAAGCGCTAAATTCAGCCTTCGATAATCTGGATTTCCTGGAGCGCTTCGTTCAGCGCGGCGGTACGAACTCGGTGCGTATTTCCGGCTTTGCCGTCAAGCTTGCGCGTCACGAGGGCGAGCCGATCTCGCTCGTGGTGGATAATCTCACCTTCGAACGCAATGGGCCGACGGCGTTACATCTCTACGGAGAGGTTGCCGTCAACGGCTCCCTGGCGACGCTGGATGTGATCGCCGATCAGCAGGAGACCGGCCATAGCTCTTCGCTGACGGCGAAACTTGCCAATGTCGACCTGAAGCCGTTGACCATGGTCTATGACCAGAACGGCACGCCGCGCCAGGGTATCATGAGCCTCGCAGGCATGACGGTCACCGCAGTGCGCGGCGGCGAGGGCGTCGATCCAAAGCTCAACGCTTCCATCGATGTCCAGCCCGGTACGCTGTACATGGACCGCGACATGCAGGACCTGACGCAGGCCAATATCAACCTTGCCTATGACTTCCCGCGCCAGAAGCTTGAGATCGTACAGTCGAAGGCCCAGTTCGTCGGAACCATCGTACCCTTCTCCGGCGCTCTCATCGATCTCGACCGCATCGATGCCAATGCCGGCAAGGGCTTCGGCATCGATTTCCTGATCCGTGGCGGTACGGCGGCTTCCTCGATCTCGAGCGAACAGCCGGTCAGCTTCGACGGGCAGGCGACGGGGCGCTTCCTGGCGGCGACCAAGGAGTTTCAATTCGAGAATATCGGCATTTCGACACCGCTCGGCGCGTTGTTCGGCTCGCTGCATATGAAACTCGGCGATAGCTCGCCGGAAATTAGCTTCGGCGGCCGCGCCGATAAGCTGGATACCACCGCGATCAAGCAGCTCTGGCCTTTCTGGATGGCCTCGAAGCCGCGCGTCTGGGTGGAGAGCAATCTCTTCGGCGGTACGGTGACCAATGCGGTCATCTCGGTCTTCATCCCCGCCGGACGGCTGAGGGAAGCGGCACAAACCGGCAAGTTGCAGCTCGGAAAGGATGAGCTGCACATCGCCTTCGATATCGACAACACCCGTCTCGATGTGCCCGGTGAAATTCCGCCGCTGCGCGATACCAAGGCGCATTTCGACCTGACGGGTCCGACGATGAGCGTCGATATTGCGAGCGCAACCTCCTATTTTTCCAGCGGTCGCTCGGTGACGCTGAACGATAGCAATTTCTCGATCCCGTCAGCCTATGACAAGCCGCTGATGGCGGAGCTCAATCTCGCAATATCCGGCACCGGCGATGCGATCGGCGAACTGCTGAGCTATAAGCCGCTGGAAGTGCTGCAAAGAACCGAATTCAAGCCGGAGAACTTCAACGGCAAGATCGTTGCCAATGTCGATGCGACCATCGGCCTGCTCAGCGACCAGAAGCCGCCTCCGCCCGTCTGGAAGGCGAACCTGCAGCTTAGCAGTGTCGACGTGCTGAAACCGATGAACAATCGTAAGGTCACCAATCTTACGGGGAGCATCGACGCCGATCCTCAGGCCGTGCATCTGAATGCTCAGGCCCAGATCGATGGCATTCCCGCACAGATCGATATGGTTGAGCCCACGGACAGCAAATCGCCAGCCAAACGCAGCCGCGTGATCACCGCTACGCTTACGGATGCCCAACGCAACTCCGTCATACCGGGCCTCAACGACATCATAGACGGCCCGGTCAAGCTGGAGCTCACGCGTATCGATGAGGATCGCCAGGCCGTCAAGATCGACCTCGGCAAGGCGGCCCTGACCGTGCCGTGGATCGGCTGGTCGAAGGGCAGCGGCATTCCGGCCACCGCCCAGTTCGAGGCCTCCGGACCGGACAGTCAGACGGCGCTGAAGAATTTCGTTCTCAAGGGCGACGGCTTTGGTGTCAGCGGCGATCTCGTCGTCAGCAAGGGCGGCCTGACATCAGCCAATTTCAGCAGCGTCAAACTGTCAGCGCTCGACGATTTCGCACTGTCGGTCAAGCACGGCAAGAGCGGTGCCTATGACATATCGGTTTCCGGCAATTCGGCAGACCTGCGGCCGGTTCTCGCGCGGCTGAAAGCATCGTCGAGCGGAGGAAATGGCGGCAGCGCAGACGATTCATCCAGCGCGACAGTCCGCGCCAATATCGACAAGGTCATCGGCTTCAATGACGAATCGATCCGCAATCTCAAGGGTGTCTATTCCGTCTCCGGCGGGCACATTGTAGCGGCGGATTTTTCCGGGCTCACCGATAGCGGCGAAGCCGTGGTCAGCCAGATGAGCAAGGGCGGCGGCAGCGGCACCATTCGCATCACCAGTGGCGATGCCGGCGCTGTGGCACGCTTTGCCGACCTCTATAAACACCTGAAGGGCGGCCTTCTCAATCTGTCTTTGCGTTCCACGGGACCGGATGCATGGGATGGTTCGCTGGATATCCGCAACTTCGCGATCATCGACGAAAAGAAGCTCTCGACCATTGTTTCGACCCCCAGCGGCAAGAACGGCAAGAGCCTGAATTCCGCCGTCAAACAGAATATCGACACGCGGTCGCAGAGTTTTGACCGCGGTTTCGCGCGGCTGGTGTTTCGCAGCGGCGCGCTTTCGGTGGAAAACGGCGTCGTGCGCGGCTCGCAGGTGGGCGCGACCTTCCAGGGAACGGTCAAGGACGCCAAGGGCAACATGGACCTGACGGGCACCTTCATGCCTGCCTATGGCCTCAACCGGCTGTTCGCGGAAGTTCCGATCGTTGGCTTCATCCTCGGCAACGGCAGCGACCGCGGCCTGATCGGCATTACCTTTCGAGTGACCGGCACGATCGAAAAGTCGAGCATGCAGATCAACCCGCTGTCGATCATCGCGCCGGGTGTTTTCCGGCAGATATTTGAGTTTTGAGGAAATAAGCGACGAGCCGGGAGCCGGAGTGGGATGAATCAGAACATTGCCCATATTGCCATCGTCGTTCGAGACTATGACGACGCGATCGACTTCTATGTGAACAAGCTCGGGTTCGTCCTGGTTGAGGACAGCTATCAGCCGGCACAGGACAAGCGTTGGGTTGTCGTGAAGCCAAGGGGCGATGGTGCGGCCTCGCTGCTGCTTGCGCGCGCCTCCTCATCCCATCAGGAGAATTATATCGGCGACCAGGCCGGGGGACGGGTATTCCTGTTTCTACAGACCGATGATTTCTGGCGTGACTATGCTGTCTATCTCGAGAAAGGGATCGAATTCACGCGCGAGCCGAAGCAGGCGGACTACGGGATTGTCGCTGTTTTCAAGGATCTTTACGGCAATCTGTGGGATCTGGTGCAGTTCACCGATGGACGGTCGTAAGCTCCGATTTCTTTGGAAATAGAACGAGAAAAGCCGGCGCGATGCGCCGGCTTTTTCATGCGTTTGATGTTTGCCTACTTAAGCCGCCGGGCGAACCAGGATGTGCTTTTTCTTGCCGAGCGACAGCTTGATGACGCCATCGGCGGTGATTTCGCCGCTGCCGATCAGCTTGCGTTCGTCGCTGACGGCTTGGTCGTTGATACGCACGGCGCCGCCTTGGACATGACGGCGGGCTTCGCCGTTCGATGCGGCCAGGCCGGCGCGGACGATCAGAGACAGCAGGCCGATGCCGGCATCGAGTTCGGAAGCGGGAACCTCGACCGACGGCAGGTTTTCGGAAAGGCCACCTTCCTCGAAGGTCTTGCGCGCGGTTTCGGCGGCAAGTTCTGCCGCCTCGCGGCCGCGCAGGATGGCGGTGACTTCCGTCGCCAGGATCTTCTTGACCTCGTTAAGTTCCGAGCCGGCAAGCGCGGAGAGGCGAGCGATCTCGTCCATCGGCAGCGTGGTGTAGAGCTTGAGGAAGCGGGAAACGTCCGCATCCTCGGTGTTACGCCAGTACTGCCAGAAGTCATAGGCCGAGAGCAGATCGGAATTCAGCCAGACCGCGCCGGAGGCAGACTTGCCCATCTTGGCACCCGAGGAGGTGGTCAACAGCGGCGAGGTCAGCGCGTAGAGCTGCTTTGTCCCCATACGGTGACCCAGGTCTATGCCGTTGACGATGTTACCCCACTGGTCCGAACCGCCGATCTGCAGACGGCAATCGTAACGCTTGGCCAGCTCGACGAAATCGTAGGCCTGCAGGATCATGTAGTTGAATTCGAGGAAGGACAGCGACTGCTCGCGATCCAGGCGCGTCTTGACGCTGTCGAAGGACAGCATGCGGTTGACCGAGAAATGCCGGCCGACGTCGCGCAGGAATTCGAGGTAGTTGAGTGAGCGCAGCCATTCGGCGTTGTTGATCATCAACGCGTCCTTCGGGCCATCGCCATAGGTGAGGTAGCTGGAGAAGACGCGCTTGATCGAGGCGATGTTGCTTTCGATCGTGTCCACCGTCATCAGCTGGCGAGCTTCATCCTTGAAGGAGGGGTCGCCGACCATGCCGGTGCCGCCGCCCATCAGCGAGACGGCGCGATGGCCGGTCGCCTGCAGCCAGTGCAGCATCATTATCTGCATCAGCGAGCCAACATGTAAGCTCGGTGCCGTGGGATCGAAGCCGATATAGGCGGTCACGGTTTCCTTGGCGAAAAGGTCGTCGAGGCCGGCTTCATCGGAAATCTGGTGGATGAAGCCGCGCTCTTGCAGGGTGCGCAGGAAATCGGATTTGAACTCAGCCATGATCTTGGTCTCTCGGGCGCCGCATCTCTATGCCGTGCGGCGAAGTCGCTGTTGTTGAACTATCGCGGCGCGTTTAGCACTGATTTCGCGTGGCGTCACCACTTTGCTTGAACGGCGCCTCGGAAGTTTCAGCAAAACCGGAAAGACGATCGAACGGCTTTGCCTGCCGCAGTATTTCGGTTGAAAGAGGTCGCCAGATCGCCGCGAAGGGGCCGAAAATGCGCCCAGCATTCGCCGAAATCCGATCCCATGCTGGGCATACCATTGATCCTGCGTGCACCACATGTTTCACGAAAGAAACCGGTATGTCACCTTTGTTTTCGGTAATGGGACTGTCGTCCATAAGGACGATCTGGGCATTGCTTGCCATGGTCCTGGTATTGACTGGTCTTGCTGTTGCGGGTCCGGCCGAAGCTCAAAACGCCATGGAAAAGCGAATAGCGCTTGTCATCGGCAACTCGGCCTATAAAGCCGGCGCATTGCCGACGCCGGCCAATGATGCGGGTCTGATTGCGCAGACGCTGCAGGCCGCAGGCTTTGATGTGATCGGCGCGCGCGACCTGAACCAGGACGGGCTGCGCGATGCGCTGCGCGACTTTCTCGCCAAGGCAAACGCTTCCGGCCCCGACACGATCGCCTTTGTCTACCTGGCTGGCTATGGGCTTCAATATCAAGGCGACAACTATTTCGTGCCGGTCGACGCGCAGATCGCCAACGCCACCGACGTTCCGGTCGAAGCCATCAGGGTTAGCGATTTCACCAGGTCGCTGGCGGCGATCAGGAACAGAGGCAGCATTGTTGTCCTTGATGCTGCGCGCGCCAATCCGTTCGCCCAATCCAATCAGCCGCTTGCGGGCGGCCTGGCGCTTGTCGAGGCCGATGCCAATCAGCTGATCGCGTTCAATGCCGCGCCCGGCACAGTGGCGCCGCCGGAGGCGGGACCCTATGGCGCTTACGCGCATGCCTTGGCGGAGATGATGCGCGTCGGCGGTCTTCCGCTCAGCGACGTGTTCGACCGCACGCGGCTGCGTGTCAGCGACCTCAGCAAGGGTGCGCAGATATCATGGGATGCCTCGAAGTTTGGCGGAGCATTCACGTTCCTCGACCGTGGCCCCGATGCGCCCGCGGTCCAGGTTTCCAGCTACAATAGCGCCACGATGCGTACGAAGGCGATCCGCGATTTCGACGAAAGAGACGCTTATTTCGCCGCACTCGACCGCGACACCTTGGTGGGTTATGAAGACTTCCTCGCCGCCTATCCGGATGATCCGATGGCAAGGCGCGTGCGCGCCATCATTGCCGCCCGTCGTGAGGCGATCACATGGCGCGAGACCTGGGTCGCGGATACGCCGGAAGCCTATTGGTCCTATCTGAGGCGCTATCCACGCGGCCCGCATGTGTGGGACGCTCGTCGTCGCCTGGAGCATTTCGAGGCGGCACTCGAACCACCGCCGTCATTTACGGTGATCGAATATGACGTGCCACCGCCGCCGCCGCCGGAGATCGTCTATGTCGATCGGCCCATCCTCTATTTCGATGATACGGATTTCGGTTATGCCCCACCGCCGCCGGTCGTCTTCCTAGCGCCGCCGCCTCCGGATTTCGTCGTGCTGGCGCCGCCGCAGCCGTCGGTCGATCTCTATGTCCTGCCAGCGCCGGTCTTCGTTCCAGTCCCCGAATGGGTGCGCCCGCCGCGTGATATAGCGCCGCCTGAAAACAATGTGATCTTCAATAATATCCACAATACGGTGGTCAACAACACGGTCATCAACAACAACACGACCGTCAATCAGAGCACGGCTGCCCCCGCAGCGCCGAGCCTGACGACGGCGCAAAAACTGACCGGCGCCGCAGTTGTCGCCGGCGCGGGTGCCGCAGCGCTGCATGTCGCTCTGCCGCCCTCGGTGCAGAAGCACGCCGCAATCATTCAAAAGCAAAGTCTGGCCGCCGCGACGAAGGTTCCGGCGATTAGTCCGGTACCCGCAGGGCAGCCGCAGAACACGCATGCTCTTCCCGGCACCAAGGGTCAGCCCTTGCCGCCTGTCGGCAATACACCGGTGACGCAGGGGCAATCGCAGGCGAAGAAAGTCCAGTCACCGCAATCGGTTCCCAATACTGCGCAGAAGCCTGGTGTCGCAGCGGCGGCACCAGCCGCTCAGGGCCAAAATGCCAACGCACATGCGCTCCCCGGCACGAAGGGCCAGCCATTGCCACCAGTCGGCAACACGCAGGTGACGCCCAAACAGGTTCAGGCTAAGAAGCCTCTGCCTTCACAGCCTCTTGCCAATAGCGTGCAGAATCCGGTGTCGGCGGCAAAGCCAGCCGCCCATGCTCAGGCAGCAAAAGCGGCATCGCCTGCAGCTGTTACAGGAGCACCCGCAAAGCCGAAGGTCGTTGCCGCCGCGCCGCCGCGTCATGCGGCTCCCAGGCCCGCTCCCCAGGCCAAACCTGCGCCCCAGATGGCACGTCAGGTGGCCGCGCCCGTCAGAGCACAGGCTGCCAAACCTCAGGCTCAGCCAAGACCTCAACCGCAGTCGAGAGCCGTACAGCAGGCGAAAAGGCCACCACAGGCGCATCCGCCACAGAAGCCTCCCGTGAAGAAATGTGGAGCGCCCGGTCTGCCTGCATGTCATTGAGGGACGTCACCGCATAAGTGACATCGGGACGGATGGCCGCCAGGGAGATTACTCATTGGCGGCTTCCGTTCCGCTGCGACGATGATATCCGCGATCGCTATTGTTGAGCCGTCGCCGCGCGTTTAACACTGATCTGGCGGCTCGTCCTGTCAGGTACGAGCCGGACATTTCAGCGGGATCGGGAAAACATCGTCTGATGAGCGACACAATCATATTGGAAACACCTCGTCTCGTTCTGACGATGTGGCACAAGGGCGATGCAGCGCTGATTCAGCAGTTGCATTCGACCATCGATACGACCCGCTATCTCTCGGGCGCCGCGCCGTGGACGCTGGAGAAGGCCGAGGAGCGGCTGAAGAGCTGGTTCGGCGAGCAGGCGCGCGATGGCGTGACCAAATACAAGATACTCAGGCGCGACGACGGCCGCTTTGTCGGCCGGGCAGGCTTCTCCCGGTTTCAGGAAGAGCGCGGGCGCGGTGAATTCGAGCTTGGTTATTCGCTCAGCCGGGAGGTCTGGGGCAATGGCTATGCGACCGAAATTGCGGGCGCCTTGGCGGACTGGTTTTTCACGCGCGGAATTGCCAAGCGGTTCATCGCCTTCACTCATCCGGAGAACGTAGCCTCGCAGCGGGTTCTGCGCAAAATCGGGATGCAAGAAAGCCCGTCAATTGTGATCGACGGGCTCTCGTGCCCAAGTTTTGGGATGTCGCGGTAAGGGGCGAGCCTCTTACCTGATCCGCTTGGCTGCCGGTTCCGGCACCAGTTCGCCATTTAGGCGACGATCGAGGTAGTCCTCGCATTCGCCCATGAGCGTATCGACCTGGCCATTGAAGAAATGGTTGGCGCCGGAGACGAGCTTATGGGTGATGAGAATGCCCTTTTGCGTCTTCAGCTTTTCGACGAGGCCGTTGACGTCCTTTTCCGGGGCAACCTTGTCGGCATCGCCGTTGATGATCAGGCCGGAGGACGGGCAGGGTGCCAGGAACGAGAAGTCGTAGATGTTCGGCTGCGGCGCGATCGACATGAAACCTTCGATCTCGGGGCGGCGCATCAGAAGCTGCATGCCGATCCAGGCGCCAAAGGAATAGCCGGCAACCCAACAGCTCTTCGAATCGGGATGCAGGCTCTGCACCCAGTCGAGCGCAGAGGCGGCATCCGACAATTCACCGGCGCCATGGTCGAATTCACCCTGGCTGCGGCCGATGCTGCGGAAGTTGAAGCGAAGCGTGGTGAAGCCGCGCTTCTGGAACATGTAGAAAAGCTGGTAGACGACCTGATTGTTCATCGTGCCGCCGAACTGCGGATGGGGGTGCAGGATGATCGCGATCGGGGCGCTCTTTTCCTTGGAGGGCTGATAGCGGCCTTCAAGGCGGCCTGCGGGGCCGTTGAAAATAACTTCGGGCATCGATACTCCGGCTCTTCTTTTTCTGCGTTCAAACCAGGTGGGACGCAGCAAGTTGACTTGACGAATGCGCTCATCTTTTCTAGAACGCAGTTTAGAACAATTCGAAACTTGGTACGGTCTTCCACGCGTTGCTTGTTCAACGGTTTGTGGAACGTGTCATAAGGCATGCCCGGTCGAAATTTCAAGGAAAATGAACCGGGCGGCGCAACAAGGCTTCGTCAGGCAGGAAGAAGATTATGGCTGCAACGCGCCTTTATCTCGACTGGAATGCCACCGCACCGCTCCACCCGGCGGCGCGCGATGCAATGTTGCATGCCTTGGATCTTTATGGAAACCCTAATTCCGTGCATGGCGAAGGCAGGGCAACGCGGGCGGCGATCGAGGCCGCGCGTCGGCAGGTTGCAAGCTTGACGGGTGCCGAGCCGGCACACGTCGTTTTCACCAGCGGCGCGACCGAAGCCGCCAATATGGTGCTGACGCCGGAATTTCGCATGGGCCGCACGCCGCTTGCGATCGGCCATCTCTACATATCGGCGATCGAACATCCGGCCGTGCGTGAAGGCGGACGGTTTGCGAAAGAGAATATCAGCGAGATTCCGGTGACGCCGGAAGGAACCGTCGATCTGGCCGCGCTGGAGACGATGCTTGTCGCGCATGACAAGGCCGACGGCCTGCCGATGGTGGCGATCATGCTTGCCAATAACGAGACCGGCATTCTTCAGCCTGTGTCCGAAGCGGCAAAGATCGTGCAGGCGTCCGGAGGCGTGTTTATCGTCGATGCCGTACAGGCAGCGGGCCGGGTTCCGCTGGATATCAATGCGATTGGTGCGGATTTCCTCATCGTCTCGTCGCATAAGATCGGCGGCCCGAAGGGGGTGGGCGCATTGATCTCTCGCGGCGAAGTGCTGATGCCGAAGCCGTTGATCCATGGCGGGGGCCAAGAAAAAGGCCATCGTTCTGGCACGGAAAATGCGCTTGGTGTCATCGGCTTTGGTGCTGCCGCCACTGCGGCGATCGCCGAGCTCGATAGCCGGAACATGGGTGTCGCAAAGCTCCGCGACCGACTGGAACAGGGCATGAAGCTCGCCGCGCCCGATGTCATCATTCATGGCGAAGGCGGCGCGCGCGTGCCGAATACCAGCTTCTTCACCCTGCCGGGGCTGAAGTCGGAAACCGGGCAGATCGCTTTCGATCTCGAAGGGGTGGCGATCTCGGCAGGCTCGGCTTGCTCCTCCGGCAAGGTTGGTGAAAGCCATGTGCTGTCGGCAATGGGTTGCGATCCGAAGCTCGGGGCGCTGCGCATTTCGCTCGGATTTACGACGACCGACGAGGATGTCGAACGCGCGATTGCCGCCTTCGCCAGAATTGCCGGACGACGCAAACCTGCGGGCGCTGCGGCCTGACGGCTTACAATTTTGCGGAAACATAAATTTCCGCTTGCCAAGCGGGCTGAAAAGTCCCTTTTGGCCGACTACATAGAGGGTAGGCGAAAGTCTACTGAAACGTTGACAAGCTGCCGGACCTTGGATCCGGCGAGATTGGAGAACGACATGGCTGCCGTCCAAGAAACAATCGATCAGGTTCGTCTGATCGACGTGGACCAGTACAAGTATGGTTTTGAGACCATCATCGAAATGGACAAGGCTCCGAAAGGCCTGTCCGAGGATATTGTTCGCTTTATTTCCGCCAAGAAGCAGGAACCGGAGTGGATGCTGGAATGGCGCCTGGAGGCTTACCGCCGCTGGCTGACGCTGGAAGAGCCCACCTGGGCGCGAGTCGACTATCCGAAGATCGACTTCAACGACATCTATTATTACGCCGCGCCGAAGACGACGCCCGGTCCGACATCGCTCGACGAAGTCGATCCGGAACTCTTGAAGGTCTATGAGAAGCTCGGCATTCCCTTGCGCGAGCAGGAAATTCTCGCCGGTGTAGAGCGGCCGAAGATCGCCGTCGATGCGGTGTTCGATTCGGTCTCTGTGGTCACCACCTTCAAGGAAGAGCTGAAGAAGGCCGGCGTGATCTTCATGTCGATCTCGGAAGCCGTCCGCGAGCATCCCGATCTCGTACGCAAATATCTCGGAACGGTCGTTCCGACGAGCGACAATTATTATGCGACGCTGAACTCGGCCGTCTTCACGGACGGTTCCTTCGTCTTCGTGCCGAAGGGCGTGCGGTGCCCGATGGAATTGTCGACCTATTTCCGCATCAACGAGAAGAACACCGGCCAGTTCGAGCGCACGTTGATCATCGCCGAAGAGGGAGCCTACGTCTCCTATCTCGAAGGCTGCACGGCGCCGCAGCGCGACGAAAACCAGCTGCATGCCGCTGTGGTCGAGCTGGTTGCCCTGGACGACGCCGAGATCAAATACTCGACGGTTCAGAACTGGTATCCGGGCGACAAGAACGGCAAGGGCGGCATCTACAACTTCGTCACCAAGCGTGGTGATTGCCGCGGCCATCGCTCCAAGATCTCCTGGACGCAGGTCGAGACCGGTTCGGCGATCACTTGGAAATATCCGTCCTGCATCCTGCGCGGCGACGACAGCCGTGGCGAGTTCTATTCGATCGCCGTCTCCAACGGTCATCAGCAGGTCGACAGCGGCACCAAGATGATCCATCTCGGCAAGAATACGTCGAGCCGTATCGTATCGAAGGGCATCGCTGCCGGCGTGTCGCAGAACACCTATCGTGGCCAGGTCTCGGCTCACCGCAAGGCGTCGAACGCACGTAACTTCACGCAATGCGATTCGCTGCTGATCGGCGACAAGTGCGGCGCGCATACGGTGCCTTACATCGAGGCGAAGAACTCGACGGCGCAGTTCGAGCATGAAGCCACGACGTCGAAGATCTCCGAAGATCAGCTGTTCTACTGCCTGCAGCGCGGCATCCCGACCGAAGCGGCGATCGCATTGATCGTCAACGGCTTCGTCAAGGAAGTGCTGCAGGAGCTGCCGATGGAATTTGCCGTCGAAGCGCAGAAGCTGATCGGCATCTCGCTGGAAGGCAGCGTCGGCTGACATCCGCATAAAGAATTAGTTTTGGCGCGCCAGGCGCGCCGCACCCACATTCGTTCGATTGGATTCTACTATGCTTGAAATCAAGAACCTGCATGCCCGCATCGCCGAAGACGGCACCGAGATCATCCGTGGTCTGAACCTGACGGTAAAGGCTGGCGAAGTTGCCGCTATCATGGGCCCGAATGGCTCCGGCAAGTCAACGCTCTCCTATATCCTTGCCGGCCGCGACGACTACGAAGTGACCGAGGGCGAGATCCTTTACAATGGCGAGAGCATTCTCGAGCTGGACGCTGCCGAGCGCGCCGCCAAGGGCATTTTCCTCGCCTTCCAGTATCCGGTCGAAATTCCCGGCGTTGCCACCATGCAGTTCCTGAAGGTGGCGATGAACGAACAGCGCAAGGCGCGCGGCGAGGCTGAACTGACGACGCCGGACTTCATGCGTCGCGTCAAGGAAGCCGCCGCCAAGCTGCAGATCAACACCGAGATGCTGAAGCGTCCGCTCAACGTCGGTTTCTCCGGCGGCGAGAAGAAGCGCGCCGAGATCCTGCAGATGGCGTTGCTGGAGCCGCAGCTTTGCGTCCTCGACGAGACCGACTCCGGTCTCGACATCGACGCGCTGAAGATCGTCGCCGACGGCGTCAACGCCCTGCGCTCGCCCGACCGTGCCGTGATCGTCATCACCCACTATCAGCGCCTGCTCGACTACATCGTGCCGGACACCGTCCACGTCCTCTACAAGGGCCAGGTGATCAAGTCCGGCGACAAGACGCTGGCGCATGAACTCGAAGCCAACGGCTATGCCGACATCATTGGGGCTGCGGCCTGATCGGGGCGGAAAGGATACGTCGATGAACGTTCAGACGACGACCCGCCTGACTGCCGCGGAAACCGCGCTGATCGAGGCTTACAACAACCAGCTGGGCGACCTGCCGGGTGACGGAGAAGTTTTCGCCATCCGCGACCGCCTGCTGGATGATCTGAAGACCGCCGGCCTGCCAACGCGGCGCTTCGAGGCTTGGCACTATACCGATTTCAAGAACCTGCTGCGTACGGTTCCGACCGATCTCGGCACCGGCAGCGTCGAGCCGCTGTCGCCGACGGCTGAGGGTTCGGCCGTTCTTTCGGTTCTGCAGGGTCGCGCGGTCGGCAAGGCCTCGGTCGATGGCCTGATTGTCAGCCGTTATATCGACAGCCTGACGGACGGCACGGCCGCCGCCGGCCTGGAGGCGCTCGGCAAGGACGACGCTATCGGTCGCATCAATGCCAGCTTCGTGCGTGATGGCTACGTCATCGAATTTCCCGACGGCACCGAGCTCGACGCGCCGCTGGAGATCCAGTTCATCCATGCTGGCGGACAGATTCACAGCCGTCTGCCTGTTACGTTCGGTGCTAGTGCCAAGGCAACCGTGATCGAGCGTCATGAGGGTGTTCCGGGCGCTGCGGCACTGGTGTCCTCGATCAGTGACATCACGGTCGGCAAGGGCGCTGAGGTGACCTGGATCATCCTGCAGGAGCAGGGTTCCGAGGACACGCATCTCGGCCAGATCCGCGTCGATCTCGGTCAGGACGCCAAGCTGAAGCTGTTCGTGATCAATGCCGGCGGCAAGCTGGTGCGTCAGGAACTGCATATCAAGGTTTCGGGCGAGGGCGCTGAGCTCTCGCTGCGCGGCGTCAACCTGCTCGGCGGCGACACGCATACCGATGTGACGATGGTGCTCGGCCATGACGTGCCGCATACCAGTTCGACGGAGATCGTCCGCAACGTGGTGTTCGACCGCGCTCGCGGCGTCTTCCAGGGCATGATCCGCGTCGCTCCGGATGCGCAGAAGACCGACGCCAAAATGGCCTGCAACACGCTGCTGATGTCCGACGATGCCGAGTTCTCCGTCAAGCCGGAGCTGGAAATCTTCGCCGACGACGTTCAGTGCGGTCATGGCGCTACCGTCGCTGATATCGACAGCAACCATCTCTACTACCTGATGGCGCGCGGTATCCCGAAGAACAAGGCCCGCGCCATGCTGGTCAATGCCTTCGTGGCCGAAATTGTCGAAGAGCTGGAAGACGAGGCACTGGTCGAGGCGCTGGAAGGCGTTATCTTTGCCTGGCTCGAAAAGCACGCCTGATTGATTGGAGCAATGCTCGTGGACAAGATCGTACCAGCCACCGCCTATGACGTTGAAGCGATCCGCCGGGATTTTCCGATCCTGTCGACGACCGTTCACGGCAAGCCGCTGGTCTATCTCGACAACGGCGCATCGGCGCAGAAGCCGCAGATGGTCATTGACGCCATATCGCATGCCTATTCGAGCGAATATGCCAATGTGCATCGCGGCCTGCACTTCCTCTCCAATGCCGCCACCGAGGCCTATGAAGCCGCGCGCGAAAAGGTGCGCCGCTTCCTGAATGCACCGTCGGTGGACAATATCGTCTTCACCAAGAACTCGACCGAGGCGATCAATACGGTCGCCTACGGCTGGGGCATGCCGAAGATCGGCGAGGGCGATGAGATCGTCGTCTCGATCCTGGAGCATCACTCCAATATCGTGCCCTGGCATTTCATCCGCGAGCGGCAGGGCGCCAAGCTGGTCTGGGTGCCGGTCGATGACGAGGGCGCGTTCCATATCGAGGACTTCGAAAAGAGCCTGACGGAACGCACCAAGCTTGTCGCCGTCACGCACATGTCGAATGCGCTCGGCACCATCGTTCCGGTCAAGGAAATCTGCCGCATCGCACATGAGCGCGGCATCCCGGTGCTGATCGACGGTTCGCAAGGGGCGGTACATATGCCTGTCGACGTGCAGGATATCGATTGCGACTGGTATGTGATGACCGGCCACAAGCTTTATGGTCCCTCGGGGATCGGCGTGCTCTACGGTAAAAAGGACAGGCTTGCCGAGATGCGGCCCTTCCAGGGCGGCGGCGAGATGATCTTCGACGTCACCGAGGAAAATGTCACCTACAATGATCCGCCGCATCGTTTCGAGGCCGGTACGCCGCCGATCGTCCAGGCGATCGGGCTTGGCTATGCGCTCGATTACATGGAGAGCGTCGGCCGTGAGGCGATTGCCCGCCACGAAGCCGATCTTTCGGCTTATGCGGCCGAACGGTTGCGGGATATCAATTCGCTGCGTGTTATTGGCACGGCGCCCGGCAAAGGTGGTATATTCTCCTTTGAACTCGCCGGCATTCACGCTCATGACGTGTCGATGGTGATCGATCGTCAGGGTGTTGCGGTGCGGGCGGGAACGCATTGCGCCCAGCCGCTCTTGAAACGCTTCGGCGTCACCTCCACATGCCGAGCATCGTTCGGCATGTACAATACCCGAGCCGAGGTAGACGCCCTGGCCGATGCGCTGGAATATGCGCGCAAATTCTTTGCCTAAGGAGGCACGCGATGTCACTCGACGAAAGCGAACAGAAGATCGACGTGCGCGAAGGCCTCGTGCATTCGAGCATCCCTGAGGAAGAGCTGGCTCGTCTCAGCGATGACGTCATCAGCGCGCTGAAAACAGTCTATGACCCTGAAATTCCCGCCGATATCTTCGAACTCGGCCTGATCTACAAGATCGACATCGAAGACGACCGCATGGTGAAGATCGTCATGACGCTGACCGCGCCCGGCTGCCCCGTCGCCGGCGAGATGCCAGGCTGGGTCGAAAACGCCGTCGGCGCCGTCGAAGGCGTGTCGGGCGTCGAAGTCAGCATGACCTTCGACCCACCGTGGTCGGCAGATCGCATGTCGGAAGAAGCGCAGGTGGCGATCGGCTGGTATTGAAGCTTTAAGCCGCTCGCTTTACATTAAGACTCGAAGCACCGGATCTTGACCCCGGTTGTGGAAGGAGAATGGGCCCATGGGCTTTGCTGTAATGACCATGACCGAGACCGCCGCAGCGCGCGTCAAGGCAATCGTCGAGAATTCCGGCCCCGATGCCAAGGGCGTTCGCGTCGGCATCAAGAAGGGCGGCTGCGCCGGGATGGAATATACCATCGATCTGGTGACCGAGCCGAATGCCAAGGACGACCTTATCGAGCATAATGGCGCCAAGGTCTGGGTCGAGCCGTCGGCCGTGCTGTATCTGCTCGGCACCCAAATGGGCTTCGAGACCACGACGCTGCGTTCCGGCTTTACCTTCACCAATCCCAACCAGACATCGGCCTGCGGCTGCGGCGAATCCGTCGAGCTGAAGCCAGCCGATCTTGCTGCCTTGGCAGCCCGGCGTCAGGCGGCTCCGGCCGCCTGAGGGTCTACTCGACGCCACACCGCGAACAGCCAATTCGAAGAACAGATTTGAAATCTGGATTACTGCTATCTTATAGTGGTTCCGGAGACGTTGTTTTTTGTCTACGAGTGCAGAATGATTACACGGCGCTCTATTTTGATCATGTCGCTTGGTACGATACTGTCCGGCGGCAGCCTTGCGCAGGATCTTGTTCTTGCTGATGACGATTTCCCAGCACCTCTCGCCTTCAAGGTCGCTCCTCTGACGGGCGGCTCGGATACGGAAACCCTCGCTTTGATGGCTACCTATGGCGAGAGTGAAAACGAAACGAAATTCGTTATCGAAATTCAGGCGCCGGATGAAAAAGAGGGCAGTGGTCCGATAAGCATCTCGCGCGGCGCATTCCGCCACGTTCCCGGCTCTCGCCCGACACGATTCTTCGAACAACTGGCCAAAGCCTTGACGGCACAGGCCCCCAGCCTCTCAAACGTGAAGCTGGAAACGCTGCCGTTCAGCATAGCATTTCTCGGCGCAGCGACGGCCCGTCTTCCCGGTGGTGGCTTTGGTGGCGGGCCGGGAGACTGGTACGCCACCAAGCTTTTCCTCGATCAGGACCAAGCCGAGGTTTTCTTTAATTTCAATCTGGTGTCCGGTGAAGCAGAGTTCAGCATCAAGGACGAGGACTATGGCAACACGGTCCTTTCCGAATTGTCCAAGGTGATCTGGTAATTGCCGGTTTCGATCGCCGCCTCGTTGGCTAACCGGCGTAGCTGGATAAAGTCGACAGGGCGAGCAACGGAGGAAGTTTATGGCGGCTTCGGCATGGGTTTACACGTTGATCCCGGCAACGGCCGCCATCGTGGGCTCTGTGGTGGCGGTGAACACGCGGCCAGGACCTAATCTTGTTAGCGCGATCCAACATTTTGCCGCTGGGGTCGTGTTTGCGGCCGCCGCCGGCGAAATCCTGCCGGACCTCATGCATCGAGGCAATCCCTTGGCGACGGTGATCGGCGGTGCGATCGGCGTAGCCGTCATGCTGCTGGTCAAACAATTGGAAAATTGGGCCAAAGGTCCGGTCGGCCTCCTGACGGCTATCGGCATCGATATCCTGATCGACGGCCTGGTGCTCGGCATTGGGTTTGCGGCTGGCCCGAAGGTCGGCTTGTTGCTGACGATCGCTCTGACGCTCGAGGTGTTATTCCTTGGCTTGACCGTAGCCACGGAGCTTGGCGAGAGCGTCCGCTCCCGCACCAGGATCGTCGCAGTCACGGCGGCGCTTACACTCTTGTTGCCGATAGGTGCCTTGCTCGGGACGCCGGTGGCGTTGCTGCCCGGTCCCATTCTGACCGGCTTCTTTTCGTTCGGTCTGATTGCGCTCCTCTATCTCGTCACCGAGGAACTGCTGGTCGAAGCCCATGAAACACCCGATCGTCCCTGGGTGACAGCGATGTTCTTCGCGGGCTTTCTGATACTTCTCTTGCTTGAAGAGTCGATCGGCTAACGATGCGTGGATCGACCAAGAAGCCTAATTCATTGGTATTGCGGATTTTTAATGGGCAGCCGGCACCGGTGTCAGCTTGAGCCCGAGTGCCTTGACGACTTTCAAGATCGTCGCGAATTCCGGATTTCCTTCGCCACTGAGGGCGCGGTAGAGCGCCGAGCGGTTCATGCCGACATCCTTGGCGAGCTTGCTCATGTTGCGCGTCCGCGCCAGTTCACCAAGCGCCTTGGCGATGGAGGAAGGATCGTCGGTTTCGAAGGCGGCTGCGATTTGGCCGTCGACCGCGTTCATGCCGGCGGGTGCTTGTTGATCCATCTTATATGCCTTTCCGTATAAGCCAGTCGCGAATGAGCGCGGCTTCACTTTGATGCAAACCATGGCCCGTGGGCAGCACATGCATGCTGACATCGGCGTGGCAGTTCTCGAATTGTCGGTTGACCAGCAGCGCATCGCCCGGTTCGCGGCGTTGGTCGTTTTCTCCCGCCGTCATCAGGACTGGCAGGCTGGTCATCGATGAAAATCGTGCTTCAGGAGCCGGAGACAAGGGGCGCATCAGAATTGCGCCCGATACGATATCCGGTCGGGCGCGCAGGATCGAGGCGGCCATGATGGCGCCGTTGGAGAAGCCAACGAGGATCGGCAGCTGTTTCAATATGCCTTGTTCGCTCGCTTCCGTAATGAAACGGCAGAGCAGGTGCGTCTGCTCGCCGAGATCACCATAGTCGAGACTGCGATCGGGATTGCGGCGGAAGAAGGCGAAGCCGTCTTCCCATTCCACACCGCCGCGCAAGGACATGTAGGGCCGCTGCGGCGCAATGTCGTCCGCAAGGGGAATGAGATCCATCTCGCTTCCGCCGCCGCCATGCAGCAGAAGAAGCGGCGGTGAAGGAAAGTCTTCCCTTCCGGTAACGAAATGAAATCCTGGCAGTTCCGGCATGATATCTAGCTTCCAGCGCCGTTCTTCGCCGCGCCGTGAAAAGCGCCGCGCATCCGATCGGACACGCGGCGCAGTCATAGACATTTTTCACGATAGATTTATGTCGGGCAGGAGTGAAGCGGCTGAACCGCTTCACTTTTTCGGAAGAACTTTACTCCGCAGCCTCGGCATAGGATTCAACCGGCGGGCAGGAGCACACCAGGTTCCGATCGCCGTAGACATTGTCGACGCGGTTGACGGGCGACCAGTATTTGTCGACTCGGAAGGCGCCCGGCGGGAAGCAGGCCTGTTCGCGGGAATAGGGCCGGTTCCACTCGCCGACGAGGTCTTCGACCGTGTGCGGCGCGTTCTTCAGCGGATTGTCGGTCTTGTCCATCCGGCCCTCTTCGATGGCGCGGGCTTCCTCGCGGATCGCCAGCATCGCCGCGCAGAAACGGTCGAGTTCAGCCTTGGTTTCCGATTCAGTCGGCTCGATCATCAGCGTGCCGGCAACCGGCCAGCTCATTGTCGGCGCATGGAAGCCGCAATCGATCAGGCGCTTGGCGACGTCATCGACGGTGACGCCGGCACTGTCGACCAGCGGGCGCGTATCGATGATGCATTCGTGCGCCACACGGCCGGTCTTCGACTTGTAGAGCACGTCGTAAGCGCCCTTCAGCCGTGCTGCGATATAGTTGGCGTTGAGGATCGCGACCTTGGTCGCCTGCGTCAGCCCTTCGCCACCCATCATCAGGCAATAGCTCCAGGAGATCGGCAGGATCGACGCCGAACCGAAGGCAGCTGCCGAGACCGCACCGGGGCGTCCGTCCGTTTCCGGGTGGCCGGGCAGATGTTCCGCCAGATGCGCCTTGACACCGATCGGCCCCATGCCGGGACCGCCGCCGCCATGCGGGATGCAGAAGGTCTTGTGCAGGTTTAGGTGGCTGACGTCGGAGCCGATGTCGCCGGGACGTGAAAGACCGACCATAGCATTCATGTTGGCGCCGTCGAGATAGACCTGGCCGCCATGCTTATGCACGAGATCGCAGATCTCCTTCACCGTCTCCTCGAAGACGCCGTGCGTCGAAGGGTAGGTGATCATGCAGCAGGAGAGGTTGGCGGCATATTGCTCTGCCTTGGCGCGGAAGTCGGCCATGTCGATGTCGCCGTCATCGCTGACCTTGATGACAACCACCTTCATGCCGGCCATCTGGGCAGAGGCCGGATTGGTGCCATGTGCCGAGGTCGGGATCAGGCAGATGTCGCGATGACCCTCGCCGTTGGCGATATGGTAGTTGCGGATGGTGAGCAGGCCGGCATATTCGCCTTGCGCGCCGGAATTCGGCTGCATGGAGAAGGCGTCATAGCCCGTCACGGCGCAGAGTTTTTCCGTGAGATCGTCGATCATCTCGCGATAGCCGAGCGCTTGGTCGGTCGGCACGAAAGGATGAATATCCGAGAATTCAGGCCAACTTATCGGCAACATCTCAGCTGTTGCATTAAGCTTCATCGTGCAGGAGCCGAGCGGGATCATCGAGCGGTCGAGCGCCAGATCGCGGTCGGAAAGCCGGCGGATATAGCGGGTCATCTCGCTTTCGGCGCGGTTCATGTGGAAGATCGGATGCGTCAGATATTCGCTGGTGCGCAGCAGGGTCTTCGGCAAGCGATAGCCGGGTTCGAAATCGGCGAGGCGGAAATTACCGCCAAAGGCGCGCCAGACGGCTTCCAGCGTTGCCGGGCGTGTGCGCTCGTCAAGGCTCATGCCGATTTTCGTTTCGCCGACCTTGCGCAGGTTGACACCCTCGGCGACGGCGGCGCGCAGGATCAGGCCCTGCATATGACCGACCTCGACGGTGATGGTGTCGAAGAAGGTCTCCTGCTCGATGGTGTAGCCGAGCTTTTCCAGCCCCTTGGCCATCAACACGGCCTTCTGGTGCACCTGCTGGGCAATCGCTTTCAAACCCTGCGGCCCATGGAAGACGGCGTACATCGAGGCCATGACGGCAAGCAGGACCTGCGCGGTGCAGATGTTCGACGTCGCCTTTTCGCGACGGATATGCTGTTCGCGGGTCTGCAGCGACAGGCGATAGGCGCGGTTGCCGCGTGCATCGACCGAGACGCCGACCAGACGGCCAGGCATGGAGCGCTTATAGGCGTCCTTGACGGCCATATAGGCCGCATGTGGGCCACCATAGCCGACCGGCACGCCGAAGCGCTGCGAGCAGCCGATGGCGATGTCCGCGCCCATCTCGCCGGGCGACTTCAAAAGGGTCAGCGCCAACGGATCGGCCGCGACGACGGCGATAGCGCCGGTCTGGTGCAGCCTGGCAATCAGCCCGGTGAAGTCATGGATATGACCATGCGTACCCGGATACTGGAAGATAGCGCCGAAGACATCGACCGGATCGAGATCGGCGAAAGGATTGCCGACGATGACCGACCAGCCAAGCGGTTCGGCGCGGGTCTTGATCAACGCGATCGTCTGCGGATGGCAATCGGCATCGACGAAGAAGACTTTGGCCTTGGATTTCGCCACGCGCTCGGCCATCGCCATGCCTTCGGCAGCGGCGGTTGCTTCATCGAGCAGTGAGGCGTTGGCCACGTCGAGGCCGGTAAGGTCGCAGATCATCGTCTGGTAGTTCAGCAGCGCCTCGAGACGGCCTTGGCTGATTTCCGGCTGGTAAGGCGTATAGGCGGTGTACCAGGCCGGGTTTTCCAGGATAGTGCGTTGGATGACCGGCGGCGTGATCGTCCCGTAATAGCCCTGGCCGATCAGCGAGACGAGAACCTTGTTCTTGTTGGCGGTCTCGCGCAGCTTGTCGAGCGCCTCGCGTTCCGTCATCGGCGCGCCCCAAACGAGCGGCGCCTTCTGGCGGATGGAGGGCGGCAAGGTCGCATCGATCAGCTTGTCGAGGCTGCTGTAGCCGATCACCTTTAGCATGTCGGCCATTTCCGAGGGAGACGGGCCGATGTGGCGGCGATTGGCGAAATCGTAGGGCTGGTAGTCGGTGAAGGTGAATTCGGTCGGTGTATTCATTATCCGATTAGCTCCTTGTAACCGGATTCATCAAGCAAACCATCGGCATCGGCGACGTTCTTCAGTTTCAATTTGAAGAACCAGCCGGCGCCCATCGGGTCGGAATTGACGAGCTCCGGGTCGGCGGTGATAGCTTCGTTGATCTCGGTGATCTCGCCGTCAAGCGGACAATAGACTTCCGAAGCCGCCTTGACGGATTCGACGGTCGCCGCATCGTCGCCCTTGGAGAAGCTGGCGCCTACCTCAGGCAGTTCCACGAAAACGAGATCGCCGAGTTGTCCGGCGGCATGCGCTGTGATCCCAACGGTCGCGACGTCGCCTTCGATGTTCAGCCATTCATGTTCTTCGGTAAATTTAAGCATGGATAATCCTCTCTGGGCTATGACGTCTTAGCGTTTGTAGGTCGGGGTGATGAAAGGCAGGGCAGCTACGGTGACGGGCAGGTATTTGCCTCGCACTTCAGCAAAGATCGGCGTACCCGGAGCGGCGAAGCTGACGGGCACGTAGCCCATGGCAACGGGGCTTTCGACGCTCGGGCCGAAGCCGCCCGAGGTGGCCTCGCCAATTTCGGTCTTGCCTTCGGCATCCGCATAGAGCTTGGCATGGCCGCGAACCGGTGCCTTGCCTTCCGGCTTCAGGCCGACGCGGCGGCGTGATGCGCCATTGTCGAGTTCTGCAAGGATGCGTGTGCTGCCTGGGAAGCCCCCGGCGCGGACGCCACCGGTCTTGCGGGCCTTCTGCATGCCCCATTCCAGGGCGGCCTCGACCGGCGTCGTCGTCTGATCGATGTCGTTGCCGTAGAGGCAAAGTCCGGCTTCGAGACGGAGCGAGTCACGGGCGCCGAGACCGATCGGCTGGACGTCTGGATGTTCGAGCAACCGCTTGGCAATGTCCTCGGCCTTGTCAGCCGGTACGGAGATTTCAAAACCGTCTTCGCCGCTATAGCCCGAGCGCGAGACCAGACAGGAAACGTCGTGCAGGCGGCAATGGCGCACATCCATGAATTTCATATAGGCGAGGTCGGCCCAGAGCTCGGCAAGGACGGCAACGGCGCGTGGTCCTTGCAGCGCGATCAGGGCGCGATCCAGTAAAGTGACTTCGCAGGTATCGCCGATATGATCTTGAAGATGCTTGAGATCTGCTTCCTTGCAAGAAGCATTGACGACGACGAAAAGATAGTCGTCCATATGGGTAATCATCAGATCGTCGAGGATGCCGCCATTGTCGTCGGTGAAGAAGCCGTAGCGTTGACGTCCCTCGGCGAGGCCGAGAATATCGATCGGCACAAGGCTTTCCAGCGCCAGTGCCGCATCCTCATAGGTGCCGGAACGGGCGCGGATCGTCACCTGGCCCATATGCGAAACGTCGAACAGGCCGGCGGATGCGCGGGTCCAAAGATGTTCCTTCATCACGCCGGCGGGGTATTGTACCGGCATGTCATAGCCGGCGAACGGCACCATGCGGGCACCAAGCGACAGATGCAGCGTGTGAAGGGGTGTCTTGTTCAGGGCAGCGGTCTCGTCCAAATGACGTCTCCGGGGTTTGCGCTCGGTTAAAAGCGCAGGGCTCAAAATTTCGGCGCAACTGCGCCTTACGATGAGCCCCCTCTGTCCCTTTGCCTGAGATTGTTATCCCTTCGGCGAACGCTTGCGCGTTTCTCTCCAGAGTTCCGTCTGCCCCTTGCTGGTCCTTTGGCCTGAGAGTTTCCGGGGCGGTTGCTCCTTCGGCACCGGCTTGCACCGGATTCTCCCAACAAGGTTGAGTGCCATTATCTGGTAGTCGCCAGAGATGGCAAGGGGCAAATGTCGCCCTTGAACAAATTTTTGTCGCGTGGCTTGTTCGAGCACACGCGGAAGTGCGCAGCCGGCGGATGCGAGGGACTTTGCAACGGCGCTTCGAGAGGCTATCCCATGAAGCCAATTGAGGAGCAGGGTAGGAGACAATGATGAACAGCAATTATGCCGTGGCATTGCTGATATCGGCGAGCGTGCTTTGGTTTTCGGCTACAGCCGTCATGGCGCAGCAGAGCAGCATGCCAGGCATGCATATGGATGCGGGTAAGGCGCCAGCCGGATCGGCAACGGCAAAGCTCGGCGATCTCGATATTAGCGGCGGCTACGTCCGCGCCATGCTGCCAGGCCAGCCGGTCGGCGGCGGCTACATCACCATCCATAATGGCGGCAAGAGCGACGACAAGCTTACCTCCGTCACGTCTTCGCAAGCCGGCAAGGTCGAACTGCATCAGATGAAGATGGAGGGCGAGGTTATGAAGATGCGCGAAGTCAAGGAAGGCATCGCCATTCCTGCCGGCGCCACCGTGACGCTTTCGCCGAGCAGCATGCACATGATGTTCAAGCAGGTGAAGACGCCATTCAAGCAGGGCGGCACGGTGCCGGTCATGCTGATGTTCGAGAAGGCGGGGATGGTCGACATCACCTTGCCTGTCGTCGCGCCAAACGCAAACTGAGGTTTGCGCGACCGCTGACGAGCAACGCGGTCATAAAATTCCCTCCCATAGTCAATTCCGGTTTCCACTTTCCCTCGAAATGCTCTAAAGCCACGTCAAAAGGCCGGGATGGACCGGCCCTGGGGCGGGATCGTCCCCAGTTCCCTGATTTGGCATGATGTTGCCCGAAACCGTTTCGCACCTTTCGGGACCACGCCGCGACTTTTGAAAGAAGAAGAATGGCCGGGATTGAGCATATAGAGGTCGAGCCTGACGAGGCCGGCATGCGCCTCGACCGCTGGTTCAAGGTGCATTTCCCTGGGCTGGGCTTTGGGCAATTGCAGAAGCTCATGCGTTCCGGTCAGGTGCGTGTCGATGGCGGTCGCGTCAAGACCGATGCGCGTGTGCAGCCGGGACAGGTCGTGCGGGTGCCGCCGCTGGATGTTGACGCCAAGGGACCGAAGAGTGGCCCGATCGGCAACAAGGATATGAAGCATTCAAGCGATGCCGATCTTCTGGCGCGCATGTTG
The DNA here is from genome assembly GCF_000281735.1 of Rhizobium sp. AP16. Lineage (NCBI taxonomy): Bacteria > Pseudomonadati > Pseudomonadota > Alphaproteobacteria > Hyphomicrobiales > Rhizobiaceae > Rhizobium > Rhizobium sp. AP16. Next base: position 109,041 of record NZ_AJVM01000065.1, on the reverse strand, counting down.
CTGCATGAGGACGAGAAAGTCTTCGTGCTGAACAAGCCGGCCGGCCTTGCCGTGCAGGGCGGCTCCGGCCTCACTCGCCATCTCGACAAGATGCTTGAGGCATGGACGAGCAAGAAGGGCGAGAAGCCGCGTCTGGTGCATCGTCTCGACCGCGACACCTCCGGCGTCCTCGTCGTCGCCCGCACCCGCGGTGCGGCTCAGAAGCTGACCGCCGCCTTCCGCGAACGCGATACCAAGAAGACCTATTGGTCGCTGGTAAAGGGCGTGCCGCGCAAGCATGAGGACAAGATTTCGACCTGGCTGGTGAAGGAAGCGACCGCCGACGGCGACCGCATGCGTATCGCCAAGCATGGAGAAGACGGCGCCGATCACGCCATCACCTATTATCGCGTACTTGAAACGGCGGCACAGAGCCTCGCCTGGCTGGAGATGGAGCCCTATACCGGCCGCACGCATCAGTTGCGTGTCCATGCGCTGCATATGGGGCATCCGATCATCGGCGATCCCAAATATTTCGACGACGATCATAACTGGGATTTCCCAGGTGGTGTTCAGAACCGGCTGCATCTGCATGCCCGCCACATCGATATTCCGCATCCCAATGGTGGCCGCCTGCGCATCACCGCGCCATTGCCGCCGCATATGGTGCAGACGTGGAACCTTCTCGGCCTTGACATGGCTTCGGCGGGGGAGCCGGACGACGAATGAAACTCGTTCTTTTTGATTGCGACGGGACGCTGGTCGACAGCGCGCGGCTGATCCACGAGGTCATGGCCCGCACCTTCGTAGACTTCGGTCATAAGCGCCCTGACGTTGCCTCCACCAAGTCGATCATCGGCCTGACGCTCGATATCGCGATTGCCCGCATGCAGGGCAAGCCGCATGTCGATGACGAAGCGATCGCCATGACGGCACATTACAAAGCAATCTATCCCGGCGTACGCGATGAGGCGGACATGCAGACGCCGCTCTTCGACGGCATCAAGCCGTTGATCGAGACGCTGGCCGCCCGTGAAGGGTTGCTGCTGGGTGCGGTCACCGGCAAGTCGCGCCGCGGCTTGACGCATATTCTCGAGGTTAACGGCTTTACGCCTTATTTCGTCGTCTCGCGCACCGCGGACGATTGCCCCTCGAAGCCGCATCCGGCGATGGTGACCGAATGCTGCAGCGAGACGGGCATGGATCCGCATGATACTATCGTCATTGGCGATGCCATCTATGACATGCAGATGGCGAAGGCAGCGGGTGCGACCGCGATCGGCGTCGCCTGGGGCTATGCCTCGGTGGAAGAGCTGCTGGCGGCCGGCGCTGACACTATTGCCCATCATCCGAACGATCTGTTGAGCCATATTCTCTGAGGTGACGCCATGCGCGACCTGTTGAACGACCTTTCCGAAGGCCTGAGCCATCCCGACCCGATCCGCCGTGCGCAGATCCAGATGAAGAAGCCTTTGCCGAAGCGCTTCTACAAGGACGTCGGCATCCGCGAAGGCGAAGACGGCCATGTGATCGAGCTTGACGGCAAGGTGGTGAAGACGCCAGCCCGCCGATCGCTCGCCGTGCCGACCGAGGCGCTGGCGAAACTTGTGGCGGCCGAATGGGCACGGCAGGTAGAGATCATCGACCCCACCGTCATGCCGGTAACACGCCTGGTCAATACTGCGCTCGATGGCGTGGCAACCGATCCGCAAGCGGTCTTCGAGGATATCCTGCGCTTTTCCTCCAGCGACTTGCTCTGCTATCGCGCCGATCAGCCGGAACGGCTGGTGGAGCGGCAATCGGAACGTTGGGATCCGCTGATCGACTGGGCGGCCAATGAGCTTGGCGCTCGCTTCATCCTGGCGGAAGGCGTCATGCATCAGGAACAGCCGCGCGAGGCGATCGCAGCCTTTGCCGTGACGCTGCGCAAATATGATACGCCGCTGGAACTCGCCAGCCTGCATACGATCACCACGCTGACGGGGTCGGCGATCCTGGCGCTTGCCTTCGCCGAGGGACAACTACCTCTCGCCGAGGTCTGGTCGCTCGCTCATCTCGATGAAGACTGGACGATCGAGCAATGGGGGCATGACGAAGAGGCCGATGACCGCCGCGCCCAGCGCTTCGAAGAGTTTCAGGCGGCAACGGATGTATTTTCTGCGCTTCGCAGTTGAATGTTGTTGATTTCCAGTCCGTTATATCGAACTCTACATATCATGGGATTGGGAGTTCGGGACGCGAATCATGCTGAAATTGAGGTCGCGGGCGGTATCGGCGCTCGTGGGATGCTTGGCGTTGGCTGCATGCTCGAGCTGGTCGCTGACGGAACCGCCTGCACCGCCGGCCTATGATGTGCGTAGCGCCACGGTCGTTGCCGATCAGGCTGTTCCACCTGTTCCGCCGACGTTGCTGTCAGCCATCAACGATCACGTCAACGCCGCCATCGCAGTGACGACCCGCGATACGCCATTGCCGAAGGTGGCATTGACCATTCGTGTAACAGATCTCCGCAAGGGGCGCAGCTTCAACCACGATCGCAATTCGGCAAAGATCAATGTCGATGCTGCGTCGGTCGACAACGGCGCGGTGCTTGCAATCGCCTCCTTCGATATCGTGAATTACACACAGGATCCGACCGCGGCCAACGATCTGATGGCCGAGGATGTTGCCGCTCGTATCCGGTCGATTTTCGTGCTGAAGGCGCCGCCGCTGGTGAACTGAGCGTACGGCTTCAAACTATTCCTGCGTCATGCTAAGCCGGATAAACGCAGAAGAGGGCCATCATGAAAGAGATCCTGCAGGAACTGGAACGTCGCCGGGAGATTGCGAGACTCGGAGGTGGGCAGGCACGTATCGATGCGCAGCATGCGCGCGGCAAGCTGACGGCACGCGAGCGGATCGACATCTTTCTCGATGAAGGCTCCTTCGAGGAGTTCGACATGTTCGTCGAGCACCGGTCGACCGATTTCGGTATGGACAAGACCAAGATCGCCGGCGATGGCGTCGTCACCGGCTGGGGCACGGTCAACGGTCGCACCGTTTTCCTGTTCGCCAAGGATTTCACTGTCTTCGGCGGCTCGCTTTCACAGGCGCATGCCGAGAAGATCATGAAGGTCCAGGATATGGCGCTGAAGAACCGAGCGCCGATCATCGGTATCTACGATGCCGGCGGCGCGCGCATCCAGGAGGGCGTGGCCGCACTCGGCGGCTATGCCGAGGTGTTCCAGCGCAATGTGCTCGCCTCCGGCGTCATCCCACAGATTTCCATCATCATGGGTCCTTGCGCCGGCGGCGACGTCTATTCGCCTGCCATGACCGACTTCATCTTCATGGTGCGCGACACCTCCTATATGTTCGTCACCGGCCCGGATGTGGTGAAGACGGTGACCAACGAGACCGTGACGTCGGAGCAGCTCGGCGGCGCCTCCGTGCACACGACGAAATCCTCGATTGCCGACGCCGCATACGACAACGATATCGACACTCTGATGCAGGTGCGACGACTCATCGATTTCCTGCCGCAGTCGAATACCGCCGCCCTCCCGGAAATCGAGTGCTACCAATCGGTCACCGACCCGGACATGTCGCTCGACACGATCATTCCCGCCAATGCCAACAAGCCCTATGACGTCAAGGAATTGATCCAGAAGGTGGCGGACGAGGGGGATTTCTTCGAGATCCAGGCTAGCTTCGCCAAGAACATCGTCTGCGGCTTCGGCCGGATCGAGGGCGCGACTGTCGGTTTCGTCGCCAACCAGCCCATGGTGCTTGCCGGTGTGCTGGACAGCGACGCCTCGCGAAAGGCAGCGCGTTTCGTCCGCTTCTGCGATTGCTTCAATATTCCGATCGTCACCTTTGTCGACGTCCCCGGCTTTCTGCCAGGCACCGCGCAGGAATATGGCGGGCTGATCAAGCATGGCGCCAAGCTGCTCTTCGCCTATGCCGAGGCCACCGTGCCAAAGCTTACCGTCATCACCCGCAAGGCCTATGGCGGCGCCTATGACGTCATGGCGTCGAAACATCTGCGCGGCGATCTCAATTATGCCTGGCCGACCGCGCAAATCGCCGTCATGGGCGCCAAGGGTGCGGTCGAGATCATCTTCCGCAAGGATATCGCCGATCCGGAAAAGATTGCGGCACATACGAAGATGTATGAAGACCGTTTCCTGTCACCCTTCGTCGCCGCCGAGCGCGGCTATATCGACGAGGTGATCAAGCCACACTCGACGCGACGCCGGCTGGCGCAGGGGCTTAGAATGCTGCGCAACAAGGATCTGACCAATCCGTGGAAGAAGCACGACAACATCCCACTTTAGGCATGTGACAACAAGTCACGGATTTTACACGGTAAATTGATTGGACGTTAGAAGCCGTGTTTTCACGTTCGCAACCGACCTCTCTAATGTTTTCATTTGGGGGACTTAGAACTGGAGTTTAAAATGGCGCTTTCCGATCGGCTGAATCAATATCAGCCTTATGCACTTGCTGTCCTGCGTATCGTTACCGGCGTCTTGTTCATTGAACATGGCACGCAGAAGCTTTTCGGCTTTCCGGCCGGTGGTCAATTCCCAAGCCCGCTGCCGACCTTGCTTTTGGTTCAGGGTCTTCTTGAGGTGATTGGCGGACTGGCAATAGTCGTCGGCTTCTTTACCCGTCCCGTTGCATTCATCCTTTGCGGCAACATGGCGGTCGCCTATTTCATGGCGCACTATCCGAAGGATTTTTACCCCGCCAACAATGGCGGTGACGCAGCTATCCTTTACTGCTTCGTCTTCCTGTTCCTGATCTTCGCGGGTCCCGGCCTCCTGGCCATCGACAATCGCAAGAAGTAATCGATCTCAACCTCTGGCTCGGCCAATCGCCGCGTCCGACATATCATCATAACCCCCATCTGCATCGGGCGCGGCGCGCAAAAGCTCTTCAGCTTTTCGCCCGCGCCCTTTGCAATTGCGATATTGCTCTTGCTGTCAGGGTGATTGGAACTCGAACGCCCTAGGCAGCGAGCTTGAGCCCGGCAATGCCCGCAACAATCAGGCCGATGCAGAACAAACGAACAAGGGTTGCGGGATCGCCCAGCAACCAGATGCCAAGCAGGACGGTGCCGACCGTACCGATGCCGGTCCAGACGGCATAGGCCGTGCCCATCGGCAAAGTCTTCACCGCCAGACCTAGCAATACAATGCTGATAACCATCGAGATGATGGTGAGGATTGTCGGCATCGGTCTGGTGAAACCATCCGTGTATTTCAGGCCGACGGCCCAACCGATTTCAAACAGACCTGCGAGAAAAAGCAGGAACCAAGCCATTTTACGCTCCTTTATGAGAGCGAGGCCGTCCCCGCGGTATCTTACGGTCGGTAACGCAATACCGGCCGCCGCAGTCGTCTGCGCGGGTGGATATATGCCTCAGTTGCATCTATTATTCAACCTGGCGATTGCATGGCTGCTATGCCACGCCTCTTATGCCAGCCGTTCGGCATGCCACTTCAGATGGTCGTCCATGAAGCTGGAGATGAAATAGTAGGAGTGGTCGTAGCGCTCATGCATGCGTAGCGTCAGATCGATGCCGGTGCCCTTGATCGCCTCTTCGAAGAGCCAGGGCCGCAGGCCGGTTTCCAGGAAACTGTCGGCCTTGCCCTGATCGATCAGGAATTCGGGGAATCGGGCGCCGTCCTCGACCAGCGCGCAGGCGTCGTATTTCCGCCAGGCGGCCTTGTCGGCTCCGAGATATTTCTCCAGGGCCGGTGCCGACCAATCGGCGGTCGAGGGCTGAACGATCGGCGCGAAAGCTGAGCAGCTTTTGAAGCGATCCGGATTCTTCAGCGCGATGGTCATCGCGCCATGGCCGCCCATGGAATGGCCGAAAATGCCCTGCCTGCTCATATCCAGGCGAAACTGCTGGCTGACCAGCGCGGGCAGTTCCTCGGTGATATAGGTGTACATCTTGTAGTTCTCGGACCACGGCTCCTCGGTGGCGTCGAGATAGAAGCCGGCGCCTTTGCCCATCTGCCAGTTGGTCAGTTCGTCCGGCACATCGTTGCCGCGTGGGCTGGTATCCGGGCAGACGATAATCAGGCCGAGTTCAGCCGCCATGCGGCGATATTCGCCTTTTTCCATGACGTTGGCGTGGGTGCAAGTGAGGCCAGAGAGATACCAGAGGACGGGGCGCGGCTCCTTGATCGCCTGCGGCGGCACGAAGACCGCGAAGGTCATCTCGCCCTGACAGGCCTCGGACTCATGCGAAAATACGCCCTGCATGCCGCCGAAGGCGGTGTTCTGGGAAATGATGTTCAAGATTGATCTCCAGACGAATTGTGGGCTTTCGCCCGCCGGCAGAGCCGGTCGAATGTTTCAAGAAAGGCCGAGCGGTCGCGCGGCGAAAAGGCGGCATTGTAGCCCTTGCTCTCGCCGGTCTCGCGCAGATGCGCGCCGAGATCGCGCATGGCAGTGGCCATGCCGATATTGGCGACATCGAAGATGCGGCCGGTCGGCCCGGTCACCAGCGCGCCGGTGGCGACACAGCGCCCGGCAAGCGGCACGTCGGCGGTGACGACGATATCACCGGGTCCGGCATGCTCGGCAATCCAGTTGTCGGCGGCATCGAAAGCACTGGAGACGATGACGTTCTTCACCATCGGATCGCGCGACGGCCTCAATCCGGAATTGGCGACAAGCGTCACCTCTATGCCGTGACGCTCGGCAACTTTCAAAATCTCCGGCTTGACCGGACAGGCATCGGCATCAACATAGATCATTTTATACTTCAATATTTACAATGGCATGCGGCGGTTAATTCATGCGCCGCATGCTACTTGCTGGCAGAGATCAGTAGACTACCACGCCCCGGATGCTTTCGCCGGAATGCATCAGCTCGAAGCCCTTGTTGATGTCTTCGAGCGGCATGGTGTGGGTGATCATCGGATCGATCTGGATCTTGCCTTGCATGTACCAGTCGACGATCTTCGGCACATCGGTGCGACCGCGTGCGCCACCGAAGGCCGTCCCCATCCAGTTGCGGCCGGTGACCAGCTGAAACGGACGGGTGGAGATTTCCTGGCCGGCGCCAGCAACGCCGATGATAACGGACTTGCCCCAGCCGCGATGCGAGGATTCGAGCGCCTGACGCATGACCTTGGTGTTGCCCGTGCAGTCGAAGGTGTAGTCGGCGCCGCCGATCAGGTCGCCATTGCGCTTCGTCAGGTTGACGAGGTAGGGCACGATATCGTCACCGACATCCTTCGGATTGACGAAGTGGGTCATGCCGAATTTTTCGCCCCAGGCCTTGCGATCATTGTTGATATCGACGCCGATGATCATGTCGGCACCAGCAAGGCGCAGGCCCTGAAGGACATTGAGACCGATGCCGCCGAGACCGAAGACAATCGCGGTCGAGCCGATTTCGACCTTGGCGGTGTTGATGACCGCGCCGATGCCGGTGGTAACGCCGCAGCCGATATAGCAGATCTTGTCGAAGGGTGCGTCGGGATTGACCTTGGCGAGCGCGATCTCCGGCAGGACCGTGTAGTTGGCGAAGGTCGAGCAGCCCATATAGTGATGGATCTTGTCCTTACCGATCGAGAAGCGCGAGGTGCCATCGGGCATCAGGCCCTGGCCCTGGGTGGCGCGGATTGAGGTGCAGAGGTTGGTCTTGCGCGACAGGCAGGAATAGCACTCGCGGCACTCCGGCGTGTAAAGCGGAATGACGTGATCGCCTTTCTTGACCGAGGTAACGCCCGGACCGACGTCGACGACGATGCCGGCACCCTCGTGGCCGAGGATCGCGGGAAACAGCCCTTCCGGATCGGCGCCCGACAGCGTGAAGTCGTCGGTGTGGCAAATGCCGGTGGCCTTGACCTCGATCAGCACTTCTCCGGCCTTCGGGCCTTCGAGCTGTACGGTCATGACTTCGAGCGGTTTACCTGCCTGAACGGCTACGGCGGCGCGTACGTCCATCGTTTCATTCCCTTCTAATAATGATTTGGTCGGCGCGACATTCGCATGGGCGCGCAGTACGGCTCAAGCTAAAAATCGGACACTTAATGCCGTATTTTGATCAGTCGAACTCCATGATCACCGCATCGACGGCGAGGCTTTCGCCGGGCTTTGCGTTGATCTTGCCGACGGTCAGGTCGCGCTCGGCGCGCAGGACATTCTCCATCTTCATCGCCTCGACGATCGCCAGCGTCTCCCCAGCCTTGACCTCCTGGCCTTCGGCAACCGCGATGGCAACGACGAGGCCCGGCATAGGGCAGAGCAGCAGCTTCGACGTATCCGGTGGCAATTTCACCGGCATGAGCTTGTCGAGTTCGGCCTGGCGCGGGGTGAAGACCCTGGTCCGGACGGAAAGCCCCTGCCAATCGATGCGCAGGCCATTGAGGAGGGGACGGATCTGCGCAGTGACCTTGCGCCCGCCGACCGAGCCGGCCCAGACGGCATAGCCCGGACGCCATTCAGTCGCAACCGTCAGGTTCTCGCCGGCGATCTGCATGTCCATTTCGAGGGGGATGGTGACGAGGCCATCGAGCAGCGTGATCGGAATATAATCCGCGCCAAGCTTGACTACCCATTCCTCGCGCAGCGGCCCCGTGGCCGGCCGCAGTCTATCGGCATAGCGTTCGCGGCGGTTGGCATCGACCAGGCCGCAGGAGAGGGCTATGGCCGCCAGCAGGGCGCCTTCGTCGCTATCCGGCGTCATCGGTGCAAAGCCGTCGGGATATTCCTCCGCGATGAAGCCGGTCGACAGGCGGCCTTCACGCCAGCGCGGATGCTTCATCAGCGCGGAGAGGAATGGCATATTGTGTTCGATACCATCGACGACGAAACCATCCAACGCCTCGCCCATGGCGTCGATTGCTTCAAGCCGTGTCGGTGCCCAGGTGCAGAGCTTGGCGATCATCGGGTCGTAATACATCGAGATTTCAGCGCCCTCGAAGACACCGGTATCGTTGCGGACGATCGTCTTGCCGTTCTTGCCTTCACGTGGCGGGCGATAACGCGTCAAGCGGCCGATCGACGGCAGGAAGTTGCGGTAGGGATCCTCGGCATAGAGACGGCTTTCGATCGCCCAGCCATTCAGCTTGATGTCGTCCTGCTTGAACGGCAGCGCTTCGCCAGCGGCAACGCGAATCATCTGCTCGACCAGATCGATGCCGGTCACGAGTTCAGTCACCGGATGCTCGACCTGCAGGCGGGTGTTCATCTCGAGGAAATAGAAATTGCGGTCGCGATCAACGATGAACTCGACTGTGCCGGCGCTCTGGTAATCGACCGCCTTGGCGAGCGCGACGGACTGCTCGCCCATCGCCTTGCGCGTGGCCTCATCAAGGAAAGGCGAGGGTGCCTCCTCGGCGACTTTCTGGTTACGACGCTGGATCGAGCATTCGCGTTCGCCGAGATAGACGACATTGCCGTGGCCGTCGGCCAACACCTGGATTTCGATATGCCTGGGATCGACCACGAATTTCTCGATGAAGACGCGGTCGTCGCCAAAGGAGCTTTTCGCTTCGGAACGGGCGCGATCAAAACCATCGCGCACTTCATCCTTGCTCCAGGCGATACGCATGCCCTTGCCGCCGCCGCCCGCCGATGCCTTGATCATCACGGGATAGCCGATCTCGCCGGCAATCTTTTCGGCGTGATCGGCATCGTCGATGACGCCGAGATAGCCGGGCACGGTGGAGACCTTGGCGGCGTTGGCGAATTTCTTCGACTCGATCTTGTCGCCCATCGCCTTGATGGCCTTCGGCTTCGGGCCGATGAAGATGATGCCTTCCTTCTCCAGTGCCTCACAGAAAGAGGCGCGTTCCGAAAGGAAGCCATAGCCGGGGTGCACAGCTTCGGCCCCGGTTTCCTTGCAGGCGGTGATGATCTTATCGGCAACGAGATAGCTTTCGGCGGCAGGGGCTGCGCCGATATGCACGGCCTCGTCGGCCATCTCGACATGCAGGGCATCACGATCGGCGTCGGAATAAACCGCGACAGTCAGGATCCCCATCCGGCGCGCGGTCTTGATCACACGGCAAGCGATCTCGCCGCGGTTGGCGATCAGGATTTTCTTGAACATGGAAACTCCGCCCAATGCATATGCCCTGCTAGCGTTTTAGCCACAAATCGCCCCGGCGGTCCATGCGGAAGATATGAGTGCTCAGGCCGACGCTGCGGATCGCGACTGCACCCGCTCGCGCCAGATGATGAACAGGCCCGATGCGACGATGATCAGGATGCCGATCCATTTGGAAAAATTGGGAAAATCACCGAACAGCGCATAGCCGAGAACGGTAGCGGAGATGATCTCGAAATATTGAAAGGGCGCAAGCAGCGACAGCGGTGCCAGCCGAAAAGCACGGACGACCAGCAGATGGGCATAGCCGGACACCGCGCCGAGAATCAGCAGCAGTATGAGACCGAGCCATGAAGCAGGCAGGGACGGTGCGAAATCGGTAGCGCCGGCCGAGGCGCCTATCCACAACGCGCCTGTCATGAAGATCGTGCCGCCGATACCGGCCATGGTCTGCATGGTCAAAGGTGAATCGGCGTCGCCGACGGCGCGATTCATGAAGAGATAGAGCGCAAAGAGAAAGGCGCAGGCGACCGGCAGCAGCGCCTTCAAGCCGAAAATCTCGAAGCTCGGCTGAATGACGATCATGGCGCCGCCAAAGCCAACGACGATCGCCAGCCAGCGCCGCCAGCCGACCTTATCGCCGAGAAACAGCGCCGAAAGGGCGGTGAGAATGAAGGGCTCGACGAAATAGATGGCAAAGACGTCGGCAAGCGGCATGTATTTGACCGCTGCAAAGAACAGCAGGCTGGCCGCGCCATGCAATGCGCCGCGCAACAGGTTCATCCATGGCCGCTTGGCCGAAAGCGCTCCCCAGCCGAACGCAAAGAAGAGCAGCGGCAGGGTGCAGACGAGCTGAAAGAAAAACCGGTAGAAGGTCACCTGTCCCGGCGACATCGCCTCGAAGGTCGCCATATACTTGGCGATGGCATCCATCACCGGCAACACGATCATGGCACCGGCCATGATGGCCATGCCTTGCAGAGGGTTTTGCTGGGCGGGAGCGGTGACGATAGCGGACATGACCGGACATCAATCACAGGAACATCATTCGATCAAGGCATTGGATGCAACCTGTCCTTTTCAATTGGTTGCACCATTTGACGTAAAGTGCCGGACTTTCCCAAATCGGACACATCGAGGTCGCTACATGACGCCTCTAGACCTATATCCGCCTGGTTAATCCGCTAAAAATTTAAGCGCGCCGCTCAGAATTTAACCGGCGCGACCAAAACGGAGGATCGCACCGATGTTGAAGACGGAACAGGAAACGACCGTTTTTTCGGATGAAAGCGACGACACCCTGGGTGGGCGCATCTCCATGGCCCGCGATGCCGCCGGCATCAGCCTCGAATCACTGGCAGGCCAGTTGGGCGTTAACCAGGAGACGATGCTGGCCTGGGAATCGGACCGTTCGGAACCGAAATCGGCCGTTCTGGCCACAATGGCCGGTCTGTTCGGTGTTTCGCCGGCCTGGCTGATGACCGGCACGGGAGATGGGCCGCGCGAGGATAGTGAAGAACGGGCGCTGGAAGCCGTCAGGAGCGAACTGTCCCGACTACGTTCCGCCCATCAGGACATCGGCCGGCTGATCGAGACGACGACGCGCCAGATCGAAAGGCTCGACCATCAGATTCGCTTGCGCAACGTCAGCAAGGACGTCGCGCATTAGACCTCATTGGCTGTTTCGCCGAAGACCTGCTCGAAAGCCTCGCGCAGGCGGATATCCACGTCCGTCATCATTACCGGCAGACCAAGATCGACGAGGCTGGTGACGCCATAGGCTGAGATTCCACAGGGAACGATGCCTGAGAAATGGCTGAGATCAGGGTCGACGTTCAGCGACAGGCCATGAAACGTCACCCACTTGCGCACGCGGATGCCGAGCGCCGCGATCTTGTCTTCCGTCATGGTCCCATCCGGCAGCAACGGCTTTTCCGGACGGCGCACCCAGACGCCGACGCGATCCTCGCGACGTTCACCGCGGACATTCATCGAATCGAGCGTGCGGATAATGACTTCCTCCAGCGCGGCAACGAAAGCGCGGATATCCTGACGCCGACGTTTCAGATCCAGCATGACATAGGCCACGCGTTGGCCGGGACCGTGATAGGTGTATTCGCCGCCGCGCCCGGTGGCGAAAACCGGAAAACGATCGGGCTCGATGAGATCGGCCGCGTTGGCGCTGGTGCCTGCCGTATATAAAGGAGGATGTTCGACCAGCCAGACGAGTTCCGGCGCCTGACCATCGGCAATAGCAGCGACTTCCGCCTCCATGGTCGCCACCGCCTCGTCATAGGGCACAGGACAGTCTGCGATGCGCCAACGCACCGGCGGTGAATCAATAAGCGGAAACATTTGGTGTTCGAGATCGGTGCGTAGCATCCTGCCAGTCCTTTGCATGCCTGCGGCTGCGCGTATCTCTTATAAAATGAACGAGCCGGCAGGCACCGCCTATATGGAGGCTTTCACAGGGGAATTCAAACAGTTGTGAAACTCTTCAAAAAAACTGACACATATCTCTTGTGCCCCCCGAATGCTTTTGCTACATGCAGCCGCGCCGGAGCAATTCGGCGCCTACCACGATGCGGTCGTGGCGGAATTGGTAGACGCGCAGCGTTGAGGTCGCTGTGGGGCAACCCGTGGAAGTTCGAGTCTTCTCGACCGCACCAAAACAAAAGACCCGCTTCGGCGGGTTTTTTTGTTTTTGTGCTCCGCTTGAGTTTTTCACATCCTTTTAAGTTGCGCGATATGTGATATACTCGCGCTGGTCGCTGTTCTGTACAGTTACCGTTCATGTTCGTCATCATATGGTGTCGCTCATCGAACCCTGATGCTGCGTCAATTGACAAATCAAAGGGGTGAGATGATTAATAGTTTCGACATTCGTCATAGAGCGGAGGATTTGCCAATGACTAGTCGTGCCATCCTGTTGATGTCTTTTGCGTCTTTTGCAGTTTTGGGCTCGATGGCCCTCTCATCGCCGGCCTCTGCGCTAACGATGAAAGAGTGCAGCACCAAATATCAAGCTGCCAAGGATGCGGGTACTCTGAACGGCCAGAAGTGGAATGATTTCCGCGCTGCTCAGTGCGGTGCCGATTCTTCTGCAACCACCACCACCGCACCGGCCGCAACGACGCCTGCAAAGACGACCACGACCGCCAAGGTCGATCCCAATGAGCCGGATGTCACCAAGCCGCCGGCTAAGGAGCCAGCGAAGCCGACGACCGTCGCACCGTCGGGCGTGACCTTCCCGACTGCCGTCGATACCAAGTATTCGAGCGAAACGCCCGGCAAGGGCCGCTTCCACACTTGCGTCGATGCCTATAATGCCAACAAGGCCAAGAACAGCCTCGGTGGTCTTAAGTGGATCCAGAAGGGCGGCGGCTACTACAGCCTCTGCAACACCAAGCTGAAGAGCTAATCTGCTTCTTTATCGGATAGCCGAGCGGGCGCCCCACAGGCGCCCGTTTTTTTGTGCGCCAGATCAGGTCTTCGCCTTTTCCCATTTTTTCACCAGCCGATCGCGCTTCAATTTTGAAAGCCGCTGCAGCCAGAACAGGCCGTCAAGCTGATCGACCTCATGCTGGATGCAAATCGCCAGGAAATCCTCCGCCTCGGCTTCGTGAGCTTCGCCGTCAATATCCTGATAGCGGAAACGGATAGCCCTCGGCCTGACAACCTCGTCCGTGATGCCCGGCATGGAGACGCTGCCCTCCATATGCCGCATCGTCTCCTCGGAAAACCATGTGATCTCCGGATTGATATAGGTGCGGATGCCGTCTTCGCGGCTGAGCTCAATTACCGTGACGCGCCGGAGAACGCCGATATGGGCAGCGGTGATGCCAACGCCGGGCGCGGCACGCATGGTGTCCACCAGATCGATGGCTAGACTGCGCAGACCGTCATCGAAGACGGTCACCGGCGCGCAAGTGGTTTTCAACAATGGATCAGGGAAGCGAATGATGGAACGGACTGACACGGCTCTCTCTATTGTCGGGACGATATGTTCTCCATCTAAGAATAGGGACAATACGAGGCTGATGCCATCGTCTTTCGGATCCGACACAAAATGTTAGCTTTTCCGTCTATCCAATTGTTGACAATGATCTTTTCACCGTCATTCTGCATGGTGAAATCCTGCGTCTCCATAGACTGAACCGGGCTGGGAGGTGGTAATGACCACGACCGACGAAGACGAGCGCGTACGCAGGACCTCCACGGAGACAGATCCCGACATCTATAATGAGGACGGCGTCGTCCGCTCCGATTTTCTGACCAAGATCAGCGACGCGATCGAGCGGCAGGACGTTCCGTTCCTGCAGCAGAATGTCGTGCGGCTCCATGATTCCGAACTCGGCGATCTTCTCGAATCGCTGCCGCCGCATGAACGTCTGGCACTGGTGCGATTGCTCGGCAACGACTTCGACATGACGGCGCTGACGCAGGTGGACGAGGCGATCCGTATGGAGATCGTCGACCAGATGCCGAACGACCAGATCGCCGCCGGCATCGGCGAGCTTGATTCGGACGACGCCGTCTACATTCTCGAGGATCTCGACCAGGAAGACCGCGACGAAATCCTGTCGCAACTGCCGTTTACCGAGCGGGTCCGCCTACGGCGAGCGCTCGATTACCCGGAGCGGTCAGCCGGCCGCCGCATGCAGACGGAATTCGTCGCCGTGCCGCCATTCTGGACGGTCGGCCAGACGATCGACTACATGCGCGACGAAGAGGGGCTGCCTGAAGCCTTCACGCAGATCTTTGTCATCGACCCCACCTTTAAGCTGCTCGGCAGCATCGATCTCGACCGCATCCTGAGAGCCAAGCGGCAGGCGAAGGTCGAGGGCATCATGCGCGAGACCTCGCACCCGATCCCGGCCGAAATGGACCAGGAGGAGGCGGCGCAGCTCTTCGAGCAATACGACTTGCTGTCCGCCGCCGTCGTCGACGAGAATCAACGGCTCGTCGGCGTGCTGACCATCGACGACGTGGTCGACGTCATCAACGAAGAGGCCGACGAGGACATCAAGCGTCTCGGCGGTGTCGGCGACGAAGAACTGTCGGATAACGTCACCTCGACCGTGCGCTCACGCTTCGTCTGGCTGGCCGTCAACCTGATCACGGCGATCCTCGCCTCCAGCATCATCGATGTCTTCGACGGCGCCATCGCGAAGATGGTGGCGCTTGCCGTGTTGATGCCTATCGTCGCCTCGATGGGCGGCAATGCCGGCACCCAGACGATGACTGTCACGGTGCGGGCGCTCGCCACAGGCGACCTCGACATCTACAACGCTTTCCGCGTCATCCGCAGGGAGGCGAGCGTCGGTCTGATCAATGGCATCCTTTTCGCCGTCATCATGGGTGCCGTCGCCACATTCTGGTTCCATGATTTTCAGCTCGGTATCGTCGTTGGCGCGGCGATGATCATCAATCTGGTCGCGGCGGCTCTTGGCGGCATCCTTCTGCCGCTGATTCTGCATCGCTTCGGCGCCGACCCGGCCATTGCTTCGTCGGCCTTCGTCACCACGGTCACGGATTGCACGGGCTATTTCGCATTCCTGGGCATTGCGACGTGGTGGTTCGCGATTCACTAGGCTGAAATGAGCGGGGGAGTGCCATCGTGCACAAATTGACTATTACGTAAAAGTCAATATTATGCCCCCTGCAAGACAGGGGCGCGCGACTGGTGGATAGATACTATAGCATAACAGAGCTGACGCGGGAATTCGGGGTTTCGACCCGAACATTGCGTTTCTACGAGGACGAAGGTCTTATCCACCCCGAACGCCGGGGCCGCACACGTTTGTTCCGCACGGCCGACCGCCGTCTGATCATGGAAATCCTGCGCGGCCGCCGTATCGGCTTCACCATCGCCGAAATCCGCGAGATCATTCAGGTCTACAAGGAACCGCCGGGCGAGATGGGTCAGCTGAAATTGCTGATGAAGCGCGTCGACGAGAAACGCAACGAGTTGCGCCAGAAGCGCAAGGATATCGAAGACACGCTGACCGAACTCGACAATGTCGAGGAAGCCTGCCTTGGCCGCCTGGCCGAAATTGGCGTGGGGACGTGAACCCTTAAATCCAACGGCGCGTATGCCTGCAATAAAACTCGAATTCGCAGCCGAAGCGGGAAAGCAGGTGCATCTCCTCGCAGCGGATGACCAATAGGGTGGTCAGCGCCGCCGCCACGGCCGCCATGGCGACGAACCAGACGTTGCCGATCATCAGGCCAAGACTTGCCGTCAGCAGCGTATAGCCGAGATAGGTCGGGTTGCGGGTAAAGCGGAACGGGCCTTTGGTCACCAGATGCGCGGTGCAGCGTTGCGTCAGCACAGTCGTGCGGCTTTCCATCAGTGTCTTCACTGCCCAGACATTCAACGTCACCGCGACGATGGTCAAAAGAGCCCCGATGCCCCAGCCGATGATGGCCCAGAGATAAGGCAGTCGCACCGGATAATCCTGGTTCAGATACAGCGCTGTTATGACTGCGAGACTATATAATAAAGGCGGCCACGGGAAACTCAGCGACTTCAAACGATAGGCATTCATCGAATAACCCTGTCATTGCGCTTGTTCCGTGCACTGTAGCGCGATTCGGCTGATCCGTTCATCGCTATCTGCCTTAATTGCTCCGGAATTCAGGGGGGCGAAGAGGTTCTGCGCCTGCAATTGATCGAGCGTGCACTTGCAGAAGCTGCGGCACATGGCTTCGCTGCCGGACTGTGTGCAGGACACCTCGCACTGCCTGATATAGCCGACCGTTGGGTCCGGCGCCGGCGCAGGCGCTACCAACGACAGAAGATAGACAAGGCCGAAGAGTAGCGGCTGGTGCACGAGGTAGAAAATCAGGCTGTGGCGGCCGGCGCAGGCGATCAGGTTGCGGCCGGGGCCAAGTTTTGCCAGGGACCGGAGCCAGCCGAGCGAAATCGCAAGCTGCGCGATGCCAAGACCGAAAAGGAACGGCGTCAGCCATGGGAAAACCGGCACGTAGTCGTTCGATCGCGGCAGGCTTTCGGACAAGCCGACCCAATAGAGCCAGGGCACGTCGAAGAAAGAGGAATGCAGCGAAAACGGCGCGATGACATTGTCGACGACGATACCGGCCAAGAGCAGCACGGCTATCAGCAAGGTCGCGAAGGCCGGCAGGCGCAGGAAGAGCAGGCCGATGATGCTGGCGGCCGCAATGCTGTGCAGGATGCCGAAGAAGATCCACTCGTCGCGCATGCCGATGAAGGTCACGATGGAAATCGCCACAGCAGCGGCTACGATCATGCCGAGGCGCTTGAAATAGGACTGCCAGCGGATTTCGGGCGTGTTGGCAAGCACCAGGCTGACGCCGGCGAGGAACAGGAAGGTACTGGCGATGGCGCGAGCATAGAATTTCAGCCAGCCGGTCTCTGCCGTACCCGGCTCGAGATAGCCGAAGAACTCGAAATCCCAGGTGCAATGATAGCTCGCCATCGCCAGCAGCGCGATCCCGCGGGCCGTGTCCAGAATGCCGATGCGGGGCGTTTTCTGCGGCGCATCGATACTCTCGGCGATAACGGCCATTTGGCGGATCCTTCCAGGCATGAATTCAGATCGTCGGCACCAGCCTAATCATCGCCAACGCGGCGATGTCATGGCACATCGATATCCATGATGGCCAGACGGGCGTCGGAAAAAAACTGCCGGCGGACCAGAACGATGATGATGAACATTGTCGTGACCATGAAGACGTAAGGGCTCAGAAACCAGCCGAGATAGCCGATCGACAGGAAGATGGTTCGCAGACCCGCGTTGAAATTGCGCGCGGCTATGATGTTCATGCGGATGACGCGCTCTGCGGCCCGCTCTGCCCGCGCGGGGTCGAGCTCGGCATCCTGCCGCATCGGCAGGGCGCCGAAGAGAATGGTGCAATAGTTGAACAGGCGATAGGCCCAGCCGAATTTGAAGAAGGCGTAACCGAACAGGCAGGCAAGCCCCGCCACCTTGAGCTCGAAGGCGGCGCGGCCGCCATTGAGGATGAAGGGCAGGTCGGCGAAGAAGGCATTGACCTTGTCGGTGGCACCGAGCAGGGCGAAGCAGCTGCCGATGGCGAAGATCGATGTCGAGGCAAAGAAACCGGTGCCGTTCTGCAGGCCGGCCAGGATTTGCGTATCGATCATCTTCAGGTCGCGGCGCAGCGAATTGTGGATCCATTCGCGCCGGCGCTCGTTCATCGCCAGCGTCAGGCTGGTGCGATTGAAGAAGCTGGCGCTGCTGGTGATCCAGTTCAGGGCAATCCAGAGAAAAATGAAGAGGGCGAGGGCGACATAGTCGACGGTCGTCATGAAGGCAGATTCTCCCAGTCTTTCTGTTCCAGACTGTAACGCACGCCTGTTCGGGCGCAATGGCCTTATGTTTGCGCCGCCTCAAGCCTATATGTTATGTCGCAGGCATGAAATCCGATGTCGGTCGATCGCCGTGCAGGGCTGCCCTGATAGCGTAGCCTTGTCATTGCTTGATTTGCCGAGGAGGCACCAAAGGTCCATGTTTCTTTCAGTTTTCGATGTTTTCAAGATCGGCGTCGGACCGTCCAGTTCGCACACGATGGGACCTATGTCGGCCGCGAATCGGTTTCTTGACCTGGTGCTGTCGAGCGAATGGCCGCGGCCGTCCTCGAATGTGCATGTTGCCTCGATCAAGGTGAGCCTGCATGGCTCGCTCGCCCATACGGGCATTGGTCACGGCACGGGCAGGGCAGTGATTCTCGGCCTGATGGGCGAACGCCCGGATCAGGTCGATCCCGACCGGATGGATGCTGTTATCGACGAGGTCGAGCGTAGCGGCCGCATCACGCCGCCGGGGCATCCGACCTACCAGTTTCAGCCGAAAACCGACTTGATCTTCGACAAGAAGGTGCCGCTGCCGGGCCATGCCAACGGCATGAGCTTTTCCGCCTTCGACAAGGACGAGCGGTTGCTTGTCAAACGCATCTACTACTCCGTTGGCGGCGGCTTCGTTGTCACCGATACCGAGCTTGAACAGATGCGGGCCGACAAGAAGAAGGCGTCTTCCGGCGAACGCATTCCGTTCCCCTTTTCCACTGCCAAGCAGATGCTTGATATGGCCGAGCGTTCCGGTCTCTCGATAGCACAGATGAAGCGCGCCAATGAAGAGACGCGTATGAGCAGCGATGAACTCGATGCCGGGCTCGATCGTATCTGGACGGCGATGAGCAGCTGCATCGATCGCGGCTTGAAGGTCGATGGCATCATGCCGGGCGGCCTGAAGGTGCGCCGTCGCGCCCGCTCCATCCATGACAAGCTGCAGGAGGAATGGCGCAGCAACCGCATCAATCCGCTGCTCGCCAACGACTGGCTGAGCGTCTACGCCATGGCCGTCAATGAGGAGAACGCGGCCGGTGGTCGCGTCGTCACCGCGCCAACCAATGGGGCCGCTGGTGTCATCCCGGCGACGATCCGCTATTACCAGCACTTCCATGAGGACTGGGACCAGGACGGCATCCGCAATTACCTGCTGACGGCCGCCGCCGTCGGCGGCATCATCAAGCACAATGCCTCGATCTCCGGCGCCGAAGTCGGCTGTCAGGGCGAGGTGGGTTCGGCGGCTGCAATGGCGGCTGCAGGACTTGCCGCCGTCATGGGCGCGTCTCCGGAGCAGATCGAAAATGCCGCCGAAATCGCCCTCGAACACCATCTCGGCATGACCTGCGACCCCGTCGCGGGTCTCGTGCAGGTGCCCTGCATCGAGCGCAACGCGCTTGGTGCCGTCAAGGCCGTGACCGCCGCATCATTGGCCCTCAAGGGCGATGGCCAGCATTTCGTGCCGCTTGACGCCTGTATCGAAACCATGCGCCAGACCGGCTACGACATGAGCGAGAAGTACAAGGAGACGTCGACAGGCGGTCTCGCGGTGAATGTCGTCGAATGTTGAATCAGAATATTAGAGGCATTGCTTCACGCAACAGGTGAGGTGGGCAATGAGGGCCGGCTAACGGTTAGCTTTCAAACCGCCCAACCGAGTTCTTTTCCTGTAGTTCTTTAGCATCAACGGTCTTTACCCTGCGAATGCAGGATCATCGTGGCTAAACGCCGTTGTAAAGCGGGCGGTTCGAACTCCATCCGCACGGAGCCAAGAGCGTAGCACATTGCCGCCGTGAACGGCATCCAAGGTCCCAATAGATCAAGCAGAGCATCGGACATCATATTCTCCAGCGGCCCGACACCCAATTGACCGAGTGCTTGCTTGTGATCGGGCAGGCGGGCTTGCGCGATAATGGCAAGGACCCGTTTCAAGACGACGTCCGCCTCGCGTGACGAATAATCGTTCGTTGACCACCAATACGTTTCGGGATCAGCGAGATAAGCTTGAACATAGGCGTCTGCGCTGACGGGTGGTTGTTCCATTTCCGGCAGATCCGCCCATGACGTATCCGATGCAATTTCATGTGGCGTGAAGGCATTATCCGACAAGGCATCCGGGCGGTGTTTTTTCGACGGCTGTTTTCGATGGTCCACCATGGTTACGCCCCCTATAAGCTCCAACTGGATACCAAATCATATTCCTCGATCAATCGCACCACGCACGGCCCGGACAGAATGATATCGAGTTTGTGGACGCGTGACGTGAAAAGCTTGACGCTGCCGGTCAAAAGGATTTCAACGACGTTATGGCTTTGCATCTGATCAAATTATGCGTGGGCGCCGACTCGCTCGAGGATCTGCGTGAATGGGTTTCCGAACGGGCGATGAGCGCTATTGCCGCTGGCCTGGAGCCACATACGACCCATACAACCCGCATGGTGCCGAAGCGCATGGATGAGCTGCTGGATGGCGGCTCGCTCTATTGGGTGATCAAGGGGCAGGTGCAGGCGCGGCAAAAGCTGCTCGGTATCGAAACCTTCACCGATGTCGACGGCATTCATCGCTGCCGGCTGATTCTCGATCCGAGCGTCGTCGAAACCGCCGGACAGCCCCGCAGGGCTTTTCAGGGTTGGCGTTACCTGCCGCAGGATGACGTGCCGCGCGACCTCGACAGTCTCGGCGGCGTTGCCGAGTTGCCCGCGGATTTGAGACGCGAGCTTTCCGAATTGGGATTGCTGTAAAGCGGGCGCTCAGCGCACCCGCAGCTGCACCGGTGCCTGGCCGTTCGGCGAGGTGATATGCAGTCGAATACTGGCTTCCGGCTGCGAATAACGCCAGGCGCGTGCACCGTGGCAAAGCAGGATGCCGATCAGGTCTTTCGTCTTACTGCGCGAACGCGAACGGTTGAGGCCCAGATCGGCCAGCCGCAATGCTGCTTCATGCAGCGGATGAAGGGCAAAGCCCTTCTGTTTGGTCTTTCCCGCGCCATCGAGCGAGAAACCTGGAAAGTTCTCGTTCATCGCCATCTTATATCCCCGCAACACATTACAAACTCAGGGCCGGCCCGATACATATCCGGGACCGGAAAGCCGGGCGTCGCCACGCGCAACCCGGCAATCTCTTGACAATGCGGCACGAAAACCGTGTCCACATTCCTATTCCAAACTTGCCCAGCACTTCACGCCGGCCTTCTTGAGCGCCTTGCAGGCGTTGACCGCCGCATTCTGGTCGCCGAAGCCGCCGAAACGGGCGCGATAGCCGTTGTCATAGGCAACTGCGTAAGCCTTTGCCGAGCGCAATGCCTTGCCGCCCTTGCTCTTGGCTCTGTCGAGCAGATCGTCGGCGCCGTCCTTGCTGGAGGAAACACCGATCTGAACGACCCAGCCGGTCGGGCCCTTCTCAGCCTTGCTCGCCTTGGCAAGCTTTTCAGGCTTGTCCGCCTTCTCGGCCTTTTCGACCTTCTGCGGCTTGATGATCTTCGTATCGGACTTGGAAGTCGAAGCGGTCGTCAGCGTATCGACATCATCCTCGCTGGTCTCGTCCGAGGCGGTCGGCGCTATGGAGGCGACTTCGTCGGATGCGGCGCGGTGCTTCTGCTTGCTCGCAAGCAGCGGATTGCTGGATTTCGGCGTGACCGCGGCAAAAGCGGCGGCGCTGGATGGCTGCTGATCGTCTTCTACCTCGGCGCTTTCGACCTTGCTCGCCTTCACACTGCCAGCCGCCGCCATGCGGGCGCTCGCAGCCTGGATATTTGGTGTTTCCGCCACGGTCTGGGCAATCACGTTGGACGAAATATGCTTGGTCGATGCGACCGGCAGATAGGTCGCGATCAGCTTGCGCATCTGGTTGTCGCGGGCGGGCGTCGAAGCGCCACCGAGCACGACGCCGACGATCGAGCGGCCATCGACCTTCACGGAAGTCGCAAGATTGTAGCCAGCAGCGCGCGTATAACCGGTCTTGATGCCGTCGACGCCACGGACCGAGCCGAGCAGATGGTTATGTCCGGGGATTACTCTGTTGCCGAGACGAAAACTCGTCGTGGAGAAGAGGCCGTAATATTGCGGAAAGTGCTCGCGCAGGGCGATGCCGAGGCGGGCCTGGTCGCGCGCCGTGGTCATCTGCGCGGTGTTCGGCAGGCCGTTCGGGTTGCGATAGGTCGTGCGCGTCATGCCGAGCATGCGGGCCTTGTCATTCATCATGCGGGCGAAATTGTCTTCCGAGCCGCCGAGCATTTCGCCGAGCGCCATGGCCGCATCGTTGGCCGACTTGGTAACGATGCCCAGGATCGCTTCGCGAACGGTAACCGACCGGCCGGTGCCGATGCCAAGCTTCGTCGGCGCCTGCATGGCCGCATTCTTCGAAAAGACCACCGGCGTATCGAGAGTGATCCGACCGGATTCGAGCGCCTCGAAGGTCAGGTATACCGTCATCATCTTGGTCAGCGATGCGGGGTAGTGAAGTGTGTCGGCATTCTCGCTGTAGAGGACATTGCCGGTATTCGCATCGATGACGATGCCCGCATATTTCGAGCCACCGGCTGCGTACGATGCATCAACGGTCATGGTTATCGTCGCCGTCGAAACTGCGAGACCAAACAGCATCTTCGCCAGAAACTTGCCGGAGTGCGATGAGGATGCGGAAAATTTTGATCTGGACACTACTTCACTCTCTGCTTGCATTTACGGTCTCGATTATCCGGCCGCCGCCTCCAAGAACGTCCGTTGCGTTCCAACCTAGGGGCTTAGCGTTACCAATCGGTTTATGATGAACAGTTGGTTTCAAATTTTGGCACCATTTTAGCCGCCGCTCGCGGAAATACCGCCGGCGTCTGGTACGTCGATGAGGCGGGATTTGACGAAGTCTTGGACAGCCGCGTCCATTGCCTGCCAGTCGCCAAGCTCATTGGCGGAAAAACGGTAGAGGACGCTCAGATCCTTGCCGACCTTAACGTCTCTCTGGCAGTCGCCGCTGGTCGCAAGGTCAGGCGAGGGGGGCAGGATGCAGCGAACAACATAATCAGGCTCGCCGGCGCGTGGCGCGGTCAGAAGCACTTCGCCGCTATAGCCGGCATCGGCGCGGAGCGGATGCGCTGTCAGGCCATGCGGACCGGCAAAGGCCTGCCCCTCCATCAAATGCGAATAGATCGGCTCCAGCCGGCCCGACATGTCGCGCGACATGGTGCTCTGGCTGATCTGGAGGAAGATCAAGGAGGAGGATTGGGAAGTATCGTCGAAACGCAGCCGGTCGACATCACTGTAGCCCTGCATCTGCGGCCAGGTCAGATAGAGATCGACGCGTTCGGCGATGCCGTTTGCGCGTTCGCTCGGAAAGCGGATCGTATTGGCACCAAGGCGCAACGTGTCTTCGCCGATCGTCACGGTGATCGGCCTGATGCTGTCGGTGTGGCCCGCAAGCGAAATCTTCTCGCCGAGCCAGCGGCCTCCGATGGTGATTGCCACGGTCAGTGCTGCGAGCACGGCAACACCAGCGGTCAGACGATAAACCAGGCCGCTCGAAATCAGCGGCTGTTCGTCGATCATGGAGGTGGACGACAGAGGAGGGGCCATGCTCTTGCCTTCGGTTCCAACCCGCATCGGTCATCAACGTCGGTGACATATCCGCTGCGGCAAGAGACCCCTGATGAGTCCCGATGTGGAATGATTGCCGCCTTCATGGTTAATGAGTGATTAAAAGTGTGTCGGCTTGCATATTTAATCGCGGATATGCTCTCGCGATTGTCTGGATGATTTTTCGATGTGATGTGCCCGGAAACGAAAAGAGCCGTTCCCGGGACAGTGGGAACGGCTCCGAGGCGCCGGTCGGGACAGAAATCTGGGGACGGACCGGGCCCTTACTCACGCCGCCAACGCTAGGCCGCCGGCGGTCGCAAGGAGGGGAGTGACTTACTTCAAGCTACCGACAGCGACCGCGCGACCATCTTGTATCTTGACCCAACGAGCCGGATCATCGGCGGACTGACGCTTCAGGAAGGTGTATTCGGTCTCCGACCAGAGCTTCACCTTGTTGCGCATATTGTCGAGGACGAAGTCGCCGCGATCGGTGCGTACCGTCAGGACGGCATGACCTTCACCATTCGGCTGCAGCACGACGGTCATCAGCAGGTCGGAGGGGGAAAAGCCGGCGTCGATCAGGTCTTTGCGCTTCAGGAGCGCGAAATCCTCGCAATCGCCCGCAGTGGTCGGGATCGCCCATTTTTCCTCGACGCCATAGAGGTCCATGTCCGTCATCGGCCGGATTGTCGTGTTGACCGCATAGTTGATCTTCACGATCGTCTTCCAGCGATCCTCGGTAAGGATGGCGGGACCGGCATCGCCGCCGGCATAGGAGCATTCAGTCGGATTTTCCCTGCAGAACTGGTAATGGCCGATCGGCGGCGCAGCATCGCCGGTGATCGTCATATTGGCAGGCGCCGCATGGGCGAGGCCGAGACAGCCGAAGGTGAAGAGAGCTATTGCGGCATATCCGCGAAGAAGAAATTGAAAGCTCATGTCCGTGTCCCTTTTTTTATTGGGACCAGAATGACATGCAGGCTTTTATCTCACGCAAAATTACGCAGTCAAATTAAGCACTTAGTTTATTCAAACACGCGTCGAATTGTCGTAAAATGAGAATAAAATTTGAATCAAATTTGAAGTGATTTCCATCGGAATTCCAAAATCCTCCCGCGTTTGCCGCCGTGATTGGAATTTTCATATCCAATTGTTTTTGAATGACTTTCTTTTTAAGTGCTAAAATTGGCCGAACGGCTTGTTCACCCGAGGCGTTAATAAAGCAGGGCCGACGCCCTGTCTCCGCACATAGCAGAGGCCATCCGAATGCCCGGGATTGCCTCGTATTGTGCCATTTCGGGACGGTGCGCAGAAAAATATTTTTGATTTTTTTACTGCCTTCAGGCGAGTGCGCGAAATGCATCCGTCGCCTCGACAATGGCTGCCGCCATCTCGGACGTCCCTGGCGAATGAGCCGCGTTGGGCACGACCACCAGACGTGCCGCGGGCCAGGCCCGCGACAATTCCCATGCGGTGACGACAGGTCCCTCCAGATCGAGGCGGCCCTGGATCATCGTACAAGGGATGCCGGCAAGCCGATGGACATTCCGCAATATCTGTTCGTCTTCCACCCAACCGCGATGGTGGAAGTAGTGGGTGATGATACGGGCTCTTGCGATGACATAGCGTGAATCAGCCCAGCGGTCTGAAAGCGTCGCCCGTGGATCGACCAGAATATTGGCCGATTCCCATTCGTGCCAGTCCCTGGCGGCCTTGAGATGGACGGCAGGATCTGGGTCGCGGAGCAGTTGATAATAAGCCGCGACGAGATCGCCACCGCGCTGGCTCTCTGGAACACCTGCGCGAAATCGCTCCCATTCCTCGGGAAAGAAACGAGCAAGCCCTTTGTAAAGCCAATCGATCTCGGATTGTCGGGTCATGGTCACGCCAGCAACGATAAGGGCTACGACGTGCTCCGGATGTGCCTGAGCATAGACCAAAGCCAGGGTACATCCCCAGGAATTGCCGTAGACCAACCAACGCTCGATGCCGAGAAAGAGCCTTAGCCGCTCGATATCGACAACTAGGTGCCATGTGATATTGGCAGAAAGATCGATCTCCGGCTCTGACGCGTGCGGCAGACTGTTGCCACAGCCGCGCTGGTCGAACTGGATGATGCGATAATGTTGCGGATCGAAGAAGCGGCGGGCGCCGGCGGAACTGCCGGATCCGGGACCACCATGCAGGATGACAACGGGAACGCCGTTCGGATTGCCCGACTGCATCCAGTAAATGCTGTTGGCGTCGCCAACACCGAGCATGCCCTGATCGTAGGGCTCGATTTCCGGATAAAGCGTCTTCATCGGCGGCCACGCGGATAGAGGAGGTGAAGCGCCTCTGTCTCTAGAGAGAACGTGACATTAGAATGACGGGATCAGAGGAATTCGCGCAAGGTCTCGCGCGATTGCAGCGAGAGAAACTCGATTGCGACGCCTTCCATGAAGTGACGCACGACGCGGCCACGCATATTGCCGAGGCGAACAGGCGTTCCGATCGGTGGGCGGGCCTCGACGTCGACGGCGGCACCCGACAGCGACAGATCCATGATGCGGCAGACATAGAGAGTGCCGTCTTCCAGGGTCAATTCGCTGGTGGTAGAGCGCGGCGTCAAGCGATCATGGCGGCGATCCTCCGGAAGGCCAAGCTCATGCTTGTTGGCAAGCCAGGTAAGCTGGGCGGCAAGCTTCTCGCGCTTGCGGTCGGTCGCGTTGATCGACATGCTGAAGCCACGACCATCGACGGCGACCACATTGCCCTCGACCCGGCCAAGATGATCGATATAGGCCACGATGCGCTCATTGGCGCGCGGACGTCCCAGGCAGGTGACATACATGTCGCCGGGCGACATCTCTGTGACCAGGCACTCATACTCTTCATAACTGGCCAGCATCAGACGGCCCTGCATATTGATCGGAACCCGCTGAAAGGTCCGCTGATCATTGCGGGGCGCACCTCCTACCATCTGGTTGGGCCGCGTCGTCTGAGCTGGCTGGAATGAATGCATGAAAGGGCTTCTTCAACCGATTATGTTTATTACAATCTTTAGCCGAACTTTCTTAAGGTAAGGTTGTCTTTGCCGAGGAATGACTGAGAAGTGACGGATGAATTTGTGCCGCGATGGGTCATCCGGCGCGCGAATCGTGCATGCCCGGTTTCAGGTTCAGTACCCGGCGCATTAATCCGCCAAACCGGGCGCCATCCCGAGGGACGATCGGATCGGTGGGTTGCGGATGCGATGGCTGTTCGGCAGCAAGGGCAGGACGGTCGTAAAGCAGGCGGCTGCGGTCAAGCGCCAGGAACTCCAGACGCTCGCTGCCGAGCCATGCCGTATGGGCCACCGGCGTTAGACAGCCGAGCAGACGATCGCAGACATCGCCCGACGAACGCAGCGGCATCAGCACCATTTCAAAGGCCATATGGCGGCCGCTGATGCTGTAGCCGGTCGCATTGATCAAGGCGGGAACCACATGCGTCATAACGCCCGTCGCAATACGCATTGGGTCGTCGATCTGGCTGCCCGCCCAAAGTGCGGCAAAGCTCTCACCACGAATTTCGCGCCCCATGAGACTGCAAATCGCCGTCCCGGCCAGCCGGAAACGTGGTGTATCATTCGGCAAGAGTTCGAGAATGAAGAGCTCCGGCAGGATATGGCGAACCGCCGAGGGCTGTATCAAATTGCGCAAGGGGGCATCCGCGTTGCCGCGCAATTGCTCCCAATAGGTAAATATCTCGATGCTCGTCTTCTGGCGCATGACGCGTCGGTGTCCCATTTCAGTTCAAATACCGGGGCGCTCATCGCCCTTGCACCTTGCCTTGCTTATTTCATGCCAACGCCGAGCCGTTAAAGTTAACAAAGGGTATCGTTTGCCTTTTGCGAGCCTGAATGGGAGAAATATCCCATCACTTCACGAGGTGACCTTCAGCACAAATTCTTTCGGGCGTAGGATGCAAGCCATCGCTGTGAACGCCCGAGCAAGCCGTCCACCTCAGTTGGGCGGCTTTTTTTTTTACGGTCGCTGCTGTATGTCTCGAGTCCCTTTTTGAGGATCTCAGAGCAAGACATGGATAATGCAGAGCCGCCGCGCCAACAGCCAGAAGCCCCGCGGCCGCCGGAGCGCGTTCCGGTTTTCAACCTGCCACCCGTCATCCTTGCAAGCCTGGTACTGCTGGCCGTAGTCTTCGCTGTTCAGAACCTGCCCTGGTGGTCGGACGATACGCTGAACTGGCTCTATTTCACCTTCAGCTTCATTCCCGCGCGCTATGCTTTCCCGCTGTCGCAGCAGGGGCTGGAGTGGCTATGGACGCCGGTTACCTATTCGCTTCTGCATGGCGGGATCGAGCATATCGTTTTCAACGGGCTGTGGCTGATGGTCTTTGCCGCACCCGTCGCGCGCCGGATTGGCGTCTTGCGCTATGTGATGTTCTGGATTTTTTCGGCGGCCGCCTCCGCATTCCTGCACGCGGCCATCTATTGGGGTGACCAGACCCTGTTGATCGGTGCATCCGGCGTCGTTTCAGGGTTGATGGGTGCGGCATGCCGCTTTGCCTTTCCGGCCATGGACGGCCGCCGCACCGGCATACGGCAAGCCCACCTCAACCCGCGGCTGTCGATCCTCGCCTCGCTGCGCAGCCGGACGGTCGTCGTCTATATCCTCATGTGGATCGCCGGCAATGCGCTGGTCGCTTTCGGCATCACGCTCGTTGGCGACAGCTCGCAACCCGTCGCCTGGGACGCGCATATCGGCGGCTTTCTCTTCGGTTTCCTGCTGTTTTCGCTGTTCGACCGGCAGCCTCGCGTTGAAGTCGAAAATCCAGCTGCATCAACGGAATGAAGCTGTTGCTTTCTTGACTCCACAGGCGCAACATTCATCTCTATCGGATGCGCGTGGGAGGAGACCAACGCGGCCGATGACGGGAGCAGCGGTCCGAAACCTTGGGGTGGTTTCGGAACAAATCCGAGGCTCGCATGTTCACTGTGCTTTCGAGATGGGAGAATCGAATGTCAGTTTCCGTAAAAGCCATACTTGATACCAAAGGCCGCAATGTCGTTACCACCGGGGGTAATACGACCGTTGCGGAAGCCGCCAGAATGCTCAACGAGAACCGCATCGGCGCGATTGTCGTTGTCGGCATGGCAGGCAAGATTTCCGGCATATTCACCGAGCGCGATGTAGTCAACGCTGTGGCCAAGCACGGTGGCGAATGTCTCGACCAGCCGATCGCCTCGCTGATGACGGCGAAGGTGCATCGCTGCAAGGAAGAGACCACCACCGATGAATTGATGGAAGTGATGACCCTGCGCCGCTTCCGTCATGTTCCCGTTGAAGACAAAGGCAAGCTCTCCGGCATCATCTCGATCGGCGACGTCGTCAAATGGCGCATCCGCGAAATCGAACTCGAGGCCGAGCAGATCAAGGCTTATATTGCTGGGTGAGGACCGGTCGGGCAGAGCCCGAGCAATCGACCCAGTGAGTCGATTGCAGCGACGAACGCCCTGAGCCTAAAGCGAAGGGCCGGATGGTGCATCACATGCGAACCCCATCCCGCCCTTAGTAAGCGAGATGGGGTTGTGGCTACCTGCCTTTTCAGATTTTCACGTTTATCGAGGCCCTAGCGCGCGTAGGCTTCCTGCATGCGCCGGATTTCGGTGAGGCGAGCCAATGTCTCCTCATATCCGCGTTCGATTGCCTCGCCAGCGCGATGAAACTCCGAGAGACCGATATCGCTGAGGCGCGGGTGCAGCGACAGATCCGGCGGATCGCCGGCAAGGCGGGCGCGTGAGATCCGATCCTGGATGATGTTGAAGGCCTGCACCATCACGCCGGTCATGCCGAGCTTGGTATAGGGTGCCTCGTCGCGGCGTTGCTGGTCGCTGGTCGGCGGCCCGGCATTGTGCTTGACGACGGCCGAGCGACCATAAAGATCGTAGTTTAGGTTGACGGCAACCACGAGCGGCTGCTCGTAGGCGCGGCAGACGGAAACGGGCACGGGATTGACCAGAGCGCCGTCGACCAGCGTTCGGCTGTTGGTGCGAACCGGCTCGAAAATGCCGGGCAGGGCATAGGACGCCCGCAGCGCCGTGATCAGGGAGCCATTGGCGATCCAGACCTCGTGACCGGTGTTCAATTCCGAGGCGACGGCGACGAATGTGCGATCGAGATCCTCGATCGACAGGCCTTCGAGGTGTTCCTGCATGCGCTTGGTGAGCCGCATACCGCCAAACAGGCCGCTGCCGCCTATGGTGAGATCGAGCAGGCTGGCGATGCGGCGCATGGTCAAGGAGCGGGAAAAAGCCTCCAGCTCGTCAAGCTTGCCGGCAAGATAACAGCCGCCAACCAGAGCCCCGATGGAGGTGCCGGCAACCATGCCGACCTCGATACCCGCTTCGTCCAGAGCACGCAGCACGCCGATATGAGCCCAGCCGCGAGCTGCACCTCCGCCGAGTGCCAGCGCAATCTTCACTTTCTTTGGGGGAGCAGGAGCAATCGGGGGAGCGAGGATGTCGTGCGAAGTCGTCGGATCTGAACTTGCCGAAGTCTGTCCGGCGCCCTGACGATTCAACCCCCAATTCAGCATGACATATCTTCCTCCGAGGCCTTTATGTGCCCCTTGCTAAAATACTGTCCCTTTTTTGTTTCCAAATCGTATATTTGGCTATCGCCCCATCTACTTTCGGTAGATTTCGCCGGGATCGAAATGCAAGTGATCGTCGACCACGTTCAGCACAGGCTTTCCATCCTCGAGCTCCACCGTGCGGTAGAAACAGGAACGGCGACCAGTATGGCACGTTGCATCGTGACCTGCGACTACAACTTTCAGCCAGATGGCGTCCTGGTCGCAATCGGTGCGTATCTCCGTCACCGTTTGCAGGTTTCCGGAGGTTTCCCCCTTCTTCCAGAGCTTGCCGCGCGAACGGCTGTAGTAGTGCGCCGTCTTAGTCTTGATCGTCAGCGCCAGCGCCTCGGCATTCATATGCGCGACCATCAACAGCGCGCCGTCATGGGCATCGGTTACGATCGCGGTGATCAGGCCGCGATCGTCGAAACGAGGCGTGAAATCACCCGCATCCTCAAGCTCGGATTTGTCCGTGGAAGGGGCATTGAATACCAAATTCATCTCAGGCTCTTTCCCTGGAGCCCTATCAACGGCTCCGGACCATCGTCATGAAGCGGACCTGCTCGGCCGGATCGGCCTTGAAGGCGCCCGTGAAAGTCGTCGTCAACGTCGACGAGCCTTGCTGCTGCACACCGCGCATCGCCATGCACATATGCTCTGCCTCGATCATGACGGCGACGCCGCGCGGACGCAGGGAATCGTCGATGGCATTGGCGATCTGGGCGGTCATGGCCTCCTGCGTCTGCAGGCGGCGGCCGAAAATCTCCACGACGCGGCCGATCTTCGACAGGCCGAGCACGCGGCCATTCGGCAGATAACCCACATGCGCCTTGCCGATAATCGGTACCATATGGTGTTCGCAATGCGAATAGAACGGAATATCGCGCACGAGGACGATGTCATCGTAGCCGGAAACCTCTTCGAAGGTGCGGCCGAGCACGTCCTCGGGGTTCATGTCATAGCCGGCGAAAAGCTCGCGATAGGCCTTGGCGACGCGCGCCGGCGTATCGAGCAAGCCCTCGCGCTGCGGATCATCGCCTGCCCAGCGAAGCAGAACGCGGACGGCGTCTTCGGCTTCCTTCTGCGAAGGGCGGTCCAATATACGATCGGATTCAACGGCTTGCGGAAAGTTCTTTACAATGGCGTCCATTACCTGTGGTCTCCTGATCCGCATCGCGGATCTTGTTTTGTCGGACTCGCCACTGGTATTCCCCATGACATGGGAAAATGTGCACCTTTGGCGGGCTCCGGGGCGTTCTGGCTGGCGGACAAGCCTGCCGTCCTGCACGGTTTCCCATCAAACTTACAGAAGACCATTGCAATTTTGTGGTCTTCGAACGACATACATATAGTATGGCATTGTCCCTGTGAAAGTGTCCGAACGAGATACAGTGTGTTTTTTGTTTCGAAACACAAGACAGGTACATCGGAGCGAAATCGATGATGGACGAGATCTATAACAGCAAGATCCTGGAATTCGCCGGCAATATCGAACGCATTGGCAGCCTTTCAGACGCCGATGCAAGCGCTCAGGCCCATTCCAGACTATGCGGCTCCCGCGTCAAGATCTGGCTGAAAATGGACGACGGTGTCGTTACCGATTTTGCGCACGACGTCAAGGCCTGTGCGCTCGGTCAGGCATCTTCTTCGGTCATGGCCCGCCACATAGTAGGTGCGACCGCCGAGGAATTGCGCAAGGCCCGCGAAGATATGCTTGCAATGCTCAAGGCTGACGGCGAGGGGCCATCGGGCCGTTTCGAAGACATGCGTTATCTGAAGCCGGTCAAGGATTACAAGGCGCGCCACGCATCGACAATGCTGACATTCGATGCGGTGGTGGATGCGATCGGGCAGGTCGAGGCGGCGCGCGGAAATCATGCGACTGCCGCAGCCGTTTCATAAAGACGGCGAGCCATGTGCTATCTCTGTTCCATTCAAGAAGACGATGATGAGGGAGGCGCCGCTGCAGGCTCCAGCGGCTT
This sequence comes from Rhizobium sp. AP16, assembly GCF_000281735.1. Lineage (NCBI taxonomy): Bacteria > Pseudomonadati > Pseudomonadota > Alphaproteobacteria > Hyphomicrobiales > Rhizobiaceae > Rhizobium > Rhizobium sp. AP16. The sequence continues at coordinate 76,485 of NZ_AJVM01000065.1, read as the reverse complement.
GAGGCGCGGCGAGACAGCATTTCGCGACAATGCTAAACCCCTGCATTCCCGCAACTATTCCGGCCCCTTCCGCAAGACACCCGATCGGCTCTTTGGCATGGGCCTTATCCGCCTCTATCAACTGACCCTTTCCAGCTTCATCGGCAATTCCTGCCGCCATATTCCGACGTGCTCGGAATATGGCTATGAATCCGTCGCTCGTCATGGCCTGTGGGCCGGTGGCTGGATGACGCTGTTTCGGGTGGCGCGATGCGGACCCGGCGGCACCAGCGGGCTGGACCCCGTGCCGGAGGCTCTGGAAAACCGCTATCATTGGTGGACACCCTGGCGGTATTTTGTCATCGGCCGAAAGGCAGCCTGAGCGGCATGACGACGTATGTCGCACTGCTTCACAGCATTGTCCTAACAGCCGGCCGTCGCGTGGTCATGAGCGATCTGCGGGAGATGGCCGAGGATCTCGGATTCACCAACGTCAAAACACTGGTCGCGACCGGCAATCTGGTCTTCGAGGCTGGCGAGCAACCGATTGCAGCAATCGAAACTCAACTCGAAGCAGGCTTTGCGAAGACTTTCAGCAAGCGCGTCGACATCATCGCCCGCGATGCTGCGACATGGATGAAGCTTGTCGCCGGCAGTCCGTTCGCAGATGGCGAGGGCAGCGAGGTGGCCGTCCGCGTCATGCGCAAACCGCTCGATCCGTCGGTGATCGAAGTATTGGAAAAGCGCAGAAGCGACCCGGAGCGACTGGCCGTGGTCGACGGCGATCTATGGATCGATTTCGGCGGCAAAGCGAGCGAAACGCGCCTGTTGTCCTCCCTCACCACCAAACGCCTCGGCGTTGGCACATTGCGCAACTGGAATACGGTACTCGGAGTGGCCCGGATGATCGGCTCGTAAGCCTCTTTTCCTTTACTAAACGGCGAAATATCGCTATCAGGCGACCGCGTTCAACAACATTGATTGACCGCATCTGTTGAAACCACCCGCATTCGTTGGCGGGACTGGACAAGGAGAATTTCGATGTCCCAATCCGTTTCCCTGACATTTCCCGATGGTTCCGTGCGCAGCTACGATGCTGGCGCAACCGGCCGGGATGTCGCCGAATCCATTTCGAAGTCGCTTGCCAAGAAGGCCGTCGCCATTGCGATTGACGGCACCGTGCGCGACCTTTCCGAGCCGGTAGCCGACGGCAAGATCGAGATCATCACCCGCAACGACGACCGCGCGCTGGAACTGATCCGGCATGACGCGGCGCATGTGATGGCGGAAGCCGTGCAGGAGCTTTGGCCCGGCACGCAGGTAACCATCGGCCCGGTGATCGAAAACGGCTTCTACTACGACTTTGCCAAGAACGAGCCCTTCACGCCCGACGACCTGCCGGTCATCGAGAAGAAAATGCGCGAGATCATCCAGCGCAATAAGCCCTTCACCAGGCAGATCTGGTCGCGCGAAAAGGCGAAACAGGTCTTTGCCGACAAGGGCGAGCGCTACAAGGTCGAGCTTGTCGACGCCATTCCCGAGGGACAGGACCTGAAGATCTACTATCAGGGCGATTGGTTCGACCTCTGCCGTGGGCCGCATATGGCCTCCACCGGCCAGATCGGCACGGCCTTCAAGCTGATGAAGGTGGCCGGCGCCTACTGGCGTGGCGACAGCAACAATCCGATGCTGACCCGCATCTATGGCACGGCCTTTGCCGAGCAGGCCGATCTCGACAACTATCTGCATATCCTCGCCGAGGCCGAGAAGCGCGATCACCGCCGTCTCGGCCGCGAAATGGACCTGTTCCATTTCCAGGAAGAGGGTCCGGGCGTCGTCTTCTGGCATGGCAAGGGCTGGCGCATCTTCCAGACGCTGGTCTCCTACATGCGCCGCCGTCTGGAGGGCGACTACCAGGAAGTCAACGCGCCGCAGGTGCTCGACAAGTCGCTCTGGGAAACCTCCGGTCACTGGGGCTGGTATCGCGACAACATGTTCAAGGTGACGGTTGCCGGCGATGACACCGACGACGATCGCGTCTTCGCGCTGAAGCCGATGAACTGCCCCGGCCACATCCAGATCTTCAAGCATGGCTTGAAGTCTTACCGAGAACTGCCGATCCGGCTTGCGGAATTCGGCAATGTGCATCGTTATGAACCTTCGGGCGCGCTTCACGGTCTGATGCGCGTGCGCGGCTTTACGCAGGACGATGCGCATATCTTCTGCACCGACGAGCAGATGGCGGCCGAATGCCTGAAGATCAACGACCTGATCCTCTCGGTCTATGAAGACTTCGGTTTCGAGGAAGTCGTCGTCAAGCTTTCGACCCGTCCTGAAAAGCGCGTCGGCGACGATGCGCTCTGGGATCGCGCTGAAAGCGTGATGATGGAGGTCCTGAAAACCATCGAGGCACAGTCCGGCGGCCGCATCAAGACCGGCATCCTGCCGGGCGAAGGCGCGTTCTACGGACCGAAGTTCGAATATACGCTGAAGGATGCCATCGGCCGTGAATGGCAGTGCGGCACGACGCAGGTCGATTTCAACCTGCCGGAACGCTTCGGCGCCTTCTATATCGACCAGCATTCCGAAAAGACGCAGCCGGTGATGATCCATCGCGCCATCTGCGGTTCGATGGAGCGCTTCCTCGGTATCCTGATCGAGAACTTCGCCGGCCACATGCCGCTCTGGGTTTCGCCGCTGCAGGTGGTTGTCGCGACCATTACCTCGGAAGCCGATGGTTACGGCGAAGAGGTAGCGGAAGCGCTGCGCGATGCCGGGCTCACCGTCGAGACCGACTTCCGCAACGAGAAGATCAACTACAAGATCCGCGAGCATTCGGTAACGAAGGTTCCGGTGATCATCGTCTGCGGCAAGAAGGAGGCCGAGGAGCGCTCGGTCAATATCCGCCGTCTCGGTAGCCAGGCACAGACGGCAATGTCGCTCGACGAGGCGATCGCTTCGCTCTCGCTCGAAGCCACTCCGCCGGATGTTCTGCGCAAGCGCGAAGCCAAGCGGGCCAAGGTCGCTTGAGATAACAGATGTCGTCTGACGGCGCCTTCAGTGCGCCGTCAGATAACTGACATAGATCTGCAAATATATGCGCCTGGATGCACAAGGAGCGGGGCAGCCCGTCGCGGATTTGGATTTCAAAGAATTATCCTATGCCAACGAACGGGATACGCGCATCAAGCGCTGGTTCATCCGCTCCATAGAGGGCCTATCCGGCCGCGATCGCTATACCCGGCTCTACGATATCTGGCGCAGCGATATCGTCGGCAAAAGCGAGCGTGTCTTCGGCAAGATGCTCGATCTCATAGACGTGCGCCTCGTGACCAAGGGCGAATGGCCGCCGCTTGAGGTTCCCGACGCGCCGATCGTCATCGTCGCCAACCATCCCTTCGGTATCGGCGACGGCATCGCCGTGCTGGCGCTCGCCGAGGAGCTCGGTCGCCCATTCAAGGTGTTGATCAACAACGAGCTGCTGAAAGTACCCGAGATGAACGACTATTCGCTGCCGGTTTCCTTCGAGGAGACCAAGGAGGCGATGGCGATCAACATGAAGACGCGCCATGAGGCCGTTCGGCTGCTCAAGGAAGGCACCACCATCATCGTCTTTCCGGCCGGCGGCGTCGCGACGGCCAAGAAGGGTTTTGGCCGCGCCGAGGACCTGCCATGGAAGATCTTTCCGGCAAAGCTCATCCAGGCGGCCCACGCCAGCGTCATTCCCATCTATTTCGAAGGCCAGAACGGCCGGCTGTTTCATCTCGCCAGCCGCGTATCGATGACGCTGCGCATCTCGCTGCTGATCCGCGAGTTCCGCCGCCTTTCCGGCAGCACGATCACCGCCCATGTCGGCAAGCTGATGACGTGGGAAGCGTTGAGCGAAGGCAACGACCGCAAGGATCTGCTGTCTAAACTCTACGGCGCGGTGTTTTCCATGGCGCCGCCAAAGCGGGCGCTACGGAAAAAAGCCGGCTGAGGCAAAGGCTGCCTCACCATCAATCCATACTATCGCCGCCATCATCGCCGCCGGCGGACGGCGCCAATTGCTCGTAGGTCGGCAACGGACGCTGCTGGCTTGACACGCCTGGTTGGCCCGACGGCCCCTGGTTCTGCTGTGCCTGCGGCGACTGGACGGGAATCTGCTGCGCGGGCTGCTGATCGTCAGCGTCCTGCGGCTGCTGTTCCTTCATCAGCACTTCGACATCGGTGTTTCTGCCGGCGACGACAGTGAAATCGCGCTGGTAGATCTTGTCCTTGTTGCGGGCGACGGCGGTATATTGGCCTTCGGCCAGCACCATCACCGGGAAGGCGCTGAGGCTTTCACCAACGATATCGCCGGCAGAGGTGAGGATCGACCATGCGGTATCGGCGATCGCCTCGCCACCGGCATCCGAGACCAGCTTGAAGGTGATCTTGGCCGCCCTGTGCTGGATCGTCGCCTCGGTCACCTTGCCGGCCTCGACCTGGATATCGGCTCGAATGACGGCATTGACGGCGCCGTATTCCGAGACGATGTGATAAGTGCCGGTGCTGAGACCCACCAAGGTGTTCGGCTTGACATCGGACATGACCAGGCCGCGCTCGCCATCTTCCTTGGCGTCGCCGGCATAGATCGAAAAACTCAGTTCGGCCGGCGGGATGCGTACGTCGGAACCGGAAACGGCGTTCAGCACCATGCCGCCGGCGTCCAGCACCATGGTCTGCTTCTGCGACATGCCGCTTTCGGGCACGGTCAGCTTCTTGGTGACGCCGGCGCGGCCGAAGGAGACATTGACGAAATAATCGCCGGGCAGGAGGTGGAAGGAGGCCGAGCCGCCCTTGGAGCTCGCCACCAGCGGCAACTTGCCGTCAGCGCCGGCAAAGGGGCTGAAGACATACCAGGAGAGGCCCTGCTGCTGCGGGCCGCTGTCGGGTGCAAGCTTGGCTTCCAGCGAAACGTCGCGCAATGTTCGTGCCGGCGAATTTTCGCCGCCCGGCGCTACGAAGGCATTGAGCTTCGGCATTTTCATGCTGCCGTCGAGCTGCTTGAACTCCTGAAAGGCATCCTGCGCCGAGGCAGCCGTGCTCAGGCTTGCGAGCATGGCGAAAGCCGCGCCCAATCGGTGAGCGGATGAAATACCTGACATGCGTTCCCAACCGATTGACTTCCGATAAAACACAGGCCACTTCAAAACCAATGCGGTGGCAAATTCAAGACCCACTTCCTCCCGCGCATGAAAATGAAAGCAATCATTCCATGAAAACCGATATCAAGCTGGTCGATTATCTGGCGGTTCGCCGATCCATTCCCGCATTTCAGATGGCGGAACCAGGCCCGAATAAGGCCGAAATCGAAGAGATCCTGCGGCTAGCCTCCCGTGTGCCGGATCACGGCAAGCTCGCTCCTTGGCGCTTCATCGTCTATCGTGGCGAAGAGCGGGCGCGGATCGGCGAAGAGTTGCTGAAGCTCGCGCTGGAAGCCAAGCCGGATCTGTCCGGGGAAATGATTCAGGTCGAGCGCACGCGCTTCACCCGCGCGCCGGTCGTTATCGCCGTCGTCAGCAAGGCAGGCCCACATTTCAAGATCCCGGAATGGGAACAGTTGATGTCAGCGGGCGCGCTTTGCCTCAATCTGCTGATCTCGGCCAATGCACATGGCTGGGTGTCGAACTGGCTGACCGAATGGTTCGCCTATGACGAGCGCGCCTATCCGCTCCTCGGCGTCCAGCCGGGCGAAAAGGTCGCCGGCTTCATCCATATCGGCTCCTCCGACTTCCCGCCGATAGAACGGCCACGCCCGGAACTGACGGAAACCGTGACCTGGGTTGGCGGCGAGGGGGCGTAATGTTCTACACGACCGACACCAATCAGCATGGTCTGGCTCACGATCCCTTCAAGGCGATCGTCACGCCGCGCCCGATCGGCTGGATCGGCAGCAAGGGCAGGGATGGTTCTATCAACCTGTCACCCTACTCCTTCTTCAACGCTGTCAGCGATCGACCGAAGCTGGTGATGTTTTCCTCGACGGGCCGCAAGGACAGCGCCCGCAATGTCGAGGAAACCGGTGTCTTCACCGCCAATCTGGTCAGCCGCAACCTTGTGGAAAAAATGAACCATTCATCCATTTCCGTGCCTTACGGCACCAATGAGTTCGCGCTGGCCGGCCTGACGGCCGAGCCGGGCCGACTGGTGGATGCGCCCTATGTCGGCGAAGCCTTTGCCGTCCTCGAATGCCGGGTAACGGAGATCATGCGACCCAAGGACCTCAACGGAGAGCCGACGGACAACGTCATGGTTTTCGGCCAGGTCGTCGGCATCCATATCGATGAAGCGATCATTCGCGACGGCCGGCTCGACATGGCGCTTGCCCGGCCCGTCGCGCGCATGGGCTATATGGACTACAGCGAAGGCAGCGATGTCTTCGAACTGGTGCGGCCAAAGACGCCGTGACGCTAGCGGGCGCCGGTTCGCGCATTAGTGGTTAATAAATAAGGTAAACGGCCCGTAAACCTTTCGCCGTTAGCGTGTCCCTCATGAGTTTGCGGGGCAAGAATCGTCCCGACGATATCGGGGCATTACGTGATCATAGAAGCATTTCTTCGCTGGGCTGAGACCGCCAAGGCAGAGGGCAGGGCAAGGGCGGCCAATGCCCTCGGTCGTGCCTATCTGCAATCGGCAATGCCGGCGGGAGAGCGCGAGGCCGCCGAAATGGCGATGACCTATCTGCTTGATGATCCTTCGCCCCGCGTCCGCCTGTCGCTGGCCGAAGCCGTGGCGCGTGCACCGAATGCACCGCGCGGCATCATCCTTTCCCTGGCGGAGGACCAGCCGGAAATTGCCGGGCAGGTCATTCTCTTGTCGCCGGTCTTCACCGATGCCGATCTCGTCGATCTCGCACTGCGTGGCAGCGATGTGACCCGTGTCCTGATTGCCTCGCGCGGACAGGTGTCTCGACCGGTTTCCGCGGCACTGGCCGAGATCGGTGGCGAAACCGAGATTCTCTGCCTGCTGGAAAACGACGCAGCCTCATTGTCGCGCGCCTCGCTGAAACGCATTGCTGAGCGACTTGGCGATCACGCCGAGATTCGCGGCCTGCTTCTTGCCCGCGACGCACTGCCTTCCGATGTTCGCCACCTGCTGATGCGGCATGTTTGCGCCGCATTGTCGGGCTCGAACCTCATCCAGGCCACGATCGGTGCCGGCCGGTTGCAGCATATTACCCGCGAGGCCAGCGAGACGGCGACGGTCTCCATCGCTGGATCGGTTCAGCATGACGATATTCCGGATCTGGCCGAGCATCTGCGCCAGTCCGGCTGGTTGACGCCGGCGTTCCTGATGCACGCGCTTTGTTCCGGCAAGGTCGATTTCTTCGCCGGCGCGATCACAAATCTTTCCGGCTGCGACGAGCGGCGGGTCCGTTCGATCCTGTCGACCGGACGTGTCTATGCCGTACGCGCGCTTTATGAGTCCGCCGGCCTGCCGCGCGATATTAGTGTCGTCTTCGTCGAGGCGACCCTGATCTGGCGCGAGGCATCACAAACATCAGGCGGCGGCATGTTGGAAAATGTCTCGGTCCGGCTGATGCGCAAGTTCCACGTTGCCGAGCGGTCGCCTGCCGCGGCGATACAATTGCTGGATATGGTGGAGAAGCTCGCCAATGCCGAACGACGGCAGACGGCGCGGAGCTTTGCAGCGCTGGCGGCTCTCGCGGCGGCGTGATACTGATCGACCATCAAAGCTTTCAGGATATGACGTTTGCTGACCATTGCCGTTGAACCGCCGCGCCAGGACGGTGTTATCCGCCTTCTCGACATGTCGAGCGCCTATGCCGAATCGCTCTATCCTGCGGAGAGCAACCACCTGCTTGATCTGAGCTCATTGGAAAAGCCTGAAGTGACCTTCTGGGTTGCGCGGCTGGATGGCAATATTGTCGGCTGTTGCTCGCTGGTCGAGGCCGGCGATGGCACAGCCGAGATCAAGCGCATGTTCGTCGATCCGATCGCCAGGGGACAAAAGGTCGCCCTGAGGCTGATGGAAGTCCTCGAAGGGATGGCGGCGGAACGGAAGCTGACGGCGGTGAGGCTGGAAACCGGCATATACCAGCCGGAGGCCATCGCTCTCTACCGCAAGTCCGGCTACGTCGAGATCGAACCATTCGGCGACTACACGCCAGATCCGCTCAGTCTGTTCATGGAAAAGACCCTGTCCCCGTAGGCAGGATCTGATCAGACTTCAGAACCATCCCGGATTTTCAACTGCAGTTCCGGCTCCTGGGCATGCTGTTCCTCAGTGAGTTCGGCTTCGCGAATCCATTCGCGCCAGATAGCGACGATGATGGCCATCAGCACCGGGCCGATGAACAGGCCAAGGAACCCCATAGTCTTGACGCCGCCGACAAGGCCGAAAAAGGTCGGCAGGAAGGGTAGCTTGATCGGTCCGCCGACGAGCTTCGGCCGTAACGTCTTGTCGACGATGAAGAGTTCGACCGTGCCCCAGACGAAGAGGGCGATGCCCGCCCATAGCGAACCGCTGGCGATCAGATAGATGGAGACGAGCGACATGGAAAGCGGCGCGCCGCCCGGTACCAGTGCCATGACGCCAGTGAGAACGCCGAGCGTGATCGCCGATGGTGCTCCCGCGATCCAATAGGCAACGCCAAGGACGATGCCTTCGCCGATGGCGATCAGCGTCATGCCCATGACCGTGGAACTGATCGTCGCCGGTACCACGCGGGAGATCCGCTCCCAGCGATTCGGCAGGATGCGTTCGCCCAAAAGGTCGACCTGGCGGACGAACATCGAGCCGTCGCGGTATATGAAGAACAGCGCGATCAGCATGAAAAGCAAGGTCAGGATGACATGAAAGGCGCCACCGCCGGCGGCAAGCACCGCGCGGTAGATATTGCCGATATGCGCGCCGCTGATGAGTTGCGCCAACTCGCCGATGGAACCGGGGCTACCGATATACTGCGTCCACTGATCGCCAAGCCAAGCCCCGACCATCGGCAGCGCCAGAATCCACTGCGGCGGCGGAGCGCCGTCGCGGTTGACATGCACCGCCCAGCCAAACCATTCGCGCACCTCGCCAGCCATATAGATGGCGGAAAGCACGATCGGCAGCACCAGGAAGGTGACGATAAAGGCAATGGCAATGGCGGCGGCGAGCGTCGTGTTGCCGCCGGTGCGGCGCAGAAGGTCGCTATAGAGCGGCCAGGTGGCAAAACCGATCACGGCGGCTGCCAGCACCGGGATCAGAAAGCCGTAGAAGAAATAAATGCCGGCCGCGGCAATCAGGATCAGCAGCCAGCGTGCCGCCGAAATGGACGGAATAAGGGCCATGCGTGAAGGTGCGGTAGGCCCCAGCCACCGTGGTTCCCTCTGCTTTTGACGTTCGAATACACCCACCGGACTTGTTTTACCTTTTTTATTCGATCAACCGGTTATGGGCCATGATCTAGGCCGATTCAAGGGCCGCAACCCGAAAGCCTATATAATCCGTTGTCATGACGGCCAGACGACTACCAATGCGGGCAAGAGACGACTTGTCTAGGATGGCCGACGAAGAACCTTGAAAGCGAAGAACTGGGTCTTCTGCGTCGGATTGAAATTGTTGTCGGCAACGAAGATCAGCACATCCGTGCCGTCCTTCGCCTTGCCGAAGGTGACGCCTTCAATATTGTCGGGTGCGAGGCCCAGCGCGCGCAAATCCATCACCTGGGACTTGCGTACCGGAACGATGCGCTGATCGGTCTTGGCAAGCGACGGGATGGCGGAAACATCGGTCGCCCCGTCGAGATCGAACATGTTGATGACTACGGAGTTGCCGATATCCTGCGCATAGCCGCGCTCGACCGACAGCCCATGTCGATCATCCAGCGCCAGGATTTCCGACATGCCGAAATCGTTCCAGCCGCCAGACTTGGTCGGCGCCTGCGGAATCGGCGAGATCGGATAGACATATTGCGCTTTCTGTCCGCCCGTGGCCGCATCGTAGCGGATGAGACGAGCAAGTGCGCCATTGGTCAGCGTCGTCATCGGTCCATCCTGATAGAGCGCGGACTCCATGCCAACGAGGAGATCGCCGCCGGATAGGAACGTCAGCCCCTCGAAGGCGAGGTTGTCACGGATACCCGTGCTCTTGTCGGCAGTGGGGGCAAAACCATCCGGCAAGGGCAATTCACGCACGAAGCTGCCGTCGCGATTGGCAACGCGCACGAATGGCGGCAACAGCGCCTTGCCGTCGCCTTCGCTGCTCCAGTAGATGCCGTCCTTGCCGATACGGATCGACTCGGAATCGACCGTGCGAAATGCGAAAGGCTGGCCGTTTTTGTCCTTCAGCGTCACATGATCGAGCACCGTCACGCCCTTGAGTCCGTCGGCGCCGACATCGATGTCGAGATCGTAAAAGCGAGCCGGTGCCCTTTCGGAACGGTCATCGCTGATCGAGATATAGCGACCGGTTGAGGGGTCGAAATCGATGCCCGAGAGACCACCGACCTCAACGCCGTTTTCCCTGAAGCCCGTCGGAATGTCGTATTCGCCGAGATAGGAGAGACTGATGCCGGCCTTGCAGTCACCGAAGGGGCAGGGCACGTCGACAACCGCACCGATATCGGCGGCGCGGGCGGTGGCGCTAAGAAGAAGGGCAAGAGCGGCGGTCGTCAGGAAGGGCTTCATCATGGCGATATCGTTACATCCGGATCATGAGCTGCGGGTTTGCGCCGCATCTATGCATCCGCCCATGACGCTTTCGTTACGGATCGCGCTCCATCGCCTAAAAATATCGGGAAATCGATTTTGCCGCAGCCGCTGAAGCGCGGCTGTCAGATATCCAGATTCTCCGCAAATGCCGCGCGTTCCTGAATGAAGCGGAAGCGGGCCTCGGGTTTGGTGCCCATGAGGTTGTCGACGGCGTCACGCGTGCCTTCGAAATCCACCTCGTCGATCACGACGCGCAGCAGCGTGCGTTTCGACGGATCCATCGTCGTTTCCTTCAGCTGGGCGGGAAGCATTTCACCCAAGCCTTTGAATCGGCTGATTTCGATCTTGCCCTTGCCCTTGAAATCGCTCTCCATCAGCTCCAGCCGGTGGGCGTCGTCACGGGCATAGATGGATTTCGACCCTTGCGTGATCTTGTAAAGCGGCGGCACGGCCAGGAACAGGTGGCCGCCACGAACCAGCTCGGGCATCTCCTGATAGAAGAAGGTGATCAGCAGCGAGGCGATGTGTGCGCCGTCGACGTCGGCATCGGTCATGACGACGATGCGCTGATAACGAAGATCTTCCTCACGATATTTCGAGCGCGTGCCGCAGCCCAGCGCCTGCACCAGATCGGCGATCTGCTGGTTGGCGGAAAGCTTCTCGCGGCCGGCGCTGGCGACGTTGAGGATCTTGCCGCGCAGCGGCAGGATCGCCTGGTTCATGCGGTTGCGCGCCTGCTTGGCCGAGCCGCCAGCCGAATCACCTTCGACGAGAAAGAGTTCGGCGCCTTCGGCTGTGTTCTGCGAACAATCGGCAAGCTTGCCTGGTAGGCGCAGCTTGCGCACGGCCGTCTTGCGGTTGACTTCCTTTTCCTTGCGGCGGCGGAGGCGCTCCTCCGAGCGCTCGATCACCCATTCCAGCAGCTTTTCGGCCTCGGTCGGATTGTCGGTAAGATAGTGATCGAAGGGGTCACGCAGCGCGTTTTCGACGATGCGTTGTGCCTCGACGGTCGCAAGCCTGTCCTTGGTCTGGCCGACGAATTCCGGTTCGCGGATGAAAATGGAGAGCATTCCGACGCCGGAAATCATCACGTCATCGGTGGTGATGCCGGCCGCGCGCTTGTTCTGCGTCAGCTCGGCATAGTTCTTCAACCCCTTGGTCAGCGCGATGCGCAGACCGGCCTCGTGAGTGCCGCCTTCGGGGGTAGGAATGGTGTTGCAGTAGGAATGGACCTGCGGGTCGCCGCCATACCAGGTGATCGCCCACTCCAGCGAGCCATGGCCAGTTCCCTTCTCCGACTTGCCGGCGAAGATTTCGCGGGTGACGGTGAACTCGTTGCCCATCGTCGCCTTGAGATAATCCTTCAGGCCGCCGGGGAAATGGAAGACGGCCTTGTCGGGAACATCCGAACCCGCCGGCGCCAATTCCGGATCGCAGCTCCAGCGGATCTCGACGCCACCGAAGAGATAGGCCTTGGAGCGGGCCATGCGGAAGACGCGGGCCGGATCGAACTTGGCGTGGTCGCCGAAAATCTGCGGATCGGGATGAAAGCGGACGCGGGTGCCGCGGCGGTTATGAACATCGCCGAGCTCTTCCAGGCCGCCCTGCGGCACGCCGCGCGAAAAGCGCTGGCGATAGAGCTTACGGTTGCGCGCCACCTCGACTTCGAGATCGTCGGAGAGCGCATTGACGACGGAGACGCCGACGCCATGCAGACCGCCGGAGGTCTCATAGGCCTTGCCGTCAAACTTACCGCCGGCATGCAGCTTGGTCATGATGACCTCGAGCGTCGACTTGCCCGGGACCTGCGGATGGTTTTCGACCGGAATACCGCGGCCGTTGTCGGTGACGGTCAGGTAGCCGCGCTGGTCGAGATGCACTTCGATGAAATCGGCATGGCCGGCGACGGCCTCGTCCATGGAGTTGTCGATGACTTCGGCGAAAAGGTGATGCAGCGCCTTCTCGTCGGTGCCGCCGATATACATGCCGGGGCGCATACGTACCGGTTCGAGCCCTTCGAGGACGCGGATCGAATTCGCACCGTATTCCTCGGCGGACGACGTTGTCGGAGCTGCGCGCGGGGCAGGGGCGGGAGCGGCCACAGGGCTTTCAGCCTTTGGGGCCGGCTTTTCCGCCGTTTCGGGCTTCGGCGAAACCGGCAGTCCGGAGAAGAGATCGTTGCTGTTATCCATGGAGCTGTTCAGATTTATCCTTGAAGGGGTCACACCCCAGAATCATCACATTTGCCGTCGATGCCGCGAATCACCTTGATTCTGCCAGAAATGACGTTCTAACGCGATGGCGCCCCAGTGACGGGACAAATTCGAAAAAAGATTTGCGTTGCCGGGCAACGAATGGCAAGCCCGTGAGCCTATCGAGGAAAGTGTCCGCATGCGAATGTCCACAGCTCATTTGTCGATACTAGCCGCAATTGCGGCCTTTTTGCCGCTAGCCAACGCTTCGGGTGCCGCCGCCGAAGCGCTGAAGCCATTCAAGGACGAGCTGTTTTCCAACCAGACGGTCATCGAAAGCCATGACAATGGCGCGTTCCAGACGATCGACTACCAGGAAATGCGCGACATAAACGGCCGCGACCAGATTCCGGAAAAGCGGGTCAAGCCGGCCTATGTCGAAACCGGCGTACGCTGGAAAGCGCAGGAAGACGAGACCTTGCCGCTTGGCGATCGCAAGCTCGACGTCACCCGCATCGGCCCGATATCCGGACAGGCTTTCACGGTGATCTTCATCCATGGCCGCGGCGGCGACCGTCGGCTGGGGTCGAACGACTACACCTTCGGCGGCAACTTCAACCGGCTGAAGAACCTCGCCTACAACAATGGCGGCACCTATTATGCCCCGAGCGTCAAAAGCTTCGACAGCAACGGCGTCGCCGACATCGCGGCCCTGATCCGCTATTCCTACGAGAAGTCGGGTGGCAAGCCGGTGATCCTAACCTGTGCCTCTATGGGTAGCTTCGTCTGCTGGGGCATCACCCGCGATGCCGAGAGCGTCAAGCGCCTGAAGGGTATGGCGATCTTAAGCGGCGTAACCGATCCTGACTTTGCCAAGAGCGCCTTCTACAAGGCGAAACTGCCGGTCTGGTTCACCCATGGCAGCAAGGATCCGGTCTATGCCGCCGCCGACCAGGAGGCGCTGTTCGAAAAGCTTTACAAGGCGCATTACCCGACGCGGTTCACGCTGTTTGCGACCGGCAATCACGGCACGCCGGTTCGTATGACCGACTGGCGGAAAGTTCTGAACTGGATCCTTGATCCACAGCCTTCATAGGTCTTTTCGAAAAAATTTCGGTTTATTTTCGCAAAAGCGATTTTTAAACGATTTTAAGCCGTTCCGAGGACCACCGTTAACTTTTCTTTCCCTCTCACTTTTGTTAGTGCGGCAGCACATGAATGAAGGGGAGATGAGGAATGACGAAGCAAATACGGCCGCTTTTGGCGGGAAACTGGAAGATGAACGGCACGCGTGCCAGCCTCGACCAGATCAAGGCGATCGCGGAAGGGGTGAAGGCGCCGTTGTCGGAGAGGATCGACACGCTACTCTGCCCACCGGCAACACTCCTCTATGTCGCGACGGCTCTCTGCGACGATAGCCCGCTGGCGATCGGCGCGCAGGACTGCCATCAGCTGGTCAGCGGCGCGCATACGGGCGATATTTCCGCCGAAATGATTGCCGATTGCTTCGGCACCCACGTTATCGTCGGCCATTCCGAACGCCGCAGAAATCATGCGGAAAACGACGCATTGGTGCGCGCCAAGGCGGAAGCGGCGCTCAACGCCGATCTGATCGCGATCGTCTGCATCGGCGAGACGGCGGAAGAGCGCGACAATGCTCAGACACTTGACGTGCTCAAGCGCCAACTCGCCAGTTCGGTTCCAGACGGTTCCGTCTCGGAAACGACCGTCATAGCCTATGAACCCGTTTGGGCAATCGGCACCGGTAAGGTTCCAACGCGCGCCGATGTTGAAGAAGCCCACGCCTTCATCCGCGGAGAACTCGTGGAACGCTTCGGCGAGGACGGCAAAAAGTTCCGTCTTCTCTACGGCGGTTCGGTCAGCGGCGCGAATGCGGCGGACCTGCTTTCGGTCGCAAATGTCAACGGTTTGCTCGTCGGTGGACAAAGCTTGAAAGCCGTCGACTTCCTCGCCATCTATGGCGCATTCGAACGGCAGTTCGCCTGAAGGCCTCACTTGCCTGAATTCCAATCTTAAAAGGGCTTGGAATAGGCGATAGCCTCATGTAAAGAGCCGCGAGCTTTTCTTTTTGATTGATGCCCGCGCCCGTGGGCAGGACTGGACCTATGCAAACCGTATTGCTTGTCATCTATCTCATGATTGTTGTCGCCCTTATCGGCGTGGTGCTGATTCAGCGCTCGGAGGGCGGTGGCCTGGGCATTGGCGGTGGATCGGGCTTCATGTCGGCGCGCGGCACGGCCAATGCGCTGACGCGCACCACGGCAATCCTGGCGGCTCTGTTCTTCGCACTGGCGCTCGGCATGAACGTGCTGTCGCGCTTTGAGGGACGTCCGACGGATATTCTCAACCGTATTCCGAGCACGTCGGGACAGGGCAACGGCATTCTTGATTCGCTTGGCGGCCAGAAGGGCGCAGCCCCGGCAGGCAGCCAAACGCAGCCGGCCAACAACAGCGGCGTTCCGAACAGCGGCGCGGTTGCTCCGCAGTCTCAGACAACGACGCAGCCTGCTCCGGCAACGACCACCCAGCAGGCTCCGGCCGCTACCGGTCAGCAGACGGCGCCAGCTACGACGACGCCTGCCCAAAGCGGCAATGGCGTTCCGACCGGCAACTAAGCCCGGTCGCATATCATCCTCCGGCAGGTCTTCGGATCTGCCGGTTTTGTTTTGTCGAAATTCCGTGTTCTGTGTCCAAAATTCCGGAAACGAATTTTAGGGCTGGCAGAATCGTTTGTTAAAAGGTATCCGGTGACTCCCATGGCGCGATATGTATTCATCACTGGCGGCGTGGTTTCTTCCCTCGGAAAAGGAATTGCGGCCGCGGCTCTCGGAGCGTTGTTGCAGGCCCGTGGCTATCGGGTCCGCCTGCGCAAACTTGACCCCTATCTGAACGTGGATCCGGGCACGATGAGCCCGACCCAGCACGGCGAGGTCTTCGTGACCGACGACGGCGCGGAAACCGACCTCGATCTCGGTCATTACGAGCGCTTTACCGGTCGCTCGGCCACCAAGACCGACAACATCACCACCGGTCGCATCTACAAGAACATCATCGACAAGGAACGGCGCGGCGACTATCTCGGCGCCACCGTTCAGGTCATTCCGCATGTGACCAACGAGATCAAGGACTTCGTCATCGAAGGCAATGACGAGTATGATTTCGTCATCTGCGAGATCGGCGGCACGGTCGGTGACATCGAGGCGATGCCGTTCATGGAAGCGATCCGCCAGCTCGGCAACGATTTGCCACGCGGCACCGCGATCTACGTTCACCTGACGCTGATGCCTTATATCCCGGCGGCTGGAGAGCTGAAGACCAAGCCGACGCAGCATTCCGTCAAGGAGCTGCAGGCACTCGGCATTCATCCCGACATCCTGCTGGTGCGTGCCGATCGGGAAATCCCCGAGGCAGAGCGTCGCAAGCTCTCGCTGTTCTGCAATGTCCGCCAGTCCGCCGTCATCCAGGCGCTCGACGTCGCGAATATCTACGACGTGCCGATGGCCTATCACAGGGAAGGCCTCGACAACGAAGTGCTGGCCGCGTTCGGCATTGAGCCGGCGCCGAAGCCTCGCCTCGATCAGTGGGAAGAGGTTTGCAATCGCATCCGCACGCCGGAAGGCGAGGTGACCATCGCCATCGTCGGTAAATATACCGGCCTGAAGGATGCCTATAAGTCGCTGATCGAAGCGCTGCATCACGGCGGGATCGCCAACCGCGTCAAGGTCAACCTCGAATGGATCGAATCCGAGGTCTTCGAAAAGGAAGATCCGGCACCGTATCTCGAAAAGGTCCACGGCATTCTCGTGCCCGGCGGCTTTGGCGAACGCGGCTCTGAAGGCAAGATCCTTGCTGCGCGCTTTGCCCGCGAACGCAAGGTACCGTATTTCGGCATCTGCTTCGGCATGCAGATGGCCGTCATCGAAGCGGCGCGCAACCTTGCCGGCGTCGAGCATGCGTCATCCACCGAATTCGGCCCGACCGATGAGCCGGTGGTTGGCCTGATGACGGAATGGCTGAAGGGCAATGAGCTGCAGAAGCGCACGAAATCCGGCGATCTCGGCGGCACGATGCGCCTCGGCGCCTATAAAGCTACCCTGAAAAAGGGCACCAAGATTTCCGAAATCTACGGCTCGACCGATATTTCCGAGCGCCATCGCCACCGCTACGAAGTCAACATCGACTACAAGGATCGGCTGGAAGATTGCGGCATTGTCTTCTCCGGTATGTCGCCGGACGGCATCCTGCCGGAAACGGTCGAATATCCCGACCATCCCTGGTTCATCGGCGTTCAGTACCATCCGGAACTGAAGTCCCGCCCGCTCGAACCGCATCCGCTGTTCTCGAGCTTCATCGAAGCCGCGACGGAACAGAGCCGGCTGGTTTAAGAACTGAAAATCGCTTGCGGTAGTCACTGGGACTGACCGCAAGCTTCTCCCGGAAATGATGGCGCATCGTGGCGAGCGATCCAAAACCGCTCGCGACGGCAACATCGTCCAGCGATCTCGCCGTCTCTTTTTCAAGAAGATCGCGCGCATATCTCAATCTCTCAGCCAGAAGCCATTCACCCGGCGCCATGCCGGTCGTCGCTTCGAATCGGCGCTGAAAAGTCCGCACGCTCATGCCGGCCCGCTCTGCCAGCGTGGCGATCGGCTGCTCTTCATGCAGCCTCTGGCGCATCCAATCGAGCAGCGGACCTAGTCTGGCCCCTTCGCGCTGACGCAACACTGGCGTTTCGATATATTGCGCCTGACCGCCCTCGCGATGGGGAGGCACCACGAGCCGGCGCGCTACGCTGTTTGCCGCTTCTGGCCCAAAGTCCCTACGCACAACGTGAAGACAAAGATCGATCGCCGCAGCACTTCCGGCTGCTGTCAAAACAGCACCCTCATCGACATACAGTACATCCGCATCGACGGTGACATCGGGATAGCGGGCTACAATGGCATCGACATAGCGCCAATGCGTCGTCGCCTTTCGTCCCGCCAGCAATCCAGCAGCGGCAAGAACGGCAACGCCCGAGCACAGCGACATGACGCGAGCGCCGCGATCGCTGGCAGCCTGCAACGCGGCAATCAATGGCGCGGGGACGGGAGAGGCTATTCCGCGCCAACCGGGGGCGATGATCAGATCGGCCTCCTGCAGAATATCGAGACCGCGATCGACCTGGACCAGCAGGCCGCCGGCGGCGCGCAGAGGACCGTCCTCTATGCCGCAAACGGAGAAGCGATACCAATCCTCTCCCATCTCAGGTCGCGGCAGACCGAATATCTCGCAGGCGACGCCGAATTCGAAGGTGCAGAGCTCGTCATAGACAAGAGCGACGACATGCGGACCGTGAAGAACGGGAGTGGAGGTGTTTGGCATGATCTCAACGATATATGGCCTTTCAGCCAATTTCAACAGGGAGATGCTCGCGGCATAAATGCTCCCGCAACACCAATGCAGGAGCCTCTCATGTCCAGCCGCGTCAGTGAAATACCAACTGCTTCTCCCAGTGCGATCGCCGAATATTACAGCCAGAAGCTTGCCTTCGAAACGGATTGCTCCGATGTCCAGCTATCCATGACCTCGGGAAATGCCGATTTTGTCCTGCTCGACGTTCGCGGACCATCGCTGTTCGAACAGCAACACATACCCGGCGCGATCAACCTGCCACACGGCAAGATGACGGCGAGAAGAATGGCGGAATGGCCGGATGATACGCTCTTCGTCGTCTACTGCGCCGGCCCACATTGCAACGGAACCGATAAGGCGGCCTGGCGTCTCGGCACACTTGGTAAGCGCGTCAAGGTCATGATTGGCGGCGTGACAGGCTGGGCAGACGAGGGATTTGTTTTCGAGAGACGTTAGAGCGTCAGCGAAAAGGAGCCCGGCTCTCACCGGGCTTCTGTTTTTGCACCGCAAAAAAATCTGCCCCTACGTCATTTGACTGTCGCGCTGTTCCCGTTTCCATGGCAATTTGCCGGTAAGCACATTGGGAACAAAAGTATGATACTCAATCCATTTGATGACCGGATCGAGCGGTCGAAGACCAAGATTGCCGTCACCTATATTTTGCTGATTGCGTTCAACGTAGCCGCCTGGGTTTGGGCATGGATCGCCTTCGCCGACAGGCCATCGCTGCTGGGTACCGCGTTTCTCGCCTACATGTTCGGCCTCAGGCATGCGTTTGACGCCGACCACATCGCTGCGATCGACAATGTGGTGCGCAAGCTGATGCAGGAGAAGAAGCAGCCCTATGCCGTCGGCTTCTTCTTTTCGCTCGGCCATTCCAGCATCGTCGTGCTCGCCTCGATCTTCATTGCCGCGACGGCGGCTGCGATGCAGGGACAGTTCGAATCCTTTCACGATGTCGGCGGGGTCATCGGCACGACGGTATCGGCCGTCTTCCTGCTTCTCATCGGTGTAGCCAACCTGTTCGTGCTCAAGGGCGTCTGGTCGGCTTTCAGCCGAGCAAGGCGGGGCGAGAAGATCGCTGACGAGGATCTGGACGCGCTGCTGGCCGGCGGCGGCTTTCTTGCGCGCATCTTCCGGCCAATGTTCAAGGTGGTGACGCGCTCCTGGCATATGTATCCGATCGGCTTCCTCTTCGGCCTCGGTTTCGACACGGCGACGGAGATCGGCCTGCTCGGCATTTCGGCGGCGCAGGCAGCACAAGGCATGTCCTTCTGGACGATTCTCGTCTTTCCCGCGCTCTTTACCGCCGGCATGTCGCTGATGGATACCATCGACAGCACGCTGATGACCGGCGCCTATGGCTGGGCCTTCGTCAAGCCGGTGCGCAAACTCTGGTACAATCTGACGATCACCGCCGCGTCGGTTGTCGTTGCCATCTTCATCGGCGGCATCGAGGCGATAGGGCTGATCTCCGACAAACTCGGTCTTGAAGGCGGTATCTGGAGCTTTATCGGCGATCTCAACGACAATCTTGCCAATTTCGGCTTCGCAATCGTCGGTATCTTCCTGTTGAGCTGGCTGGTTTCGACTGTCCTCTACAAGGCCGGAGGTTACGACAACTTGCAGATCAACCGCTCCTGACGCATCATCGGCTCCAAGGATCGAGAATGCCGTAACTGGAAATGGTCATCCGTGGCACCAGTTACATGCGATGAGGGGGCACAATCATGATCCAGACAAGCGATATTCTCGGCGCTGCGCTGGCAGCGGGCTTTCTCTGTGCCATCAGCGCTGGCTCGGCCTCTGCGCAGGCCGCCGCAAACTGCTCGCTGCGGCCGGCGATCAGCGCCGAGCGCCAAACCCTGAATTGCGAACCAGGGCTTAGCATCACCGTCGAACGCGGGGCACGCTACCGGCTTGCAGACCGGAATCGCGACGGTCAGGTGGATGCTATCGTGCTCAACAGCAAGGCGGCGCTGGTCGATGTCGATAGCAGCCGCGTTCAAGGCGGGTTCGAAGTGGTGACGCCGCAGGCGATTGCTGCCGTCCGGGGCACGCGATGGGCAGTCGATGCGCAGCGTGGCAAGACATCCGTGTTGGTGCTGCGCGGCCGCGTCGCCGTCAACAAGGTTTCGACGGGCCAAGGCGTTACGCTCGGGCAAGGGCAGGGCGTCGATGCCGATCGCGGCCGCTCCCCACTACATGTCACAGCCTGGGGACAACCACGCATGAACGCGTTGATGGCCCGCCTCGGCCAGTGAGATCCTGACGCCCATGCGCAGACCGCCGCTCCAGACGATGATCGCGCTTGTCTTGACCGCCGTCTGGGGTCTCGGCCTCGGCATCACGCATTTGCGCGGTGATATTCCCTTCATCGACGGCGCCGAGGCGACGCTGGCGAACCTCAGGAATGCGGTCGGCGGCAGCCGCCACCCGCCCGATATCGTCACCATTCTTGCCATCGATGACGACGCCTCGCGGGCGGCAGGACGCTACCCGCTGCCCCGCGCTACTCTCGCCACGATCATAGATGCGATCGCCGCGTTGGGACCAAAAGCAATCGCGCTCGATATGCTGCTGCTTGATCCCGGCGATGAAGCCGGCGATGCGGCGCTGGAGCAATCGCTCAGGCGGGCCAATATCGTATTGGCTGCCGCCGGCATCTTTCCCGAAAGCCGCCAGCGCGTCACTGATAACAGTAGGGAACCTCTCGCCCGCGTTCCCAGCGCGCTGCAATTCCTGGAGCCGCAGCAGCGGTTCGCGGAGGCTGCGAGCTATGGCATCGTCAATGTGCAGACCGACAAGACCGGAACGCCGCGTTTCGTGCCCATGCTGTTTCGCAGCGGCGAGCGGATCGAGCCGTCCTTCTCGCTGCGCGTCGTTTCGGCCGCGACCGGCGAACACCCAACGGTCATCTCCGACCACATCAAGATCGGCGACCGTTCTGTGCATACCGATACCGGCTATCTCATGCCGCTCTCGTTCTACGGTCCGCGCGGCACGATACGCACCATCAGCGCCAGCGCGGCGTTGAATGGACAATTACCGGAGGAGGCGATCAGGGACCATATCGTCGTCATCGGCGCCACCGTCACCGGCGGTGGCGATGTCTTTCCGACACCCTTCGATCCGGTGCTACCGGGCGTCGAAGTCATCTCCACCTCGATCACACATTTGATTGCCGGCGATGGCCTGGTTCGTGACCGCGGTGTGCGTCTCATCGACCTCTATTTCGCCGTCGGCCTGCCGCTCGTCATCGTCAGCCTGCTTGCCTGGCGGCGCAACACCATCGGCCTGATCATGGCGCTCTGCGTCATCCTTGCCTGGCTGGCGATCAATGTCAGCGCCTTCAAGCACGGAATTTGGCTGAGCGCCGCCTTGCCGATCGCTGCGACGGTGCCGCCGGCGCTGCTCTTCGGCGCGGCCCAGCTTTGGCTCGGCCGCAGGCAGGCCGGACGGTTTGCCGAGCAGAGCGAACGCCTGCAGCGCATCCAGGCACCCGGTCTTGCCGAACACCTTGCCCATGATCCCGGCTTTCTCGCCGAACCGGTGCATCAGGAGGCGGCCGTGGTCTTTATCGACATCAATGGCTTCACGGGTCTCAGCGAGGCAATCGGCCCGACCGCCGTGCGGGAGCTGCTGAACGGCTTCTACAATCTCGTCGACGAGGAAGTGACAGCCAGCGGCGGCGCCATTACCAGCTTCATGGGCGACGGCGCGATGATCCTTTTCGGCCTGCCGCAGCCGAAGCGAACCGATCCCGCCAATGCAGCGCGCTGTTGCATTCGCCTCGCCGACAGGATGAGAGGCTGGCTCGCAGCGCTGCCGGAGGCGACCGCTTCTCGCATCGGCTTCAAGATCGGCGCGCATTTCGGGACTATCGTCGCCTCCAGGCTCGGCGGTGAAGGCCGCCAGCAGATCACGGCGACCGGCGACACGGTCAACGTTGCCAGCCGCCTGATGGAAGTGGCCGCCCGCAATCAGGCCGAGATCGCCATCAGCAACGACCTGTTGCATTCCGCCGGACATGACAGCCTGCCATATATAGAAGGCAGGCTCGAAGGTCCGCTCGAAACAAGCTTGCGCGGCCGCGCCGGATCCCTGGCGATATGGCTCTGGCGCAGCCAGGCATCATCCGGAACGCCCTGACTATTTCAGGCTCTATCCGCGCCACATCGGGATGATGGAGATCACGAGCAGACAGGCGAGCGAGGCATTGAGCACGCGCCATTGCCATGCCGTTTTCAGCAAGCGTCCGAGCATTTGCCCGAGGACGCACCAGACCGCCAGTGAGAATGCGGCGACAAGACAAATTGTCACACCGAGCAGGACTGCGAGCGTGGCAGGGCTGCTCGCCAATGCGGCGAAGGAAGCTGCCGCGACGACCGTCATCGTCCAGGCCTTGGGATTATACCAGAGCATCCAGACGCCGGCGATAAAGCTGGTAGGTTTCGCCATGTCACCGGAAAGATGCGGCGGCCCGCTGAGGCCGATCCTGATGGCGAGCCAGATCAGGTAGAGCGAACCCAACGCTTTCATCGCGGTCTGCAACGCGGGCAGAACCATCAACAGGCCACCGAGGCCAGCCGCTGCGGCACAAGCAACGGAACCAAGGCCGATGGCGCAACCGGCCATCACGGGGATCGAGCGGCGAAAGCCGAAATGCGCGCCGGACGCGGTCGCAAGCGTCGTGGCGCCGCCCGGCGTGATGGTCGAGATCAGCGCGAAGAGGATCAGGGGCAACAGGGCATTGATGGTCATGCGGGACGATCTCCGTTTTCAACGAAAACATAGGCAAATGGCGTTCATCAGAAAAACGAATATTGAAATGGTCATGCATTAGCATCTATAATGGATGCATGACCCGGAACTTTGATATTGCGCTCATTCGAACCTTCGCCGCTGTGACCGATCACGGCAGCATGACGATTGCCGCCAATACCCTTCACATGACGCAGGGCGCCGTCAGTCAGCAGATCAAGCGCCTGGAAGATGCGCTCGGCTGCGCCTTGTTCGAGCGGGAGAAGCGGGGATTAAGGCTGACGAATGCTGGCGAGCGACTGCTCGGCAATGCCCGCCGGCTGCTGATCCTCAACGACGATATCTGGGCCGACATGACGGATAGTGCCATCGAGGGCAGCGTGCGGCTCGGCGTGCCCTATGATCTGATAGGAACAACGCTGGCACCGGTTCTCAAATCCTATGCGGAACGTCATCCCCAGGTGGAGATTTCTCTGATTTGCGCCTCATCGCCGGAACTGATGCGGGCGCTTGACGATGGTGAAATCGATCTCGGCATCGTGGAGGAGCCACTCGGCGCATCGAAGGGCGAATGCCTGGCGATCGACCGGCTG
Organism: Rhizobium sp. AP16; assembly: GCF_000281735.1. NCBI lineage: Bacteria > Pseudomonadati > Pseudomonadota > Alphaproteobacteria > Hyphomicrobiales > Rhizobiaceae > Rhizobium > Rhizobium sp. AP16. The sequence continues at coordinate 52,860 of NZ_AJVM01000065.1, read as the reverse complement.
GTCTGGGTCGGTGCCAAGGCGGGCAATGCCTACCGCAAGGATCCGCTACCGATTTCGATGGTGGCCGACACCTGCGCCTTCCGGCCATCGGTCTTCGCAGCACTCGCCGATGATGGGCGGCGCTGGCGGACGGTCTTTGAGAACGGCAATATCGAAGCGACGACCGCAACGGTGCGCACCGATCTAGCGGTCACCGCCTGGCTCGCCTCCACCGTTCCCGCAGATCTCGATATTCTCGGAACCAATGACGGCCTACCGGAGCTGCCGGTCTTCTCCGTCAACCTCCATTTGCCGAAAAGCGAAGCAACGCTTCCCGCCACCGAGCTCGCCCGCCATATCCGCGAGGGGCTGATGCGGCCGCGACAGGTCACGGCCGCATGAGATACTTTTCTACGCCGCCTTCGGCAACGGGCCGACATAGCGCGACTGCGGGCGGATCAGGCGGCCATCCAATGTCTGCTCGCGCGCATGGGCAATCCAGCCGACTGTGCGGCCGATCGCAAAGACGCCGGTGAAGGAGTTGCGCGGAAAGCCGAGAGCATCGAGCAACAGCGCCGTGTAGTACTCGACGTTGACATCGAGTGGACGATCCGGCTTGCGTTCCTTGAGGAGCGCAAGTGCCGCAGCCTCGATCGCTTCGGCAAGGGCGATGCGACCGGCATCCGCCTGACCACTTGCGAAAATCGGCTTCAGCGCCGTCTTCAGGGCATCGGCGCGCGGATCGCGGACGCGGTAGATGCGGTGGCCGAAGCCCATCAGCCTTTCACCATGATCAAGCGCCTGTGACAGCCATGCCCGCGCATTGGCCGGCTCACCGACGGCGTCGAGCATATCGAGCACCGGGCCGGGAGCGCCGCCATGCAGCGGTCCCTTGAGGGCACTGATCGCAGCCAGCACCGACGATGTCAGGCCGGCATGAGTCGAGGCGATGACGCGGGAGGCAAAGGTGGAAGCATTCAGGCCATGGTCGGAGATCGTCACCAGATAGGCGTCGAGGCCGGCGGACTGCTCCGCTGTCGGACGCTTGCCAGTCAGCATGTACAGGATGTCGGCGGACTGCGACAGGGAGGCATCCGGCTTGATCGGCGTCTCACCGTTCTGAAGGCGCAGCACGGCGGGCAGGAAAACAGCGGGGGCCGCCATCAGACGAATGGCGGTCGCGAAATCCTCGCCGTCCTCGATGCGGGCCAGCAACGCCCGCACGGCCTCGACCGGCGGCAGGGCCAGCAATGCCGGATCGGCGGCGCCGACATGCGCGAACAATTCTGCACGAGCAGCGCCCAACTGCGTCCTGATGCTTGCAGCATCGGCGTGTTCCTCGAACAGGCCGTCGAGCAGCAGGGCTGCGACATCCTCGAAACGGCTCGTTGCCACCAGATCGTCCAGCGACACGCCGCGAATGATCAGCCGGCCGGCAGCACCGTCGACATCTGACAGCTTAGTTTCGGCAGCAATGACATCTTCAAGACCACTTTTCATTATCATTCTCCTTTGACTATGCGTTTAGATCAGTCCTATTTTCGTTGACGTCAATCTTGATGAAATTGATCAATGTGAGGAATGATGAGCTGGCTGACGGCGGAACAGGCGCTAACCCTGCTGGGCACAAAAACGCAGACGCTGTACGCCAATGTCAGCCGTGGCCGCATCCGTGCAAAGCCCGATCCCGCGGATACGCGGCGCAGCCTTTACTTCACCGATGACGTCAAACGGTTGGCGGCCCGCCACGCGGGACGGCGCAAGACCGAGACCGTAGCAGCCGAGGCGATCCAATGGGGCGATCCAGTGCTGCCTTCGGCACTGTCGACGGTTTCTGACGGTCGGTTGTTCTATCGAGGGCAGGATACGGCCAAGCTTGCCGAACATGCGACACTGGAGGATATCGCGGTCCTGCTCTGGGACATGAAGCGGCCACTGCGGCTGGAAGGGCAGGGTGGCGATAAACGATTGCCCGCCCTGAGCGCTGCCTTTTCTGCCCTGGCTGGGCGCGCTACGACGGACCTGCCTTCGCTTGGGCGCTCGTTGCCGGCGCTCCAGAACGAAGCCGAAAGCGTGTTCCGCACCGTTGCGGTAGCACTGGCACCGGGGACATCGACGCTGCCGGGGCATGAGCGCCTGGCAACGGCCTGGGACAGGCCGGATGCAAGCGACCTCATCCGTCGCTGCCTGGTTCTCTTCGCCGATCACGAGCTCAACGCCTCGACCTTCACGGCGCGAATCACCGCTTCCGCCGGGGCGACGCTGTCAGCTGCCGCACTCTCCGGTCTTGCGACGTTGACCGGGCCGCTGCATGGCGGTGCGTGGCAAAGCGTGCGCTCGCTGGTCACCCGCGCCGCCGCGATCGGGGCGGAGGGGGCCGTGCGCAGCTATCTGGCGGAAGGCCGGCCAGTGCCGGCGGTCGGGCATCCGTTCTATCCGGACGGCGATGCGCGCGCCAAGGCGCTGCTCGCTTGCTTCACCCTGCCGCCCTTGTTTGCGGAGGTTCGGAGCGTCGCTGAAGACCTCGTGGGAGAACGGGTTAATGTCGACTTTGCCCTGACGGCGATGACGTCAGCCTATCATCTGCCCCAGGATGCCCCGATGATCATCTTCGCGCTTGCCCGCACGGTTGGCTGGCTGGCGCATGCCATGGAGCAGTCGACCAGCGGTCATCTCATCCGCCCCCGAGCCCGCTATATCGGCCCGCCGGTCGAGTGACAGACAGCCTCGATATTGTGGCCATCGGGATCGAGGATGAAGGCGCCATAATAATTGGGATGATAGTGGGACCGGATACCGGGAGGCCCATTGTCCAGCCCACCGGCGGCAAGGGCGGCCTCGTAGAATTGATCAACGGCCGCTCTGTCCTCTGCCGTGAAGGCAACGTGAACGCCGGTTTGCGGCACATTTCGCTGCCCTATCCAGAAAAAGGCCTTTGGCCTGATCCCATATCCCGCAAATATCGCGCCTTCGGCGTATAGACGCTCTATGCCGAGGGGCAGCAAAGCCTTGTCGTAGAAGGCTTTCGACCGCTCGACATCGCTCACTCCGATTGTAACGTGATCCAGCATATTGGCTCCAGAGACGGTCGATGCCGATAGCATGGCAGCTTGCCAGCGTCGGGCAATATCACAGATGCGTGAGCGCCGTATGTTTCGCCCTGATCCCGCGCGGCTGCATAGCTCGCCCGTCATTTGTTCATTGGCAAAGACCGCTAAATATCTTTATTGAGATTTCAACCGATACAAATCCTTCCTAGGAGACTGACATATGCAAATCGGAATGATTGGCCTTGGCCGCATGGGCAGCAACATGGTGCAGCGTCTGATGAAGGGCGGCCATAGTGCTGTCGTTTTCGACGCGCGCCCGGAAAGCATCGCGACGCTTGAAAAGCTTGGCGCCGCCGGTAGCACGTCGCTCGAAGATTTCGTATCGAAGCTCGCCCGTCCTCGCGCCGTCTGGCTCATGCTGCCCGCCGCGATCGTCGACAAGGAACTCGCCGCGATCCTTCCGCTGCTCGACGAGGGCGATATCGTCATCGACGGCGGCAACTCCTATTATCATGACGACATTCGCCGCGCCGGCGAACTGAAATCCAAGGGCATCCACTATGTCGACGTCGGCACCAGCGGCGGCGTCTTCGGCCTGGAGCGCGGCTATTGCCTGATGATCGGCGGCGAAAAGGATACCGTCCAGCATCTGTCGCCGATCTTCGCAACGCTTGCACCGGGCGTTGGCGATGTTCTTCCGTCGCCGATGCGCTCCGATGAAGCGGCAAAGGCGAGCACGGCCGAACAGGGCTACCTGCATTGCGGCCCGTCCGGCGCCGGCCACTTCGTCAAAATGGTTCATAACGGCATCGAATATGGCTTGATGGCTGCCTATGCCGAAGGCTTCAACGTGCTGCGCCACGCTAATATCGGCACGCAGACCACCGAAGCCGACGCGGAAACCGCGCCCTTGTCCCATCCGGAATATTATCAATATAACCTCGACATCGCAGAAATCAGCGAAGTCTGGCGCCGAGGCAGCGTCATCACCTCCTGGCTGCTCGACCTCACCGCCGACGCACTGCATGGCGATGCCGCTCTGTCGCAATATGCCGGCCGTGTTTCGGATTCGGGCGAGGGTCGGTGGACCATCTCCGCTGCCATCGACGAAGGCGTCCCGACGCCGGTGCTCAGCGCCGCCCTCTACGGCCGCTTCGCGTCGCGCGGCAATGACGATTACGCCAACAAGGTTCTGTCGGCCATGCGCGCGGGCTTCGGCGGCCACCACGAGAAGCCGGTCAAGTAATCTTGTTCTGAATGTCGTGATATTGATGCCGGGTGGTCGAAACTGCCCGGCATTTTTGTAACCGGTTTAGCCCAGCAGATCGGGGCGCAACAGCAGGACCGGACATGGGGAGCCAGCGGCAAGTTCCGGCACATGCGGCGGGCGGATGATAAGGCAATCCGCGCGGGAAAAGACTTTCATCATCGAGGAATCCTGCTTGGAAAAAGGCTCTGCCAGCCACGAACCGTTGGCGGCTTTCGTCAGCGTCGCGCGGACATAGTCCTGACGCTGATCATTGGCTTTGAGGGGTATGGCGGCCAGGGCCGTGGCCTCGCGTTTCACCGGCGGTAGAGACGCCAACTTGCGGATCAGCGGCTCCAGGAACAACAGGCCGCAGACGAGGCTGGAGACCGGGTTGCCGGGCAGCCCGAGCACATGGGTCTCGCCGAGGCTGCCGACCATCAGCGGCTTGCCGGGGCGCATGGCGATCCGCCAGAAATCGAGCTGCATTCCCGCTTCGATAAGCGTCGCCTGCACCAGATCGTGATCGCCGACGGAGGCGCCGCCGAGCGTAACGATGACATCCGCTTTCGCCACCTGCGCCCGACCGATCGCGGCGGTAATTTCCGCCTTGTCGTCAGGGACGATACCCAGATCTAGCACATGGGCGCCGGCGCTGCGGGCGAGTGCGGCGATCCCGAAGGTGTTCGACGCGATGATCTGCGAAGGCCCCGGCTCGGTTCCCGGCGTCACCAGCTCATCGCCCGTCGCAAGGATCGCCACCAGCGGACGGCGATAGACATCGAGCGCCGGATGGTTCATGGCCGCCGCAACCGTCAGGCGCGAAAAATCCATCACCGTGCCGGCCGGAAGCACGACTTCACCTTCGGCAAAATCCTGGCCGCGCGGGCGGATATGCTGCCCCTTACGCAGAGGGTAAGTTGTGCGGATGCGACCATCCTCCGGCCGTTCGGCATCTTCCTGCAGCAGCACCGTATCGGCTCCAGCCGGAACTGGCGCACCGGTGAAGATACGCACCGTTTCGCCTTTGCCGACTGCACCCTCGAAGGCATGGCCTGCGGCGGAAGCGCCGATCACGGTCAGTTCTGCGCCCGGCTCGGCGGCATCCTCGAAACGCAGCGCATAGCCATCCATCGCTGAAGCGTCGAAGGGCGGTTGGGTCAGGCGTGCGGAGAGATCCTTGGCGAGAACCCGGCCTTCGGCCAGGTCGAGCGGAACGCTTTCGATGCGATGGAGCGACGTTGCGCTATTCAGCAGGCGCGCCTGGGCGTCCGCTACGGGTAAAAGGCTCATGCGTCAGGCCTCCGGGTGACGGAAATCGCCGGATTTGCCGCCGGATTTCTCCAATAATCTGATGCCGCCGATTTCCATTGTCCTGTCGGCGGCCTTGGCCATGTCGTAGATGGTCAGGCAGGCGACGGAGACCGCTGTCAACGCTTCCATCTCGACGCCGGTGCGGCCGGTAAGCTTTGCGGTTGCGGTTATGCGCAGGCCGGGCAGGGCGGCGTCCTCGGTGATATCGACCGTAACCTTGGTCAGCATCAGCGGATGGCAGAGCGGGATGAGATTGGCGGTCTGCTTGGCGGCCATGATACCAGCAAGCCGTGCGGTGCCGATGACATCACCCTTTTTGGCATTGCCTTCGCGGATCAGCGCCAGCGTTTCCGGCTTCATCGTGACATGGCCTTCGGCGGTCGCGATACGGATCGTCTCGGCCTTGTCGCCGACATCGACCATATGCGCCTCGCCGGAAGCGCCGATATGGGTGAGGCCGGTCTTTTCCGTGTTCATCTTACTCGGCTTCGCCGGTCAGCAGCAGGCGCGTTGCCGCCGCCACGTCGTCCTTGCGCATCAGGCTTTCACCGACGAGGAACGTAGTGATATCAACGGCTTCCAGCCGTTTGCAATCAGCATGGGTGAAGACGCCGCTTTCGCCCACCAGCAGCCGGTCGGCGGGAACCATAGGTGCCAGGGCTTCGCTGACCGACAGGCTGACCTCAAAGGTGCGCAGATTGCGGTTGTTGATGCCGATCAGCGGCGAGGACAGCTTCAGCGCCCGCTCCATTTCCTCGGCGTCGTGGACTTCGACCAGCACATCCATGCCGAGGCCGAAGGCTTCGTCCTGCAGGCGCTCGGCATCGCTGTCGGAGAGAGAAGCCATGATCAGGAGGATGCAGTCGCCACCCCAGGCGCGCGCTTCATGCACCTGATAGGTTTCGAACATGAAATCCTTGCGCAATGCCGGCAGCGAACAGGCTGCACGAGCGGCGGTCAGGAATTCCGGCGCACCCTGGAAACTCGGGCTATCCGTCAAGACGGAGAGGCAGGCAGCACCACCCACTTTATAGGCCTTGGCGAGGGCAGGCGGATCGAAATCGGAACGGATCAGGCCCTTCGAGGGGCTGGCCTTCTTGATTTCGGCGATCAGGCCGAAGGAGCCGGCATTCTTCTTGGCGGCCAGCGCCTTATGGAAACCGCGCGGCGCGGACTGGCCCGCCTGCATCGCCTTGAGATCGGCAAGCGAGACCTTGGCCTTGGCGGCGGCAATCTCTTCGCGCTTATAGGCTTCGATCTTCTTGAGAATATCGGTCATGACGTCCTGAACCTATTCTTCGGCGTTGGAGACGGCGATCAGCTTTTCCAGCGCAGCGGCGGTTGCGCCGCTATCGAGCGACTGGGCCGCGAGCTTCATGCCATCATGAAGCGTTTCCGCCTTGCCGGCAATCACCAGTGATGCTGCCGCGTTCGCAAGCGAAATATCGCGATAGGCATTCTTTTCACCGCTGAGCACGGCGCGGAGCGCTGCCGCGTTGGCAATGCCGTCGCCGCCCTTGAGGTCGGCAAGATCGGCATGCGCGAGGCCAAAGTCGGCCGGCGTCAGTTCGAAGGTGCGGATCCTGCCGTCCTCGAGGGCTGCGACCGAGGTCGTTCCTGTCGTTGTGATTTCGTCGAGGCCATTGCCGTGCACGACCCAGACGCTTTCGGCATTTAGGTCCTTCAGCACCTCGGCGAGCGGCACGACCCATTGCGGCGCGAAAACGCCGAGCAACTGCCGTCGAGCGCCAGCCGGGTTCGCCAAAGGTCCTAATAGATTGAAGATTGTGCGAGTACCGAGTTCAACGCGGGAAGGGCCGACATGGCGCATCGAGGAATGATGCAGTTGCGCGAACATGAAACCGATACCGGCCTCACGAATGCAACGGGCAATGACCTCGGGACCGATATCGAGTTTGATACCCAGCACGGACTGCGTGTCGGCCGTACCGGCCTTGGAGCTCTGAGCACGGTTACCGTGCTTGGCGACCGGCACGCCTGCACCGGCAACGATGAACGCCGCAAGCGTCGAAATGTTGTAGGTGCCAAAGCCATCGCCGCCGGTGCCGACGATATCGATCGCATCCGCCGGCGCTTCCACCGGCAACATCTTGGCACGCATCGCCGTGACGGCACCGACGATTTCGTCGACCGTCTCGCCCCGCACGCGCAGCGCCATCAGGAATGCGCCGATTTGCGAGGGCGTGGCTTCACCTGACATCAAAATATCGAATGCCTGACGGGCTTCGTCCCGCGTCAGCACCTCGCGATTGGCGACCTTGGCGAGGAAAGGTTTCAATTCAGCCATCGGCTATCGATCCTCCCGACCGAGCTAGCGAGACATCGCCTGTTCGGCGAGGTTCTGGTTGACCGTGACGGTGTATTTCGACTGCAGGTCGGCAACGATCTGGTCGAGAATGTCGTCACCGGCAGCGTTGGCAATCTGGGTCGCCTGCTGATCCTGGTTGCTGAGCGCATCGGTCGTCGGATTGTTGTTGACGTCGGTGACCTTCAGCAGGATCTGCGTCGTGTCATCAGCACCGATGGCATTGGCAGCCGTGTCGATCGGGCCGGAGAAGGCGGCGGCAACGCCGGCACGACCAAGAACCGGATCGTCCGTCGTGCGCGTCACGTCAGCCTTGCTTTCGACGGCGATGCCGAGCGGCGTGGCGATATCGGCAAGCGACTTGCCCTTCTGCGCTTCCTGCTTCAGCTCGTTGGCCTTGGCGGCGAGAGCGATCTTCTGCTGCTCGGCAGTCCAGTCGACAACGGCTTTTTCACGGACTTCGGCAAGCGGGCGATCACGATCCGGGGTGATACCCAGGACATCGTACCAGACGTAACCGTCGTTGCCGACCGTCATGGGCGCGGCATTGCTGCCCTGTTCCGCCTTGAAGACTTCGCCGAGCAATTGCTGCCTGGCGGGCAGATCCTTGATCTCGTTGCCGGCCTGGTCGAGCCCGGTGGAATCGATCGCATCCACCGTTACCGCCTTCAGGTTCAACTGCTGGGCAGCCTCCTGCAAGGATACGCCGGAGCCGCGCAGGTCTTCGAACTTGTCATGGATGCTGGTGATATCACTGGCGGCGGCGTTGAGCGCGATCTGCTTGCGGATATCTTCCTTGACGTCGTCGAAGTTCTTCGCGGTCTCGTCCTTGACGTTGGTCACGCGCAGGATCACCGGGCCGAAGGAACCGTCGACAACGGGCGTCGTGCCGCCTTCCTTGGTCACGGCAAAAGCGGCCTGGGCGAGCGTCTGATCCGGAACCTGCTCCTTGGTGAAGGTGCCAAGCAATACGTCGGCCGGCTTCTTGCCCTGGTCGGTGACGAGCTGATCGAACGTCGTACCGGTCTTCAGCGCATCCGAGGCCGCATTTGCGAGGTCCTTGTTGGCGAAGGTCAGCTGCTCGATCGTGCGCGTTGCCGGCGTGGTGAAGCTATTCTTGCGCTTCTCGAACTCAGCGCGAGCGGCATCGTCGGTGACGCTTGCGGGATCAGCAATGTCTTCCGCCTGGAGTTTCACATAAGAAAACTTGCGATATTCGGGAGCGCGGAACTTCGACTTGACGCCATCGAACCATTTCGACAGCACGTCGTCTGCCGGAGCCTTGATCGGATCGATATTGGCATTGGTCAGCAGCAGATAGTCGATGCTGCGGCTTTCATCATGATACTGCTTGACGGCATCCACCAGCGTCTTCGGGGCGACAAAGCCGTTGGAGACAGCTTCGACGATCTGACTGCGGACCGCGACCTTGCTGCGCTCCTTGATATAATCGTCGGGATTAATGTTGCTGTTGCGCAGCAGGCTCTCGAACTTCTGGCGATCGAAGGTGCCGTTCAGCGCCTTGAAAGCCGGATCGTCACCGATGAGCTGAGCAAGACGATCCTGCGACAGGCCGAGGTTCATATCGCTGGCGAGCTGGTCGAGCGAGGCGCCGGCCACAAGCTGCGCGACGGTCTGCTGCGCGATGCCGAAGGCGCGTGCTTGTTCCGGCGTGATCTGCATGCGCAGCTGCTGGCTGATCGCCTGAATCTGACGACGATAGGCAAGGCGGAATTCGTTGGTATCGATCTTCTGATCACCGACGGTCACGACGGCATTACTGCTCCCTCCCGTCACCATTCGGCTTTCGATGCCCCATATGCTGAAAGCAGCAATCAGAAGCACGAAGATACCCTTGGCAACCCAGGTCTTGGCCAGTTTTCTCAACACATCGAACATCGGAAGGCAAACCTCGTCATCAATACCCTCTTCGCCCGCGGGCGAAGCAATCGGAGTTCCTTAGAGCAATCCGAAACGGAATTGAAGAGCTACCAAGGAAATCAACCGGGCGAGGCACCAAAGCTCCGGAACCTTTACCCAGCATTGACGTTGACTGACAAGGTAACAACAAAAGGAGCCGACGATGGCCGAGACGAAATCCGCTTCCGCCCAATCCGCCTCAGCACAGGCACACGCAGAAACCGCCGTCGACGACCTGGCCGCACAGATTGCAGCGCTGCGGGAGGATTTGACAAGACTTTCCCATAGTGTGGCAGCGGTCGGGCAGGGCGCAAAGTCGGTCGTCACCGAGGAGGCTCAGGAAGTAACCGAGCAGCTTCGGGAGAAGGTTCGTCAGGAACCGATCTTCATGGTCGCGGCCGCAGCCGGCATTGGTTATCTGATAGGCCTGCTCAGCCATCGATAGCGCATGTGCGTGCAGAATCTATAAATCCGCGGGCTTGGAGCCTGCGGATTCCGTTTCCAGTTTGAATTTTGAATCATGAGTCGCGCGTAGCTTCGTATCCCTGGCGACTGCGACATCTTTGCGACACCCCTGCGACATTTTGACAATCCGCCGTTGATCGCGCCTCGACCTCTTGAATCGGGCGTCCGCTTATTATACGTCACGGCATTATAAGGTTGCTTATGAATAGCAGGCTTCTCATATCATGCACACAGCACCGACCCTCGGCTTTCTCCTCCACGACGTTGCCCGGCTTCTTCGGAAGCGGTTCGAGCAGCGTGCTAAAGATTTGGGGCTGACGCGCTCCCAATGGCAGACGCTTGCCTATCTCTCGAACAACGAGGGTATCCATCAGGCCGGTCTTGCCGAGATGTTGGAAATCGAGCCGATTACGCTGGTGCGTATCCTCGACAAGCTGGCCGATCGCGGACTGGTCGAACGTCGCCAGCATCCGAACGATCGCCGGAGCTGGCTGCTCTACATGCGCGATGACGCCCGGCCATTGCTCGACACCATGCGCAGTTTGGGCGACCAGACCCGCAGGGAGGCCCTGCAAGGCGTTCCCATCGAGGAACATGAGCGCCTTTATCAATTGCTTACCCTAATGAAATCGAACCTGGTTCAGGCCTGCCGTGCAACGGTGGGCGACAAAGAGACACATCATGGCTGACGCATCCTCTCCGCTTCGCGTACCCGCAAATGCAAATTCCGCTAGCGAACAGAATCAAGCCGCAGTTGCAGAGGCGCCGTCCTCCAACCCTGCGCCCGCGCCTGCAGCAGCAGGGGCCGCGGCTCCGGCTGCCGCTACCGAAAAGCCGCGCAAGCGCCGCAGCCCGACGCGGCCGATCCTCTTCGCGCTACTGCCAGTCGCCCTGGTTGTTGGCGGCTATTATTACGTCACAGGCGGGCAAATCATGTCCACCGACAACGCCTATGTCCAGGCAGACATGGTCGGCGTTTCGACCGATGTTTCCGGCACGGTGATCTCGGTCGACGTGCATGAAAATGAGGTGGTGAAGAAGGGGCAGGTGCTTTTCCGCCTGAAGCCCGATTCGTTCCGCATTACGCTGGAAGGCGCGCAGGCGCAGCTCGGCAACGCCCGCAACCAGATCCTGAACCTGCAGGCGAGTTACAAGCAATCGCTCGCCGAGATCGCCCAGGCGCAGGCCGACATTCCCTATTACCAGAATGAATATGAGCGCCAGCAGAACCTGATCAACAGCTCGGTCGCCTCCAAGGCCGCTTACGATCAGGCCAAGCACAATCTCGATGCGGCTCAGCAGAAGGTCTCCGTCGCCCAGGCGCAGGCGGCAACCACGCTCGCCCAGCTCGGCGGCAACGCCGACCTGCCGGTCGAACAGAATCCGCTTTACCTGCAGGCCAAGGCCGCCGTCGACAACGCCCAGCGCGAACTCGACGATACGGTCGTGCGTGCACCCTTCGACGGCATCACCACCAATGTTCCCTCGCTGCAGGTCGGCGCCTATCTGACGGCCGCGCAACAGGGATTCTCGCTGGTGTCCACCACCAATATGTGGATCAACGCCAGCCCGAAGGAAACCGAGCTGACCTATGTCAAGACCGGTCAGAAGGTGACGATCTCGGTCGATGCTTATCCTGGCGTCACCTGGAAGGGCACCGTCTCCAGCATCTCGCCGGCCTCCGGCGCAAGCTTCTCGCTGCTGCCGGCGCAGAATACGACGGGCAACTGGGTGAAGGTCGTTCAGCGCATCCCGATGATCATCAGCATCGACGATACCCAGGGCAAGCCGCCGCTGCGCGTCGGCATGAGCGTCGTCGCCGGCGTCGATACCGGTCACGCCCGCGGCCTGCCGGACTCCATCGCCAGCCTGTTGGGCCAATCCCACGGTCAGGATCATGAGTAACGCTGCCATCGCTTCCCCCGCAGGCCCGATCGCCAATCGCGGCGCCATCACCGCTTGCGTCATCCTGGCGGTCATCATGCAGGCGCTGGACACCACCATCGCCAACGTCGCTCTGCCGCATATCCAGGGCGACGTTTCGGCCAGCGCTGACCAGATCAACTGGGTTCTGACCTCCTATATCGTCGCCGCCGCCATCATGACGCCGCCGTCGGGATTCCTGTCGGCCAAGTTCGGCCGCAAACGCGTGCTGCTGGTGGCGATCGCCGGCTTCGTCGTCGCCTCCGTGCTGTGCGGCCTGGCGCAATCACTGAACCAGATCGTCGGCTTCCGCCTGTTGCAGGGCCTGTTCGGTGCAGCGCTCGTGCCGCTGTCGCAGGGCATCCTGCTTGACATCTACAATGTCGAGGAACGCGGCAAAGCCATGGCGCTGTTCGGCGTCTCAGTCATGGTCGGCCCGGTGCTCGGGCCTGTTATCGGTGGCTGGCTGACGGACAATATGAGCTGGCGCTGGGTGTTCTACATCAACGTGCCGATCGGCGCGCTCGCCTTCTTTGGCATCGTCGTCTATGTGACGGAAACCAAGCTCGACGCGCTCGCCAAGCTCGACATATTCGGCTTCAGCATGCTGTCGATCGGCATCGCAGCACTACAGCTTTTCCTCGACCGTGGCGAGCAGCTGGACTGGTTCTACTCCGGGGAGATCATCATTGAGGCCCTGGTTTGCGCCTGCGCCTTCTATCTCTTCCTGGTGCATACGTTCACGGCGAAGAAGTCCTTCGTGAATCCGCGATTGTTCCTGGACCAGAATTTCGCGGTGAGCATGCTGTTCATCTTCATCGTTGGCGTCACCTATCTCGCCTCGCTGGCGCTGATGACGCCCTATCTGCAGACGCTGATGGGCTATCCCGTCGTCACCGCCGGCATCGTCATGGGTCCGCGCGGCCTCGGCACCATGTTCTGCATGTTCCTTGTGGGACGGCTGATCGGCAAGGTGGATACGCGCTGGCTGCTGTTCATCGGCCTCGCTCTGACCGCCTGGGCGATGTACGACATGACCGGCTGGACGCCCGACGTCTCGCAATGGACGCTGATCTCGGTCGGTTTCGTGCAGGGCGCCGGTCTTGGCTTCCTCTTCGTACCGCTGACGACGATCGCCTTTGCGACATTGCCGGCGCAAATGCGCGGCGAGGGGACCGGCCTCTACAATCTCTCGCGCAACATCGGCTCCAGCGTCGGCATATCCGTCGTTTCGATGCTGATCACCGAGAATACCCAGGTCAACCATTCGACGATCGCCGCCTATGTGACGCCATTCAACCGCTATTTCGACGCGACGGCGGCGCAGGGCCTCAGCCCGGTGACGGCCGTTGGCCGCGCCTCGCTCGACAGCATCATCACCACGCAGGCGACGATCATCGCCTATATGGACGATTTCAAGCTGCTGATGCTGATGTCGATCTTTGCCATGCCGCTGCTCATGCTGCTGCGCAAGCCAGCCGCGCCGCCGGTGGTCGATCATAGCGTTGCTATGGAATAGCCGCGCAGTCTTTCCAGTTTCACTGCGCGGTTACATGGCCGCCGGACACCACGCCGGCGGCCCTTTTTTATCCTTGCGGGAATCGGCGACTGACGAAGCGTGAGCCGACCGCGCCGAAGCGCCAGAGCGGATCGACATTCCTACTGATGCCTATGCGTTTGCCCGCGACGACGGACAATGGTTCGGCCGGAGAGAATTCAAAGGGCGCAGCATCCAATGCCCTGCCGTTCAGACTGATATTGATGCCCATCGCCTGTGTCAGCTTTCCCGGCCCGCTGCAAAGTGCCGCTATGTCGGCAGTGCCGCGCCTCTGGATCATCTCTCCGATTCCGCTTTCCGGCTCCATCGCCCGGATCAACACCGCGCTCCCCGTCGTGCAGACGAAATTCACGCACCAGTGAATGCCATAGGACCGATAGATGTAGACATGCCCCGCCGGACCGAACATAGCCGCATTGCGCGCCGTTGGCCCGCGAAAAGCATGGGATGCCTCATCATCCGGCCGGTAAGCTTCCGTCTCCACGATACGCCCGCCAACGCCCGCAACGGTAAAGCGCGCGCCGATGAGATCGGACGCAACGACCACGGCGTCACGGGAAAAGAAAGCGGCAAGGTCAGGGCCGGCAAGCGGTGCCTGGCCGAGGGGCAGGGGGCGGTCGCTGGGCGTCATGGGCGAGGGCGGTGTCCTTCCGGATAATCGGTCCCAAATTACTATCGCCCGATCACTGAAACGCCTAGCCCAATCCAGACGTCCTCGATTGGGACACGAATTGGGCCGCACACCGCCGCGCAACCGGTTGACGCTCCGGCCCGAATAGCTGTAAAGCCAGCCCACCACATTTTCTGAAGCGTAACGCTTCGGCGACAGGAAGAGTGTCCGAGTGGTTTAAGGAACCGGTCTTGAAAACCGGCGTGCGGGAAACCGTACCGTGGGTTCGAATCCCACCTCTTCCGCCATTTCTACCCTTATCCATAACAGCCGGTACTCAATTCCATATTTCGGCCCCGGCATAACAGCCTCGCGTTCACCTGCGAGATGCCACTTGATTGTCACCGTCGATCCTGTAGACACCACCGAAGAACGCGACTGCCGTCAACTTTAGGGCGGGGTCGGGCGGCCGATTGACGTCACGCTGCTGCCACGAGATTACGTGGCCGTTCTTTTTCCTGAAGACACGAGACATGATACGCCCATGGCTGCACACCCTCGGCCATTTCTCACCATGTCACGCCAGCTGTCACGCGACATTCCTCACTCGCTCCTGTAGTTAGCCTCCAACGTTCGGGTTTGAGGTGCGGATGATGTCGACTTCGATTTTGACTGCTTTGACGGTATGTGCAGGCGCAATCACGGTGGCATTTATGGTAGCGCAGTTGCTTCACTGACCTTGGCGTCCAGTGGCCTGGCTTTTTCTAATTTCTATTTAGAATTACCAATATCATAGGTAATTGCCACCACGGATGAATAGGCTTGACGATGTCCATCGCCCGGAACCGAGAGGGCTGCGGCGGTGTTCACGCCGCAGCCTCAATGTCAGGCCGGCTTATACCTTGCCGCCGTTTTTCTTGCACTGGCTGCGGAACTTGGAGCGTTCCTTTCCATGCAGGCCCTTTGCATCAGCCTGTGCGGAGCAAGCCTTCGAAATCTCTGTCTGTGCAGGCTTGGCGGCCTTCTGCTTCGTCGCGGTTGCGGTCGTTTTCGCGGTTGCCGCCGGCGCTGTCGTGGTCGTGGTGGTGGCCGGCGTGGTCGTTGTCGTCGATGGGGTCGTTGTTTGCGCCATCGCGTTTGCGCTGATCAAAGCAACAATGGCCGCTGCCGTGAATGTCTTAACAAATCGCATGATGTTTTCCTCCGTTAACTGACTTGGTTGGGGGTTCGTAGAGTCAGGTTAACGGTGGAAACTTGGATCATTGTTTGAGCAAAAGCAATCAACTAACCCTTGTAGCGTCCGCCATCGCGGCTCGGTGGGATCTGGCAACGTTCGTTAGCCGCGCGTTTCACACCGGGCCGTGCGGGGGTATCGTTTAGACGTATCGGCCCTGATTTTATCCTCATACTCGACCTGCGCGAAGGCGGCCAAGTGTCGGGCAGTAGCCTTCCACTAGCTTTTATTTTCATAATTCATTAACCATAACATTCGGAATTGTCCGTATCCGCTCAATTCGGAACGCAAATTCGACAACATGCAATCATGATTAAAGTACCGTTAGGTGATTGGGGCGTAGCAGATATTGGCATGAGGGATATGCCATTGCATGCCTCGGTCCTGGTAATTTGTTAAGCGGCGTGGGACAGATGAAATTCGATAATCGTGCGGTGACATACGCGACAGGTATGCGTTGGTTTGCTCTCTCACTGATGTGCGCCACCGTCACCGCTTGCGGAACCTCGCAGCAGGTTGCGACGAAGCGTCAGCACGGCAAGGAATATTTTTCCGAGAAGGAATATGGCGTCAAAGCAAGCCCGCGGGTTGTCGCCAACGGACCTGTTCCCAAGGGCGGCGGCCGTTTCCTCGTCGGCAATCCCTATCAGGTCAAGGGCAAGTGGTATTATCCCAAGGAGGATTATGCCTATAACAAGACCGGGATCGCCTCCTGGTATGGCTCTGCTTTTCACGGCCGCCTGACCGCCAATGGCGAAGTCTACGACCAGCAGGCGCTGACCGCAGCACACCCGACTTTTCCGCTGCCGAGCTATGCGCGCGTGACCAATGTCGAAACCGGCTCCTCCATCATCGTGCGCGTCAACGATCGCGGGCCTTATCATCCCGGCCGTATCATCGACCTTTCCAACAAGACGGCACAGTTGCTCGATCTGCAGCACAGCGGCACCGGTGATGTGCGCGTGCAATATGTCGGCCGCGCCCGTATGGACGGCCACGACGAGCCCTATCTGATGGCCTCCTACATTCCCAAGGGGTCGCGCATTCCAAGCATCAATCCCGGCGACCAGATCGCAACGGGCGTGATGGTTGCTTCGAACGGCGCGATGACCGCCGATCAATTGCCCCAGTCGGATAGCTATGCCCGCAAGAGCCGTGAGCAGCGCAGCTTCGACACCACACCGGCACTGGCTCCGATACCGCGATCCTCGCCGAATTCTGCTGTCGCCTTTGCCGGCTCCACGCCGACGAATTCCAATGCCGGCAAGCACAACAATCCGCCGCCGATGACCTGGAACGGCGGCGCCGCGCCGTCCGTTGATCCTGTCGAGCCGACGCTTGTTGTCCTGCCCATTATCGGACCCATCCCTTACGAGCGTCCGGATTTCTCGCCGGGCATGGCCAGCCTCGCCACGCCGTCGCTCGCCTCCACGGTTGCGGCCTACCAGGATGCGCCGGTCAAGACGGTCTATGTCAACCTCGCTTTCGATGCGGTCATGGTCCGCAATGACGGGTTGACGCAGGAATCGATCCTCTCCGCTTATCACCGCCAGCATCAAGGTCAGACGCAAGTCGATTGATTGGCTTGATTGCCTGAATCTTCACCCCTGGCTAATATGTTCGGGGGTGGTCGCATTGGGGAGCCGGCATGCTAAGACGCTTTACTGTCGCGTTTTTCTTCCTTGTCGGAGTTGGCTGTCTGCAAGCGGTCGCGCAGCAGGCACCGCCTCCCGCTTTCGATACCAAGGCCACCCAGGCCTTCATGATTGAAGCCTCCACCGGCACGATCCTGCTTGCCAAGAACGCGGATCAACCCATTTCTCCGGCATCGCTTGCCAAGCTGATGACGCTGGACGTCATCTTCGATGCAATCAAGCGGGGAGAGATCACACTCGATACCGAATATCCGGTCTCCGAAAATGCCTGGCGCACCGGCGGGGCGCCGTCGCGCACCTCGACTATGTTCGCCGCGCTGAAATCGCGCGTGCGCGTCGGGGACCTGATCCAGGGCATCGCGGTGCAACAGGCCAATGATAGCTGCATCGTTCTTGCCGAGGGGATTTCGATCAGCGAAAAGGAATTTGCCCGACGCATGACGGCGCGTGCGCGGGAGATCGGCATGCCTCGGGCGGTGTTCACCAATTCCACTGGCCTACCGGATGCGAACGATCAGAACGGCGGCGGCAAAGTCTCGGTGCGGGAACTTGTGACGCTGGCGCAGGACCTGCAGCAGAATTATCCCGATTTCTACAAGTATCTCGCCCAGCCGGATTTCACCTGGAACAAGATCTTCCAGCGCAATCGCAATCCTCTGCTGCCGCTTAACATCGGCGTCGATGGCCTAGGCCTCGGCTTTGCGGACGGTGAGGGCTACTCGATCGTCGCCTCCATCCAGCGCGATGGCAGACGGCTGTTTCTGGCGCTGGGCGGCTTGAAAACGGACAAGGAACGCACCGAAGAAAGCCGCCGCGTGCTGGAATGGGGCCTCAGCAACTTCAAAAGCCAGCGCATCTTCGCCGACGGCGAAGTGATCGGCAATGCCAGCGTCTACGGCGGGGCACAATCCACAGTCGGGCTGCTCGCCAAGATGCCAGTCGATGTCTATGTGGCAAACGACAATCCCGATCGCCTCTCGGCCCGCATCGTCTACCGTTGGCCCCTGACAGCACCTGTTGCGGCTGGCTACGAAGCCGGAACGCTCCGCGTCTTTTCCGGCGCGCGGCTGTTGCGCGAACTGCCGCTCTATACGAAGGATCCGGTCGCGCAGGGAACGCTCAGCCGTCGCGCCTTCGATGCCTTCGTGGAGTTGACGGAGACTCTGCTGTTTTCATGGCTCTGGGATACGCCGGCCCCGACCTGATCGCTTCGCGCCTCGCGAAATCCCTGTTCACAGCCTATATAGAATGTCCGAGCTGGTGGTTTCACCCGCCTGCGTCTTGGGTTAAACAGAACACACGTCACGCGGCGGTAAAAGAGCGTAAAACAAGTGCAGGACATGATCATTGGCTGATGCAACCGGACTGTTCGTGAGCTTCGAGGGCGGGGAAGGGGCCGGCAAATCGACCCAGATTCGCCGTCTGGCGGCGTGGTTGCGCGAGCTGGGGCATGATGTGCTGGTGACGCGCGAGCCGGGCGGTTCGCTGGGAGCCGAAGCGGTGCGGCATGTGCTGCTTTCGGGCGCGGCGGAG
Organism: Rhizobium sp. AP16; assembly: GCF_000281735.1. Taxonomy (NCBI): domain Bacteria; kingdom Pseudomonadati; phylum Pseudomonadota; class Alphaproteobacteria; order Hyphomicrobiales; family Rhizobiaceae; genus Rhizobium; species Rhizobium sp. AP16. Next base: position 34,047 of record NZ_AJVM01000065.1, on the reverse strand, counting down.
ATGTTCGGCACCCGCATGGAAGCCATCCTGTTTGCCGCGGCCCGCAACGATCATGTCGAGGAGATCATCCGCCCGGCGCTCGCACGCGGCACGATCGTACTCTGCGACCGCTTCATGGATTCCTCCCGCGTCTATCAAGGCATTACGGGTAATCTGGAACCGGATTTCATCGAAGCCCTGCAACGGGTGGCCGTCAACGGTGTCGTGCCGGACTGCACGCTGATCCTCGATATCCCCGCCGAACTGGGTCTGGAGCGCGCCCGCAAGCGCGCCTCGGCCGATGCCGCGCCGGATCGCTTCGAAAAGGAAGAATTGCAGACCCATGAGAAGCGCCGCGAGGCCTTTCTCGATATCGCCGCACGCGATCCGGACCGCTGCCACGTCGTCGACGCGCAACGCGGGGAGGATGTCATTGCCGATGAGATCGCCGCTATTATCGAAAAGCGATTGAGCCTGGCGGATGACGTGCGAGCCACCAGACCGGAAGTTGCACAATGAGCGAAGACCGGCCCGGCGTTCTGGATGGAGCAATCCCTCCGCAGGATAATACCCGTCTTTTCGGCCATGAGGAGGCCGAGGCTTTTCTGGCGCAGTCCTATCGGTCCAGCAAGGGCCACCATGCCGTGCTGATCGAAGGTCCGGAAGGCATCGGCAAGGCGACGCTCGCTTTCCGCTTCGCCAACCATGTGCTCTCGCATCCGGATCCCGCCACGGCACCCGAGACGATCAGCGATCCGGATCCTGCATCCGCCGTCAGCCGGCAGATTTCCGGCGGCGCCTCGCACAATCTGCTGCACCTTGCCCGCCCGGTCGACGAAAAGACCGGCAAGGTGAAATCGGCGATCACCGTCGATGAAGTCCGTCGCGCCGGAAAATTCTTTTCGCAGACCTCCGGCACCGGCAACTGGCGGGTCGTCATCATCGACCCCGCCGACGACCTCAACCGCAATGCCGCCAACGCTATCCTGAAAATCCTCGAGGAGCCGCCGAAGCGGGCGCTTTTCCTGGTGCTGTCGCACGCGCCGGGCAAGCTTTTGCCGACCATTCGTTCGCGCTGCCTGCCTCTGAAACTGGCGCCGCTCAGCGATAATGCCTTGAGCAACGCTCTTGGACATCTTGGCATTGGCTTGTCAGCAGGGCAGGGAAGTGAACTGCTGGCCGCGGCTAAAGGCAGCGTCAATGAAGCGCTGAAGCTGCTGAATTATGGCGGCGGCGAGATCGTTGCTGCCTATGAGCAGGTGATTTCGGCGGAAGGCCCAGCCGCGCGCCGGGCGATGCACCGCCTCGCCGATGCGCTGTCGGCCAAGGAGAGCGAGACGATATTCAGTTTCTTCGTATCCCACATCGGCGACGACATCATGGCCCGGGCGCGGGCGGCTGCACTGGAGGGGCATCTGACCGTGGCGGAAAAGCTCGCCCGTCTCTATTCCGACGTCACCGAGCGGCTCACCGTGTCGCAAGCCTATAATCTCGACCGCAAACAGACCATCATCACCGTACTCGGTGAACTGAAGCAGCAGCTTTCCTACTAAGGGAAGATCAGCTTCAAGGCGACGACCATCAGAGTAATGGCGAGGACGATGCGGATCAGCCGCTCATGCAGGCGCGGCGCAAGCAGGCTGCCGGCGACGATGCCGGGGATCGAGCCGAGCAGCAGCGCAAACAGCATCGTCCAATTGATCTCGCCGATAAACCAATAGCCCATGCCGCCGATCAAGGTCAGCGGTACGGCATGGACGATATCCGAGCCGACGATCTCTCGGACATCGAGCTGCGGATAGAGCACCAGCAACACCGTAACGCCCAGTGCGCCGGCACCGACCGATGTCATGGTAACGAGCGTGCCGAGCACAAGACCGAGGACCAACGTCAGCAGCGCGATGGTGCGCGGTGCCAGCATCCCGCGCTCGCCCCGCCATTTGCGCATGGCGTTCAACACCTGGCCACGACAGAGCAGCATCAGCGCCGTCAGCAGCAGAAGACAGCCGAGCGACAGGGTGATTGCATGCGCAACCTCCGGGCTCTCGCGATTGACGCCGGCCATCAGCCACAACATCGCCAAGGCAGCCGGCACGCTGCCGGAAGCAAGCAGGCCCACCACTTTCCAGTTCACCCGCCCATGCATGCCGTGCACGGCCGTTCCAGCCGTCTTGGTGATCGCCGCATAGAGGAGATCAGTGCCGACGGCCGTGGCCGGATGCACGCCGAACAGCAGGACGAGCAAGGGTGTCATCAACGATCCGCCGCCAACGCCGGTAATGCCCACCAACATGCCGACGAAGAAACCGGAGAAGGAATAAAGGGGTTGAAATGTTGCTGGAAAACTCAAAATCACGGCCTTTTCGAGCCGTTGAACAGGCTGTCAAAAATGAAAATGGAATTCACGGTGATTTCTGTCCTGCCCTTCGGTTTTCCGCAGGGGTAAAGCCGGGTCAGGACCCTGTCAAGCAAAGCACGTTCGGAGCCAAGGAATGTTGCAGGCGCGAAACTTGGTGTTTCGCTCCCTGCAAACATGCGCTAAAGCGAGCATGAGCAAGAATAACAATGATGAAACCGTAAAGCGGACCATTGCCTGATATGACCGAAAAGACCCCGTTCTACATCACCACCGCGATCGCCTATCCCAACGGCAAGCCGCATATCGGCCATGCCTATGAGCTGATTGCCACCGACGCCATGGCACGTTTCCAGCGGCTGGACGGGCGCGACGTTTTCTTCCTGACGGGTACGGACGAACACGGCCAGAAGATGCAGCAGACGGCGCGCGCCGAGGGCCTGTCTCCGCAAGAGCTCGCCGACCGCAATTCAGCGGAGTTCCAGGCGATGGGCAAGCTGCTCAATTCGTCGAACGACGACTATATCCGCACGACGGAAGAACGCCACCACGAGACCTCGCGGAACATCTGGAACCTGATGGCCGATGCCGGCGACATCTACAAGGATTCTTATGCGGGCTGGTATTCGGTGCGCGACGAAGCCTATTACCAGGAAAACGAAACGGAGCTGCGCGCTGACGGCGTGCGCTACGGGCCACAGGGCACGCCGGTCGAATGGGTGCAGGAGGAAAGCTATTTCTTCAAGCTCTCGGAATACCAGGATCGCCTGCTGAAGCTCTACGAGGAAAACCCCGACTTCATCGGCCCAGCTGAGCGCCGTAACGAGGTGATTTCCTTCGTGAAATCGGGCCTGAAGGACCTGTCGATCTCGCGCACGACGTTCGATTGGGGCATCAAGGTGCCGAACGATCCGGCGCATGTCATGTATGTCTGGGTCGATGCGCTAACCAACTACATTACAGCAACCGGCTATATCGAGGACCGGAACAATCCGCGCGCGAAATACTGGCCGGCTGATGTCCACATCATCGGCAAGGACATCATCCGCTTCCATGCCGTCTATTGGCCGGCTTTCCTGATGTCTGCAAAGCTGCCGCTGCCGAAGCGCGTCTTTGCTCACGGCTTCCTGCTCAACAAGGGCGAGAAGATGTCGAAGTCGCTCGGTAATGTCGTCGATCCGGTCAATCTGGTGAACCACTTCGGTCTCGACCAGGTGCGCTATTTCTTCCTGCGCGAAGTCTCCTTCGGCCAGGACGGCAGCTACAGCGAAGAGGCGATCGGCACGCGCATCAATTCCGATCTCGCCAATGGCATCGGCAATCTCGCCAGCCGCTCGCTGTCGATGATCGTCAAGAATTGCGATGGCAAGATCCCGGAATGCGGAGAGCTGACGGAAGAGGACAAGGCTCTGCTGGCACAAGCCGATGCGCTGCTGACCTCCACGCGCGAGGATATGGGCAAGCAGGCGCTTCATCGTGCGCTCGCCTCGATCATCGCCGTCGTCTCCGAAAGCGACCGTTATTTCGCCGGCCAGGAACCCTGGGCGCTGAAGAAGACCGATCCGGCCCGCATGGCGACCGTGCTCTATGTGACGGCCGACGTCGTCCGCCAGATCGGCATTCTGCTGCAGCCGTTCATGCCGGATTCCTCGACCAAGCTGCTGGATCTGATCGCCATTCCCTCAGACAAGCGCGATTTCGCCGCCCTCGGCGAAGCTGGCCGTCTTGTCCCCGGCACACCGCTGGAAGCGCCGAAGCCGGTCTTTCCGCGCTATGTGGCGCCGACAGTCGAATAAGGTTTGTTATGCTCATCGATACGCATTGCCATCTGGACTTTGCCGATTTCGCGGAGGAACGCGACGTAATCGTCGCGCGCGCTCACGAGGTCGGCGTCAAGCAGATGGTCACCATCTCGACCAAGGTCCGAAAGCTCGACGGGTTGCTTGCGATCACCGAGCGGTATCCGTCGGTTTTCTGCTCAGTGGGCACGCATCCGAACAGTGCCGATCAGGAACTGGATATCCAGACCGAGGATCTCGTGCGGCTGGCAAATCAGCACGAGAAGATCGTCGCCATCGGCGAGGCGGGCCTCGACTATTTCTACGACACGGTAAAGCCTGAAGATCAGAGGACCGGATTCCTGCGCCATATAGCGGCCGCTCGCGAAACACAGCTGCCACTGGTCATTCACAGCCGCAGCGCCGACGAAGATATGGCCGCGATCCTGACGGAGGAAACAGGGAAGGGGGCTTTCCCCTTCATTCTGCATTGCTTCTCAGCCGGCCCGGCCCTCGCCCGTACCGGCGTCGAACTCGGCGGCTATATCTCCTTTTCCGGTATTCTGACCTTCCCGAAATCCGAAGAGCTGCGCGACATCGCCAAGACGATCCCGCACGACCGGCTGCTGGTGGAGACCGATGCGCCGTATCTCGCGCCAAAGCGCTGGCGCGGCAAGCGCAACGAACCGTCCTATGTCGTCAACACCGCCGAGGTGCTGGCCGATACGATTGGCGTCAGCATGAACGACATCTCAGCGATCACCACCGAGAACGCATTCCGCTGCTTCTCCCGGATGACGAGGGTCTGACGGCGTGACACACCGGCGGCGCTTCACCATATTGGGCTGTTCGTCGTCGCCGGGCGTGCCGCGCATCACCGGCGATTGGGGCGCTTGCGACCCGAAGAATTCCAAAAACCGACGCACGCGCTCGGCCTTCATGGTCGAGCAGATCGCGCCCGATGGCGGCGTGACCACCGTCGTCATCGACACAGGCCCGGATTTTCGCGAACAGATGATCCGCGCCGGCGTCGGCTCGATCGAAGCCGTGCTCTATACGCATGCCCATGCAGACCATATTCACGGCCTCGACGATCTGCGCGGCTTCTTCCACAATTCGCATGAACGCATTCCAATCTATGCGGATCAGCCGACCATGGACCGCATCCGCGAAGGTTTCGGCTATTGCCTTGAAACGCCGCCGGGCAGCAGCTATCCGCCGATCGTCCGTCCGGTCATCATCGAAAGCCTGGACAAGAGCTTCACGGTCGAAGGGCCGGGCGGTCCGATCAGCTTCTGGCCGCACAAGCAGCAGCATGGCGACATCCACTCGCTCGGATTTCGCATCGGCAAACTTGCTTATTGCAGCGATATCAGCGACTTCCCGGCGGAATCTGTCGAGAAGGTACAAAATCTCGACATCTTGATCATCGACGCCTTGCAATATCGACCACATCCAAGCCATCTTTCGCTGGAGCAATCGCTCGCCTGGATCGAACGCTTGCAGCCAAAGCATGCGATCCTGACCCATATGCACACACCGCTCGACTACGAGACCGTACTTGCGGAAACGCCTGAACATGTCGAACCGGCCTACGACCAGATGCGTATTGAGCTCGATGTAGAGGATGATGATCTATGAGCGAGGATAGCAGGAAGCTTTCAAGCTTGGAGCGCGTCGAGCAGGCCGCTCGCGATCTCGGCCTCGACATCGCCATCAAGCGCATGGAGCAATCGACCCGCACGGCAGAGGAAGCCGCCAATGCGGCCGGCTGCGCCGTCGGCCAGATCGTCAAATCGCTGGTCTTCGTCAATGCGGACACCAATGGCCTGACGCTGCTTCTCGTTTCCGGCGCACACAATGCCGATACGGCAAATATCGCAGCCACTTACGGCCTGCGCCTAAAGCGCGCCGACATCGACCGCGTCCGTGACGAAACCGGCTTCGCCATCGGCGGCGTCGGCCCGATCGGCCACCGCGTCAACCTGCCAGTCTTCGTCGATGAAAGCCTGCTGGCCTATGATCAGGTCTGGTGTGCGGCGGGACGGCCAGACAGTATTTTTGCTTGCGACCCCAAGGTTTTGGCGGAGAAGATCGGGGCTAAGGTGATACGGGTGAAGGCTGGCTGAACGGATCCAGAGCACGTCGGATATCGATTTTAGTTCCATAATCTATCTTATGTGACTTTCGTATTCGGGCGGGTGAGCTCTATTTCCAAGTGCGACTTACAATCGTGTGATCACCACACTTCTCCCGCCCACCCCATAGTCATGGACGTCGCGCAAACTCAGGAATTCAGCCATTCCTCGATTACCGAAGTCGTTCATCATATAGATCGCTACGGGTCTGACGGAAGAGATCTCGATGGAGACCAAGCCATATGGACAAACCCTGGCGCCGCGTCCCGAAGCGTTTGTGCCCTTTCATCATTCGAACAGCCGCATCGCGTTTCGCGAATAGATGACCACTGTCTGCCGCCTCGATTAGAAGGTTCTCGGCTTCGTCAGCATAACGCGCCAAATGAGGATGCGTCGCTATAGTCCTGTATTGCCAATAGAGCGACGATATCGGGTGCACGCGGTCTTTCCGGAACCATTCCAGCGCGAGTTCGGCGCGTCCCGCGTCGAAATGGATGAGCCCTAAAGGATTTGCAGCGGACAAGCGTCCGCCGTCATAGGCAAGCTGGTAGTGATGAAGCGATCGATCTCTATCCTTTCGAACAGCGTGGCCATACCAATACATCCAACCGAGCTCTTCGTGAGCCCACGCAAATCCGGCGTTTACGGCCGCCTCTAGGAGAGGAAATGCTTCCTTATAGCGCTTCTGTTTGCGCAACCGATCTGCCATCTGCTCATCGAACGCCGTCATGTCAGCATCGCACCGATCAGGAGTACAGCCTCTTTAACCTCTGGGCCGTGACGCGTGTCGAGCCGATCTACCAACCTGCGCCCCAGTCGCCGCCAGGCATCGAGATGGGTGTCGTAGCCGGTTCCCGAAAGCAACCATGATCCAGCTAAGCGTCCGCCGGTGGATTGACGACGCCTGACGACTTCTTCGGCGGATATGATCCATTCGCAGAGACCGAGAAGCGCTGCATCGTCCTGTTGGGCTAAACGACCAAGCGCGAACCACAGCATGGCCAATCCGAAGAATGGGACTTCTCCCGCTTCATGGTCGGGCAAGCGCGGAATAAGCCAGGACAGCAGTGACAGAGCGTCATCCTCGACTTCCGTGCCGAGCGTCTCCAGGCTGTCGAGTAGCTTTATGAGCGTCTGGTTGCTGCCATAGGATGCATCCACGTTGTTTGGATCACCATAGGAGACGAGGAGAACCGTGCATGCGAATGCACGCTGCCTATGTATCCTCGCCACGATATCGGGATCTTCCGCAGAAGCCTCGGACCACCGGGTCAGTTCCAGAACTTCACGCGGATGCCATTTCAGGGGTGTCGGCAATTCGCACAGCCGGACGATGTCTGCGAGCCGAGCGAAATGCTCCCCGCTGTCATTGCCGTAATCAGCCCGCGCGACACTCTGCAGATCGTCTTCATCGAGCAAATTGATTGTGGCTCTGAGAAGAGGATATGGATCCCCTGGTGCAATCGATGGAAGCGTAGGCATCACTACTGCCGAGACCCTCTCCTTCATCTTCCTATAAAGCCTTCGCAGATATCTCTTCGGTAAAGATAGGGTGCTCCGACAGATTATTGCAACAGCATTTCGCGCCTGTTCTGCTCATGCCGCCAACTGTTCAAAATCGATCCGGACGTTGATATCCAGATCGCGCTACCCCCAGAACCACGATTTTTTAACCTCTGCCCTCGCCTCCGAACGCGTCACGCCGATATCCAGAAGCTGCGTGTCGGACAACTCCGCCAGATCTATCCTTGTCCTGCGTTTCTCCAGATGGCAAACTAGCGCGGTCAGCGCGCGCCGCACGATCCCCATCGCTACATTCCAATCCCTTCCCGGCCCTATCGCAATCGGGTTTTCAATGTCGGTTGTCATCGCATAAGCTCCTGATCTGCCATGCAGCCGATGAAACGCCATGCTGCTTTTGGGCATGCCCATAAAATGCACTGGCGCTCCCCACGAAGGAAGCTTATGAAATTAATACAATTCATAAGGAATCCTTCTGATGCTCAATCTCGATCAGCTCGCCGCGTTCGTCAGCGTCGTGGACCTCGGCAGTTTCACGGCCGCTGCCGACAAGGTGGGATTGACGCAGCCGGCCGTCAGTTTGCAGGTGAAGCTTCTTGAGCAGCGGCTCGGCGTTCGATTGATCGAACGCGTGGGTCGGCGGGCGCAGCCCTCTCCGGCTGGCGTCGAGCTGCTGCTTCACGCGCGGCGGATCTTGGAGGACTGTTCCGCGGCGCAGGAGGCGATGATGCCTTACCGCGAGGGATCGGTCGGACGCGTCCGGATCGGCAGCGGCGGCACCGCCTCCATCCACCTCCTGCCCCGCGCCATCGCCGCCGTGAAGAAGCGGATGCCTGGGCTGGAGATTATCGTCCGCATCGGCAATACCGACGAGATACTTCGCGATCTGGAGGCGAATGCGCTGGATCTCGCGGTGGTCGTCCTGCCCGCAGCCGGACGCTCGCTCGAGGTGGAACCATTCTACGAGGATGAGCTTCTCGCTGTAGCCCCCAAGGGTAGCCTGATACCGGAAAATGGTCCGGAGCCTGCATTCTTCAGCGACAAGACCCTCATGCTTTACGAGGGTGGCAACACGCGGCGCGCGATCGATGAATGGTTCGCTGCCGCCGGAATCCGGTTGAAGCCCGCGATGGAGTTTGGCAGCGTCGAGGCGGTCAAGGAATTGGTGGCGGCGGGCCTTGGCTGGTCGTTGCTTCCGGGGCTGGCCCTGCAGCGCGATCGAAGCGAGTATCTGCAGACATCGCCCTTAAAGCCAAGGCTTGCGCGCCAGCTCGGCATGGTCATGCGTCGCGACAAACATCTGACCAAAGGCCTGCGCGAAGTCGTCAACTGCTTGCGCGAATTCCGGAATTGAACATCTATGAACACGCAATCTAACGTTCGGGCAGCACTTGTGACCAATTGAACCCTTGAATGACCGGTTGGAATCGGCGACATTCGTCACATCAATAATTCCCCTTTGCGATCCGAACCCGTTCCGGGCCCGCCTCGTTCTAAAAATGCCTGGATAAGAGCGTGAGCAGCGATTCATCAAGAAGCGCCGCGAAGTCGTTGACTTCGTTGGCGCATGTCAGTGCGGCCGGTTGGGGTCGAGGTCTCTCCACAATCGTGCGGATCACGCATATGACGCTGCGTCACCCTTGGCAGACAAGCTTTGCCATAGGTGCCACTTTCGTAGCTGCAACGTTACAGTTGATGATCCCGCGCCTGCTTGGCCATGCCGTGGACCAGACGCAATCGGCCTTCGCCGGCGGTGCCGCCGGCCAGATCGCCGAACATGCCCTGATGACGACAGCGCTACTCCTTCTCGTCGTCAGCGTTCTGCGCGGCCTCTTCACGATGGTGCAGAATTATTACAGCGAAGCCGTCGGCCACCACATGGGCTACGAGCTGCGCCTCGCCTGTTATGAGAAGTTCCAGCAGCTTCCCTTCAGCTTCCACGACAAGGTTCACTCCGGCGATCTCATAACGATTGGGCTGCTCGATCTCGAAGGCGTGCGTATGTATTTCTCCACGGCGCTCGTCCGCACGGTGCTGCTCACCGTGTTGATCGGTGTCGGCGCCTATATGCTGCTGTCGACCGATTTCCTGCTCGGGCTTCTGGCTTTGAGCTTTGTGCCCTTCGTCGCCTGGCGCTCCTCCGTAACGCAGCTCAGGCTGCGCGCTACCTGGCTTGATCTGCAGGAACGGCTGTCGGTGCTGACCCGTGTCATGGAGGAAAATCTCAGCGGCATTCGTGTCGTGCGTGCCTTCGCCGCGCAGGCTCACGAGCTGATGAAATTCGACAAGGCGTCGCACAACGCCCTCACCCTCGCCCACAAGCGCGTCGGTATTCGCGTCATCAACACCAGCGCGATGAACTTCTCGTTTTTCGCCGCCATGGGCCTCGTGCTTTGGGTCGGCGGCAACAAAGTGATCGCCGGCGAGATCAGCGTCGGCACCCTCGCCTCGTTCCTGACTTTCATGACCATCCTGCAGATGCCGGTGCGCCAACTTGGGCTGATGGTCAACGCCTTCGCCCGCGCCTCGACCTGTGGCTCGAGGCTCTTTGGCCTGCTCGATCTGGATATCGCCATCAAGGACGCGCCGGACGCCGAGCCGCTGGTCGTTACCGACGGCGTACTGCGTTTCGAGAATGTCAGCTTCGTCTATCCTGGCCTGGAAGACCGTCCTGTGCTCAACACTATCAGTTTCGAGGCAAGGCGAGGCGAGACGATCGGCATCGTCGGCCCCCCCGGCAGCGGCAAATCCACCATCGCGCATCTGATCCCGCGCTTCTACGACGTGACTTCCGGCCGCATCACCATAGATGGTCAGGACATCAACAAGGCGACGTTGCAATCGCTGCGCCAGAACGTCGCCGTCGTGCAGCAGGATTCCTTCCTGTTCACCACCAGCATCGAGAACAATATCGCCTATGGCGATCCCTGGGCGAAGGAAGGCCGCATCGAGCGCGCCGCCGAATCCGCGCAACTACACAACTACATTCTCGGCCTGCCGGCCGGCTACACCACCGTCGTCGGCGAACGCGGCGTGTCGCTTTCCGGCGGCCAGCGTCAACGTTTGACGATCGCGCGGACGCTGATGCTGAAGCCGGCGGTGATGGTGTTCGACGATTCCACCGCTGCGATCGACGCGGCCACCGAACAGCGCATCCGCAGCGCCATGAAGCGTTTTGCCCGCGATCGTGTGACACTCGTGGTCGCCCATCGGCTGAGCTCGCTGATGCATGCCGACCAGATCCTGTTCATCGAAGACGGCGAAATCGTCGAGCGTGGAACCCATGAGCAGCTGCTGGCAGCAGGGGGGAGGTACAAGGCGCTGTACGATTTGCAGGTTCGCCCGGATGACGACATGAAGGTGTCCGCCGACCGGGTCGTCGCCGTGAAGAGGGAGGCCTGACAATGTCAGAAACCATCGAGACCGAGCGCAACGATGTGCGCGAGGACGGACGTCGCCCTCCCCGTGCCGTGGTCGGCTCGCATCGCGTCGAGGAAGAAATCTTCGGCAAGGTCTTCGACAGCAAGATCGTCGGCCGCATCTGGACCTTCGTCAGCCCCTATCGCCGCCAGGTCTATATCGCTGTTGTGGCGGTGCTTCTCTTTACCGCGTCGCAGATCGTCATACCGCTCGTCATTCGCTATGCGATCGATCATGCGATGGCGCCCGGCGCTGTCAATTACTCGGCGCTCTGGCTAGCCCTGGCGATCTTTAGCGTGGCGATCCTCGTCAATTATGGGGCGAGCTACGTCCAGGAGACCTATGTCGGCGAAGTCGCGGAAGAGGTTCTGTTCGATATTCGCCGGGCGATGTTTGCGCATATACAGCGCGTATCGCTCTCCTTCATGGACAAGACCGAGGTTGGCCGACTGATGTCGCGCCTGCAAGGCGACGTTAACTCCATGCAGGAATTCCTTGAAACATCAGTACTTTCCGTCGGCGACATTGCCCTGCTCTTCGGCATTATCGTCGTCATGCTGTCGCTCGATTTCCGGCTTGGCCTGCTGACGCTTTCGGTCATGCCGATCCTCTTCATCGTTCGGCTGTTCTGGCTGCCGAAGGCGCGCGTCGCCTTCATGAACGCGCATGAAGTCAATTCCATCACCAGCGGCGCGCTGGCCGAGGCGATCCATGGCGTGCGCGCCGTCCAGGGCATGCATCGCCAGCGCGTCAATTTCGACCTTTTCGACGAGAAGGCGCATACCAATCTGAAGGCGCACCTGACGGCGGCACGATATGCGCAGATCATGGTGCCGATCGTCGACACGCTGACGGGCATGGCCATGGCCATCGTCATCATCGTCGGCGGTTCGATGGTGCTGAACAACAGGCTCGATGTCGGCGTCATGGTCGCCTTCCTGTTCTATATCCAGCGCTTCTTCGATCCGATCCGCTCATTGACGATGCAGTATTCCGTCATGCAGCGCGCCATGGCCTCCGGGCAGCGGCTGACGGAAGTGCTCGACGTGCCGATCGATATCAAGGATGTGCCCGACGCCAAGGTGCTGTCGGCGGATATGGATGGCTCGGTTGAATTCCGCGATGTCGTCTTCGGCTATGATCCGAAGCATCCGGTGCTGAAAAACGTGAGCTTCAAGGTCAATCCCGGCGAGACTGTCGCGTTGATCGGGCCGACCGGCTCGGGCAAGTCGAGCTCGATGGCGCTGATCCATCGGTTCTACGACGTGCAGCAGGGCCAGGTGCTGGTCGGCGGCCATGATGTGCGCTCCCTCACCCAGGATTCGCTCGGCCGGCAGATCGCCATGGTGCTGCAGGAGCCCTTTCTCTTCACGGGCACCGTCCTGGAGAACATTCGCTACAACAAGGCTGAGGCGACGCGCGAGGAAATCATCGAGGCGGCAAAGGCAGTTGGCGCGCATGAATTCATCATACGGTTGCCCGATGGCTACGAAACCGTACTCGGCGAGCGCGGCGGTGGCCTGTCGCTCGGTCAGCGCCAGCTCGTCAGTTTCGCCCGCGCCCTCGTTGCCGACGCGAAGATCCTCGTGCTCGACGAGGCGACGGCCAATATCGACAGCTACACCGAGATGCTGATCCAGAAAGCACTGGTGAAGCTGCTGGAAGGCCGCACCGGCCTGATGATCGCCCATCGGCTGGCTACCATCCGCGAGGCGGACCGCATCATTGTGCTGCAAAACGGCCAGCTGATCGAAAGCGGCAATCACAACGAGCTGATGGCCAACGGCAAGCTCTATTCGAAACTCTATAACCTCAATTATTCTTCCTTCGACGATATCCCCGACGAGGAAGCGACCCCGTCCACGCCAACGGAGTCGCGGACGTAGGCCTGGAATCGTTCCATCCACAGGTTACGAGGATGAGACAAGTATGAACATCAGACCCGCCAAATCCGTTGATGCTCAGGGTATGAGCAATGTTCTGAACGAGATTTTCGACGCGGGCCTGCGAAATAGTGCCGGCGATGTCACGTTGGTCCTGGCGCAGTACATCGAGCATGAACATCGGATAGAATGCTCGGTCGCAGAGGACGAACAAGGACAGATTCTCGGGTTCCAGTCCCTACGCTACGCCGTAGCGGGAAATCCGTATGGGGTATCTGAGGACTGGGGGATCATCGGAACCCATGTCAGCCCTCGTGCTGGTCGCCAGGGCATCGGTTCAGCGCTATTTCAGGTGACGTTGCGGGCCGCCAAGACTTTTGGTTTGCAAAACATCGATGCGACCATCGGCGAAGGCAACAAGATGGGGCTCGCCTACTATGAGGCTATGGGCTTCCGAACCTATCGCTCGAGCGATGGATCAATCTCCAAGGCCTATAAAATCGACCAATGATTCTTTCCCGAAAAGCTGCTCTCTGAATCGATTTCGCGATCGGTTCACGTTTGACGCTGTTCGTCGGGAAACCAAAGCGATGTCCTCAGCATGGTTCTCTTGCTCCACATTGAGTAACTTGCATCATGATAGTTATTCATGCTATTCGCCTCTGCCATGCAGAGAACCAGCTTCAGCACCTTTAAATGTCCCGCTGCCCGCGCACTTGAAAGCGTCGGTGACTGGTGGAGCATTTTGATCCTGCGGGACGCGCTCCAGGGCCTGACACGGTTCGATGAATTCCAGAAAAATCTTGGCGTCGCCCCGAATATCCTGACGCGGCGGCTGAAGCATTTGACCGATGAAGGTCTGTTCGAACGCCGCCTCTACAACGAGCGACCGCGGCGCTACGAATATGTCCTGACCGACAAGGGGCGCGATTTCTTTCCTGTCTTGATGGCGCTGTTCACTTGGGGCAACCGGCATGTGCCGCCCGAGGACGTCGCAATGCGGCTTGCCGATGCGGCCACCGGTAAAGATCGCGATCCGCTTCTCATCGACCGCGTGACCGGCCGCGCCTTCCATCCCGAAGATACGATTCTCGTGCCCGGCCCAGCAGCTGATGAAGCCGTCCATGAGCGGATAGAACACATGAAGGCATGGTTCTTGGGCTTCGACGCCTGATTACGTTAAATAGGAGCAAGACATGGATCGCATCGTCGTAACAGGCATGGGCCTGGTTTCACCACTCGGCGTCGGCGTCAGCGCAGCCTGGAAACGACTGGTCGAAGGTCGTTCCGGTCTTAGGCTCTTACCGGAGACGATGGTCGACGATCTCGCCGCCAAGGTCGGCGGCGTCGTGCCCAACCTCGAAGAGGATGCGGAGGCCGGTTTCGACGCCGATCGCTACGTGCCGATGAAGGACCAGAAGAAAATGGACCGCTTCATCCTCTTTGCGATGGCCGCGGCCGAAGAGGCAGTGAAGCAAGCCGGCTGGCAGCCGACCGATCTTCGTGACCTTGAGTGCACAGCCACCGTGATCGCGTCGGGCATTGGTGGTTTTCCGGCAATCGCTGATGCGGTCCGGACAGCAGAAGCGCGCGGCGTACGGCGACTATCTCCCTTCACCGTCCCCTCTTTCCTCGTCAATCTCGCAGCCGGCCAGGTCAGTATCCGCTACGGTTACAAGGGACCGCTTGGCGCACCGGTCACCGCCTGCGCCGCCAGCGTCCAGGCAATCGGCGATGCGGCGCGACTGATCCGAGCTGGTGAGGCCGATGTGGCGATCTGCGGCGGCGCGGAAGCTTGCATCGACAAGGTCAGCCTCGGCGGCTTTGCGGCGGCACGCGCCCTCTCTACCGGCTTCAGCAATAGGCCGGAGGAAGCTTCCCGCCCCTTCGATGCCGCCCGCGACGGCTTCGTCATGGGCGAAGGCGCTGGCATGTTGGTGATCGAAACGCTGGATCATGCGCTGGCCCGCGGTGCCACGCCGCTTGCGGAACTCGTCGGCTACGGCACTGCAGCCGACGCCTATCACATGACAGCCGGCCCAGAGGATGGCGATGGAGCACGCCGGGCAATGCTGGCGGCTTTGTCGCAGGCTCGAATTTCGCCCCGCGAAGTCAAACATCTCAACGCCCATGCCACGTCGACGCCGGTCGGAGACCGCGGTGAGATGGAGGCGATCAAGACAGTATTCGGTCGCGATGGCGGCATTGCCGTCAGCGGTACGAAGGCTGCCACCGGCCATCTCCTCGGCGCCGCCGGCGGCCTGGAGGCTGTTTTCACGATCATGGCGCTGCGCGACCAAATCGCGCCGCCGAACCGCAATCTGCAGGACGCCGATCCCGCGGCCGAAGGTATCGATCTCGTCGGAGCAACTGCCCGGCCGATGTCGATGGAATATGCGATCTCGAATGGTTTTGGATTTGGTGGCGTGAATGCCAGCGCCTTGTTTCGCCGCTGGCAATAGCCGCTTCTTCAAAAACGTGAAGCGCGCTATGCTCTCCGGGATATTCGCCGGAGATGTCCATGCGCGCTTTATCCCTCGCCGTCATGCTGTGCCTCATCCTTGCGCCCAAGGCGCAAGCGGAAGATCCTGTGCAAACGGCGCAAACGCTGATCCAGGGACAGATAGAAGCCTTCCTGCAGAATGATGCGGCGACGGCCTATTCTTTTGCGGCGCCGGGCATCAAGGCGCTCTTTCCAGACAAGGACGTCTTTTTCGCAATGGTGAAGAAGAGCTACCAGCCGGTCTATCACCCCGGCAACTACGCCTTCGGCAAAAGCCGCGCCATCGACAACGGCGCAGTTGTCTATCAGGAAGTGTTGATCACCGGTATCGACGACAAGGACTGGACGGCGATCTATCAGATAGCTCGCCAGCCGGATGGCAGTTACAAGATCAACGGCGTACAAATCCTGCCCAATACGGCAAGCAAAGGCATTTGAGCGGCATGCGGGATCGATGCCGCGAAGCGGCGCATCTACTATCGCCGATAGTGCGCGCCGCTGAAAAGGCAGTTGCTGGCTTCGTTAGCCGCGAATTCTAACAGAGTTGCCGGAATAGCCCTCACCCTCGAATTCGGGGCGCGGCTGGGGAATCGCTATGGTCGAGATCGGCTCGACGACTGCCGTCCCATGGGTAACTGGCACCGAGATCAGGGCTGGAGCCGGCGTCGGGATGGGAACCTCTGCCGGGATCGCAGCCGTCGCAGCCGGCATGGCAAAAGTCGGGTTCGAGACCGGCGTAAAGGCGACGACGGACGGCGCTTGTTGCACCTGCCGCGTTTCCGGCAATATGAACGGCGATTGTGTTGTCGATATGCCTTGCGTCGATACGTAGTTCATCGCGACCTCATAGGCCGGAAGCGGCGCCGGGGTCTGCAACTCGCCATCCCGGCCGCGCTTCTCGTAGAACGCATTCCCGCCGGCTATCGCGACATAGTGCATGTTATTGTAGGGGAACTTCAGGCCATTGGTGTGGAAGAACATCGCATCCTTCACGCCCGCATGCCGCTCTCCGCGCAGAATAGCCGTGGCCGCCGTATCAAGCTCCGGTTCCGCCTCGGGGCGCACCAACCTTGTCATTACGCCCGGCGCGAATTGCCGCTCCTGTGCGACGACGCCGCAAATCGAATTGGCATAAGCCCCCGACGTCAGCCTGTTCATCACGACAGTGCCCACCGCCATGTACCCATCGTGATCCGAATGCTCGGACTCGAAATACATGACGCGCTTCAGACAGTCGCGATCCTTGGCGGTGTAATTATAGGTTACCTTCGCCGGCTGGATCGATTTTGTCGAGCTATGAGTAGCCGAAGATGTTTTCGTGTCAGTCGTGCAGCCTGTTGCCGCCAATCCGACAAATAACAAGCCGGACAGACATGTCCCCAATTTACCTTGCGCCCTCAACGGCAGGTGCCTCCTACTTATGATTAGAACAGCCCTTATCGATCAAGAAAAAGCGTTGTAGCCGAAATCCACAGGAATTCCAAACCCATCGCGATTAAATTAGCCAATGAAGCTTATCATTGGCGGACGGACCGTTTATTCCGATTCGCCATTTTTCCAAACGATTTCTCATCACGCCGCCGTTTCGGCGGGCCTCGCGGCCTATCGAAAAACCTCGAATACGCCCCCTGAAAACGCCCGGTTTGTGACGCGAAGATCGCATCACAAACCATTACAGTCATTAATATTTTTGACTAGGCTATTGGGTCTGAACGCCAACCGACCTCGATGAGAATTCGCCCCGGCGCAAAGCAGTAAAATAACCACCCGCCCCGCACCGCCGAAGGCGGTTGCCAGATCTCGCAGCCGGCCGATTTGGCCCGCTCAAATTGTTCGTCCACAGACTCGCGCGACGGCAATATGAAGCCGATATGATAGGTATTGCGTCCAACCGAGGCCGAATCAGCTCCGCCGAACTTCTCGATCGGACGGCTGATGACCAGTTCGAGACCGGCGTCGTCACGCAAAATGGCAAGGCCATTTACGCCCCGCGTCTCGATTTCGATCAGGCCGAAGGCAGATACCAGAACGTCCCTCGTCGCGGCGACATCGGGAACATGAAGATCAAGATGATTTAGTCGCATGGCAGGCAGCTCCATGGGTCTTCCCGCGGAGGCATGACGGCCGAAATCGCCCACACCAACGCGGGCGGCTCGGCCGGTATGACCAAGCTTCCGCGTCGTGGGTACTCGCGCCAAGGCGCGGAACAGAGCTTCCAGATAGAAGGGGTCGGGCTTACCGAAACCGCCCCTGCCTTTTTCGACAATTCCGATTAGCGCCGATTTTGGGCAGGCGCAAGGACTGCGAAGGATGGAATGAATCAAAGAGACGGCCTTGCCGGAGATATTGGCGCTTCGATAGTTCGATAGAGTGAGTATCTCTACCGTATTGAAACCAATCGTCTTTCAGGTGAGCCTCTGGAGAGGAACGACGTTGTCTGAGAATGATTACGATGCGTTTGCGGCAGCCTATCAGGCTGACAACGAGAACAACGCTTGGAATGCCTATTATGAGCGGTCGGCAATTCTTTCGATGATTGCCGATGTTGCCGGGCTCCGGGTCCTTGATGCGGGATGCGGTGGTGGAGCACATGCGGCAGCGCTTCTTGATCGAGGCGCGATCCTAACCGGCATCGATTCGAGTGCAGGCTTGCTGGAAATTGCGCGACGTCGCCTTGAAGGACGTGCGCAATTACGACTGGTTGATCTGAATGAGCCGCTGCCCTTCGATGATGGCAGTTTCGATTTGATCCTCGCCTCGCTTGTCATGCTTTACCTGCCTGACTGGTCGCGGCCCCTCGCCGAGTTCAACCGTCTGCTCTCCCAAAGCGGCCGCCTTGTTTTCTCCACCCACCATCCCTTCATGGATCATCCGGCGCCCGGCCACGATAATTATTTCGAGACCTACAGTTTTGACGAGACCTGGCAGCGCGGAGGAAAGGACATCGCCATGCGCTTCTGGCATCGACCGCTCCACGCCATATTTGACGCGCTCAAGGCAGCCGGTTTTCAGATTGATATCCTGAGTGAACCCCAACCCGATCCGCGAGCCCGCGAGCTCTTTCCGGAGGCATTTCGGAGCCTCACAACCAAACCGCGCTTCCTGTTTTTCTCGGCCAGGAAAGCATAAGTCCGAGATGCAAATGGCTAAGAAGACGGCACGATCGTATCGATCGTCGCCACCTTTAGCAGAGATAGTGGATCACATCTCAAACCGGCTCGAGATCGCCCCTCGCCCAGTTCTCCTGCGTCTCCGCCATGAAATCGGCAAAACGGCCCTCGGCGATCGCCTGCCGGATGCCCTGCATCAGTTCCTGATAGTAGGCGAGATTGTTCCAGGAGAGCAGCATGCCGCCGAGCGCCTCGTTGGCGCGGACGAGATGATGCAGATAGGCGCGTGAATAGTCGCGCGAGGCTGGGCAATTCGATTGGTCATCGAGCGGACGCATGTCCTCGGCGTGGCGGGCATTGCGGATATTGACCTTGCCGCGGCGGGTAAACGCCAGGCCGTGGCGACCGGAGCGGGTCGGCATCACGCAGTCGAACATGTCGATGCCGCAGGCGACGGATTTCAGGATATCGTCCGGCGTGCCGACGCCCATCAGATAGCGCGGCTTTTCAGTCGGTAGTTCCGGCAGGGTGGTTTCCAGCATGCGGAGCATCACATCCTGCGGCTCACCCACGGCAAGACCGCCGACGGCGTAGCCCTTCAGGTCCATCTGGTTCAGCGCCTGCGCCGAGCGGACACGCAAGTCAGGCACGTCGCCGCCCTGCACGATGCCGAACATCGCCTTGCCGGGCTGGTCGCCGAAGGCGACCTTGCAACGCTCAGCCCAGCGCAAGGACATTTCCATGGCCCGCTCGATCTCTCTCGGAGTCGAGGGCAGCGCCACGCATTCATCGAGCTGCATCTGGATATCGGAGCCGAGCAGGCCCTGGATCTCGATCGAGCGTTCCGGCGACATATGATGCAGGCTGCCATCGACATGCGACTTGAAGGTCACGCCCTGCTCATCGAGCTTGCGCAGACCGGACAACGACATCACCTGGAAACCGCCGGAATCGGTCAGGATAGGATGCGGCCAGCGGATCAGCTCGTGCAGGCCGCCAAGACGGGCGACGCGCTCGGCGGTTGGGCGCAGCATCAGGTGATAGGTATTGCCGAGGATGATATCGGCGCCGCTCTCGCGCACCTGGTCGAGATACATCGCCTTGACGGTGCCGACCGTGCCGACCGGCATGAAGGCCGGCGTGCGGATCGTGCCGCGCGGCATGGAAACTTCGCCGAGACGGGCGCCGCCATCGGTCTTCTTCAATTGGAACTGAAAGCTCTCGCTCATCTCGTCTTAGTCTTTCCGGTGGAGCAGGCTGCCATCGCCATAGGAATAGAAGCGATAGCCCGTCTCAATAGCATGGGTATAGGCCGCGCGCATGGTATCGAGGCCGGCAAAGGCCGACACCAGCATGAACAGCGTCGAGCGCGGCAGGTGAAAATTGGTCATCAGCAGATCGACCGCCTTGAAGCGGTAACCGGGTGTAATGAAGATGCCGGTTGCGCCGGACCAGGGCTTGATCGTGCCGTCCTCGGCAGCCGCACTTTCGAGCAGCCGCAGCGACGTGGTGCCGACGCAGACGATGCGCCCGCCCCTCGCCTTCACGGCGTTCAGCTTTTCCGCTGTCGCTGCATCGACATGGCCGATCTCGAAATGCATCTTGTGGTCTTCGGTATCGTCAGCCTTGACCGGCAGGAAGGTGCCGGCGCCGACATGCAGCGTCACGAAATGCCGCTCGACGCCCATGGCGTCCAGCGTTGCAAACAGTGACGGGGTGAAATGCAGGCCGGCGGTGGGCGCTGCGACGGCGCCCTCCTCGCGGGCATAGATGGTCTGGTAATCGGCGCGGTCGCGCTCGTCTTCCGGACGCTTGGCGGCGATATAGGGCGGCAGTGGAATATGGCCGACAGCGGCAATCGCCTCGTCCAGCGCTGGACCGGAAAGATCGAAGCGCAGCGTGATCTCGCCACCCTCGCCCTTCTCCTCGACCACAGCATCAAGCACGCCGAGAGCGCAGACATTTTCGCCATGGCCGAACTGGATGCGGTCGCCGATCTTGATGCGCTTGCCCGGCTTCGCGAACGCCTTCCAGCGATCGGGTGCGGCGCGCATATGCAGCGTCGCCGAAACCTGCTGGCCGGGCGCACCCTCGCGGTGACGGATGCCTTCCAGCTGGGCCGGGATGACCTTGGTGTCGTTGAAGACGATAGCGTCGCCGGGGCGAAGGTAGGACGAGAGATCGCGGATTTGGCGGTCGCTCAAAACCATCTCCGCATTCGGATCGACCACGAGCAAGCGCGCGCTATCGCGCGGCTCGGCGGGCCTAAGCGCGATACGCTCGTCCGGCAGATCGAAATCGAAAAGGTCAACACGCATTCAGGCAATCCGGGCAAAGCGAAACCCGCCCCCGCGCCAAAGGCGCAAGAGGCGGGTTTCAGGAATAATCACAATCAGACGTCGGCGGCAATCCGCGCGGAGACGATCGAGTCCGGATCCTTCACCGGCTCGCCGCGCTTGATCTTGTCGACATTGTCCATGCCGCTGATCACCTGGCCCCAGACCGAATACTGCTTGTTCAGCCAGGATGCGTCAGCGAAGCAGATGAAGAACTGCGAGTTGGCCGAGTTCGGGTTCTGCGAACGCGCCATCGAGCAAGTGCCGCGAATGTGCGACGTGGCGGAAAATTCAGCCTTCAGGTCCGGCTTGGACGAGCCGCCCGTACCGGCGCGGGCCGTGTTGCCGCCTACCTTGCCATGCTCCACATCGCCGGTCTGTGCCATGAAGCCGTCGATGACGCGATGGAAAACAACGCCGTCATAGGCCTTCTCGCGAGCGAGTTCCTTGATGCGGGCGACATGCTCGGGCGCTACCTGCGGCAGGAGCTGAATGACAACTTCGCCCTTGGTGGTTTCCAGGATGAGGGTGTTTTCGGGATCCTTGATCTCAGCCATTTTCGTTTCCTCGTTCTATGTTTGATTGCGCATGATCTTATCCAAAAACCGCTTCACATTTTTTGGGATCATGCCTTTGGATTTACTTCTTGCTGACGGTGACCTTCAGCATCTTGTCCGGGTTGCTCACTTCGCCATTCTGGCCTTCGCCGCGCTTGATCTTGTCGACGAGTTCCATGCCGGAGACGACCTTGCCGACGACCGTATACTGGCCGTTCAGAAAATCGCCGTCAGCGAACATGATGAAGAACTGCGAGTTGGCGGAATTCGGATCCTGGGCACGCGCCATGCCGATAACGCCGCGCGTGAACGGAACCTTGGAGAATTCGGCCGGAAGGTTCGGAAGATCGGAACCGCCGGTGCCGGCCTTGGCGGCGTTATAGCCCTTCGTCGTGTTGCCGTACTGGACATCGCCGGTCTGGGCCATGAAACCATCGATGACGCGGTGGAAGACAACATTGTCATACGCACCCTTCTTCGCCAACGCTTCGATCTGCGCGACATGCTTCGGCGCAACTTCGGGCATCAACTCGATAACAACAGGGCCGTCCTTCAGCTGGATCGTCAGAAGATCGGTGGCCGCGGCCGAGATGGCGCTGCCTGCGAAGGCGGCGAGGCCGAGAAAGCCTGCCAATGCGATATGAAGAAGTTTCATGGGTGCTCCGTTCGGAAAAATGGATTTCGGCCTGACTTTTATTTGGCCGG
The DNA here is from genome assembly GCF_000281735.1 of Rhizobium sp. AP16. Taxonomy (NCBI): domain Bacteria; kingdom Pseudomonadati; phylum Pseudomonadota; class Alphaproteobacteria; order Hyphomicrobiales; family Rhizobiaceae; genus Rhizobium; species Rhizobium sp. AP16. The sequence continues at coordinate 11,761 of NZ_AJVM01000065.1, read as the reverse complement.
ATCTTTTAACTTGCCAGTCAGGGCTTCAAGAACCGCTGGCGGGACGAAGGCGCTGACATTGCCGCCCATGGAGGCGATCTGCCGCACCAATGTGGCGGTTATGGGCCGGGACGCCGTGCCGGCGGGCAGAAACAGGGTCTGAATATCGGGCGCCATCTGGCGGTTCATACCGGCCATCTGCATTTCATAATCGAGATCGGTGCCATCGCGCAGGCCACGCACCAGGAGGCTCGCGCCATGCTTGCGGGCCGCGTCGACCACCAGATTGTCGAAGGAGACTACGGATATGTCGGCAGCCTTCTTCGGCAGCGCATCAGCAAGCGACCGGTTGATCAGCTCCGCCCGCTCCTCGAAGGAAAAAAGCGGTTTCTTGCCAGGATGAATCCCGATCGCGACAATGACCTTGGAGGCGACATTCAGCGCCTGCACGAGGACGTCCAGATGTCCATTGGTCATGGGATCGAAGGATCCGGGATAAAAGGCTGTCGTCATACCGAGCCGGCTCGTTGTTTCGACGCCTTTTGTCACGGATAGCCCCTTCTCGCAAGTCATTTACAACCCGGCAATGGCCTCTGAACGACAGATGAATGCGGCGTTCAAGCCCGTTTCAGATCGACAATGCTTTACTCACCCCAACATCGAAACGGGCCGGTTCAACCGGTTCATCCATCTCCGGCTCAGGAATATCAGGCCATGCTGGTCCTCATCGTCGCAGTCGCCATTGTCGCCTCCATCCTCATTGAGCACGTTGTTCACCTGTTCGCGAACAATTACGAAATCGAATGGGCTGCTCATACCGACAGTGATGACACCACTTCTGCTCAAGAAATCATCAGCGCCATGCGCAAAACGCATCGCGAATCTGAACGCCAGATGAACAAGGCATTCAAGGTTGCTTCAGATGGGCGTTGGTAAATAGAGCCCAACATATGGCGGAACCATTCACGAGCCGCTGCGTTAAAGTACGAACCTTAAATTTGCACGTTGCTGTAAGAAGGAAAAAGAGTATGCCCGACAAGATCACCCTTATTAACGTTGTTTGGATGACGATGATTTCCGGAATGCTTGCAGCAACGATCGCTCTTTACGATCAAAAGCCTGACCAGTCGAAGATCTATGGTCCCTTTGCTTCGGCTCGTTCCTTTACGGCTTCCAGCCAATACTAAAGGGATCTGAACGCTAGTTCCGCGAGAGGAAGGGAGCGATCATGTTCACGATATTAACGGTGCTTACGCTTTTCATCAGCATCATGTTCGTTGTGTCTGTTGCATCCACCATATCGGCGCTCCATCGCGAAAGCGAAGAGAGCAAGAAGCTGAACAAGCGTCACGGAACACTCTGACCCTTCGGGCTCCTGACAATCTCCCCCACCCGCGTGCGGCCCTCCAGGCGCCCGGGACCAGTCAAACCGGACGCTCCCCAGCGTCCGGTTTTTTCTATGCAGTGGCTGCACAGCGGAAATCCTGAAATCGACAAAAGGTCGCACGCCTCCGACACATCCTGGCAAATCTTGTGTCGCCAAATGGTATGGTATAGTACCATACCATTATTCATCGAAAGAGGCTTATATGGAGACCCATAGGACAGAGCGCGGGGCAGACCGAGTTAAGCAACTCGTGGAAAGTGCAGCGGAATTGTTCCTTGAGCAGGGATATGATGCCGTTTCCATCGACATGGTGATATCCCGCTCCGGTGGTTCACGACGCAATGTCTACGATCATTTCGGCGGCAAGGAAGGGCTTTTCATCGAAGCGGTCACACGGCTTTGCGCCGACATTTCCGCTCCGCTCGAACTGCTTGAAATCCCCAAAACCGGAGAGTTCGACACGGCACTCACATCCTTCGCCTGCAGTGTTCTTGGCATCGTGCTTCAACCACAAGCGCTCGCATTGCATCGCCTGATGGCATCCAAAGGCCATCAATTCCCAAGGCTCGCCCAGGCAATCTGGTTCGGAGGCCCGGAGAATGCCACGCGCATTCTGGCAAGCTGGATCGAACCCAAGCAAACGGATGGCCAGTTTCGGGCAGACATCTCTGCGTTTGATTTGGCCGAGCAGTTCCTGAGCATGCTGGTGATGGCGCCACAATTGCGCGGCCTCGTGGGGATTGATCGCAAACCGCCAGATAAGGCAGCAATCGAGCGCTTGAGCGAAGCGGCCGTTAAAACATTTCTACAGGGTGCCATAACAAGCGAGGCTAAAGACCGTGGGTAAATTCAAATGGAGCCTGATACTTCCGTGGATCGTGGGAATTTTCTTCGTGGCGGGAGGATTGGGCAATATCTTTGCATCCAATACCATTCTCGATGATTACCAGCGCTGGGGCTATCCCGGATGGTTTCATTACGTGACTGGCATAGTCGAGCTGGCTGCCGCCGCCCTCATCCTTTTGCGCCCCACTCGCCTTCTCGGCCTAGCGCTCGCCGCCACCATCATGCTCTCAGCGATTGCGACCGTGCTGGGACACGGTGAATATTCACATGCCATTGCTCCCGCGACCGTATTAGGCTTGGTGCTGCTGACAGGCTGGACCACCTGGCGGACAGGTCTTGCCGCCTCTCGATAGGGCGTGTTGCATTCCAAGATCTATACCGATGCTTTCGAACGGACAAAAACGGCCGCCCAAAGGCGGCCGTTTTCCATTAAACTCATTAAAATCGAGAGCTATTCCTCGCTGGTACCTTCGGCCTCGCCTGCAGGCACCTCGGCCTCTCCATTCGGCACACCATCCTCAGCATCTGCCTCGACGGCGTCATCATCACCTTCCGGCTCGCTGATGCGCTCGACCGAAACGACCTTCTCGTCCTTGGCGGTCGAGAAGATGGTGACGCCCTTGGTGGCGCGGCTGGCGATACGAATGCCGCCGACCGGAACACGGATCAGCTGACCGCCATCCGAGACCAGCATGATCTGGTTGCTGTCCTCAACCGGGAAGGCGGCGACCAGTTCGCCGATTTCGGCAGTCTTCGACGTGTCGGTGGCGCGGATACCCTTGCCGCCACGGCCGGAGATACGGAAATCGTAGGAAGACGAACGCTTGCCAAAGCCCTTTTCCGAAACCGTCAGCACGAATTGCTCCAGTGCCTTCAGTTCTTCATAGCGCTCGTCGCTCAGCTGTCCCTCTTCGGTGACTTCCTCGCCGACCAGCGCAATTTCCTCTTCCTCGCCCGTGGTCGAGCGACGCTCGCTGGTCGAGCGCTTGAGATAGGCAGCGCGCTCCCAGGGCTCGGCATCCACATGGTTGACGATGGTCATCGAAATGATGCTGTCGCCCGACGCCAGCGAAATACCGCGAACGCCGATGGAATTGCGGCCGGCGAAGACGCGCACGTCCGAGACCTGGAAGCGGATGCACTGTCCGAGCGCCGTCGTCAGCAGCACATCGTCATGCTCGGTGCAGGTCTCGACGGAGAGGATTTCGTCGCCCTCTTCCTCGAGCTTCATGGCGATCTTGCCGTTGCGGTTCACCTGTACGAAGTCCGACAGCTTGTTGCGGCGCACGGTGCCGCGCGTCGTCGAGAACATGACGTCGAGATTGTCCCAGCTCGTCTCGTCCTCGGGCAGCGGCATGATCGTGGTGATGCGTTCGCCGGGCTCAAGCGGCAGCATATTGATCAAGGCCTTGCCACGCGATGTCGGCGTGCCGATCGGCAGGCGCCAGACCTTCTCCTTATAGACGATGCCGCGCGACGAGAAGAACAGTACCGGCGTATGCGTATTGAGAACGAATAGCCGGGTAACGAAATCTTCGTCGCGCGTCGTCATTCCGGAGCGACCCTTGCCGCCGCGGCGCTGGGCGCGGTAGGTGGTGAGCGGCACGCGCTTGATGTAGCCGAGATGCGAAACGGTGACGACCATGTCCTCGCGGGCAATCAGATCCTCATCGTCCATCTCGAGACCGCCATCGACGATCTCGGTGCGGCGCGGCGTTCCGAACTCGTCGCGAACGGCAATAAGCTCTTCTTTTACAATGGTTTGGATGCGGACACGCGACGAGAGGATATCGAGATAATCCTTGATCTCAGCGCCGATCTTGTTGAGCTCGTCGCCGATTTCGTCACGGCCGAGTGCCGTCAGGCGAGCAAGACGCAGCTCGAGAATGGCGCGCGCCTGCTCCTCCGAAAGATTGTAGGTGCCGTCTTCGTTGATGCGGTGACGCGGATCGTCGATTAGCCGGATAAGGGATTCGACATCTTCCGCGGGCCAGCGGCGAGTCATCAACTCCTCACGCGCCGACTGCGGATCGGGAGCGCGGCGGATAACGCGGATGACTTCGTCGATATTGGCGACGGCGATGGCGAGACCGACCAAGACGTGGGCGCGTTCGCGCGCCTTGCGCAGCAGGTACTTGGTGCGGCGGCTGACGACATCTTCGCGGAAGGACACGAAGGCGCGCAGCATGTCGAGCAGGGTCAACTGTTCGGGCTTGCCGCCATTCAGAGCCACCACGTTGGCGCCGAAAGACGTCTGCAGCGGCGTATAGCGGTAAAGCTGGTTCAGGATGACGTCGGCATTAGCGTCGCGCTTCAGCTCGACAACGACGCGGTAGCCCTGGCGGTCGGATTCGTCGCGCAGATCGGAGATGCCTTCGATGCGCTTTTCGCGCACCAGTTCGGCCATCTTCTCGATCATCGTTGCCTTGTTCACCTGATAGGGAATTTCAGTGATGATGATCTGCTCGCGGTCGCCGCGCATCGGCTCGATCGCAGCGACGCCGCGCATGACGATGGAGCCGCGCCCGGTCTCATAGGCCGAGCGGATACCGGCGCGGCCGAGGATCTTGGCGCCTGTCGGGAAGTCCGGACCCGGAATGATCTGCATGATCTCCGGCAGTTCGATCGCCGGATTGTCGATCAACGCGATACAGCCATCGATCACTTCGGACAGGTTATGCGGCGGAATATTGGTCGCCATGCCCACAGCGATACCGCCGGAACCGTTGACGAGCAGGTTGGGGAACTTTGCCGGTACGACAACGGGCTCGCTCAGCGTGCCGTCATAGTTGTCGCGGAAATCGACGGTTTCCTTGTCGAGATCGTCGAGCAGCGAATGCGCCACCTTCTGCAGGCGGCATTCCGTGTAACGTTCGGCCGCCGGCGGATCGCCATCGACGGAACCGAAATTGCCCTGCCCGTCAATCAACGGCAGGCGAAGAGACCAGGGCTGCGCCATGCGGGCGAGCGCATCGTAAATCGCCAGGTTACCGTGCGGATGGTATTTACCCATCACGTCACCGGTTACGCGGGCGCACTTCACATATTTCTTGTTCCAGTCGATCCCGAGTTCCGACATACCATAGAGGATGCGTCGATGAACGGGCTTGAGACCATCGCGAACATCGGGAAGCGCGCGGCTGACGATCACGCTCATCGCGTAATCGAGGTACGACCGCTGCATTTCCTCCATGATGGAAATTGGCTCGATGCCTGGCGGGAGCTTCCCGCCGCCGGGTGGTGTTTGCTCAGTCAAAACAGATCACGATCTCTTTTAGAATCACTGCGAAATTTATAGCCGAAAGGCCCTGCGAGCGCCAATTTTGGCGGGTGCTTTTGAACAGGCTTTTGCCCTCTTAACCCGCTAAATCGAACATTTCCGTGGCAGCACGTCCCGGATTGGCCGCATTGCGCTTTGCGAAAGCCCATTCCTCGCATATCAATGGATCAACAACCATAGAAAACAAATGGCTGGGGAACATATGGCGAGCGCGGACACGCTAATCAATGCCTTCACGACGCTGCTTGTCACGGTCGATCCGCCAGGTCTCGCTCCGCTTTTCATCGGCCTCACGGCGGGCATGAACCGGGCCGAACGCAAGCAGGTGGCCTTGCGCGGATCCCTGATCGCCTTCTTCATCCTGGCTGCCTTCGCTTTGTTCGGCGCCAGCGTGCTCGGCATCCTCGGCATCTCTATCGGCGCCTTCCGCATTGCCGGCGGCCTGCTGCTCTTCTGGATCGCCTTCGAGATGGTATTCGAGAAGCGGCAGGACCGGAAGGAGAAGACGACCGAGGTCGCGATCACCAAGGATCACATCCACAATATCGCGGTCTTCCCCCTCGCCTTGCCATTGATCGCCGGCCCCGGGGCCATTTCGGCAACCATTCTGCTTGCCGGTTCGCTGCAGACCACGTTTGATCGGGCACAGCTGATCGGCGTCATCGCCGTCAATCTCGGGCTCGTCTTCGCGGCGCTCGCAATCTCCGACAGGCTCGACCGCATGCTGGGGGCAACCGGCCGCGCCATCCTGACCCGCCTGCTCGGCGTCATCCTCGCCGCACTTGCCGCCCAGTTCGTCGTGGACGGCGTTCAGTCCGCCCTCACGCTTACATAGAAAAAGCCCACCGGGAAAGGCGGGCCGTTCAGTACAATTCGATATAAGCTGTCGATCAGAGCCGCTCGATCAAAACGGGATATCGTCGTCCAGGTCGCGCGAGAAGTTGCTGCCGCCACCGCTGCTTGCGGGAGCGCCACGGCTTGCACCAGCGCTGCGGCCTCCGCCGGATGACGGTGCGGGCTGGCCATAGTCGTCACCGCCGTAATCACCGCCACCAAAATCACCACCGCCGCCGCCACGATTACCGCCGCCACCGCCTTCACCGCGACCGTCCAGCATGGTCAGCGTCGAATTGAAGCCCTGCAGCACGATTTCGGTCGAATACTTGTCCTGGCCGTTCTGATCCTGCCACTTGCGGGTCTGAAGCGCGCCTTCGATATAAACCTTGGCGCCCTTCTTCAGATATTGTTCGGCAACCTTGCAGAGACCTTCGTTGAAGATCACCACGCGGTGCCACTCGGTCTTTTCCTTGCGCTCGCCGGAATTGCGATCACGCCAGGTTTCCGATGTCGCGATGTTGAGATTGGCGATCGGACGGCCATCCTGCGTACGGCGAATTTCAGGATCCGCCCCGAGATTTCCAACCAGAATTACCTTGTTCACACTACCGGCCATGACACCACCCTACTTGCCGCCCATCGACGGCTCTGAAATTTTATCCGCGCACCTTAGACCATTGCCGCCATCAGGTGCTATTTAAGCAACCATCCAAGGGAGCTTCATCCACAAGGAATTTTGTTCTTTCTTTGTTCTATTTTATCCCTATGATCCTGTCAACCGAATCGAAAACCTGGCGCTGCCCTTCATTTCAGCCTCGACTCACGGCCCGGCATCACTAAATAAAGGCAGACATCAAGGGACCAAGCGGACGACGATGAGTGAACTGAAGACTATATCCATACGTGGCGCACGCGAGCACAATCTCAAGGGCATCGATCTCGACCTTCCGCGCAACAAGCTGATCGTCATGACCGGCCTTTCGGGCTCGGGCAAGTCCTCGCTCGCCTTCGACACGATCTATGCCGAGGGGCAGCGTCGCTATGTCGAGAGCCTGTCGGCCTATGCGCGGCAATTTCTGGAGATGATGCAGAAGCCTGACGTCGACCAGATCGATGGCCTGTCGCCGGCGATTTCGATCGAGCAGAAGACCACGTCGCGCAATCCGCGCTCGACGGTCGGCACCGTCACCGAAATCTACGACTATATGCGCCTGCTGTTTGCCCGCGTCGGCGTGCCTTATTCGCCGGCCACCGGCCTGCCGATCGAGAGCCAGACGGTCAGCCAGATGGTCGACCGCGTGCTCGCCTACGAGGAAGGCACCCGGCTTTATATCCTGGCGCCGCTCGTGCGCGGCCGGAAGGGCGAATATAAGAAGGAACTGGCGGAGCTCATGAAAAAGGGCTTCCAGCGCGTCAAGGTCGACGGGCAGTTCTACGAGATCGCCGATGCACCGACGCTGGACAAGAAGTACAAGCACGATATCGACGTCGTGGTCGACCGTATCGTCGTCCGACCCGACGTCTCGGCCCGCCTGGCGGACAGCTTCGAAACATCGCTGCGGCTCGCCGATGGCCTTGCCATTGCGGAATTTGCCGATAAGCCGCTGCCGCCGGAGGAGACTTCTGCCGGTGGGTCGGCCAACAAGTCGCTGAACGAAACGCATGAACGCGTGCTGTTTTCGGAAAAATTCGCCTGCCCGGTCTCCGGTTTCACCATTTCGGAAATCGAGCCGCGCCTGTTCTCGTTCAATAATCCCTTCGGCGCCTGTCCGTCCTGCGATGGCCTCGGCTCGCTGAAGAAGATCGATCCCGCGTTGATCGTACCCGAACCAGAACGGACACTACGCGACGGCGCGATCTCTCCCTGGGCCAAATCGACCTCGCCCTATTACAATCAGACGCTGGAAGCGCTCGGCAAGCATTACGGCTTCAAGCTCGGCAGCCGCTGGAGCGACCTGCCGGATACGGCGAAAGACGTGATCCTCAACGGTACCGAGGATAAGATCGAGTTCCATTACGCCGACGGCGCCCGTTCCTATACGACGCACAAGAATTTCGAAGGCATCGTGCCGAACCTCGAGCGGCGCTGGAAGGAAACGGATTCCGCCTGGGCGCGTGAGGAGATCGAGCGCTTCATGTCGGCCGCCCCCTGCCCGGCCTGCAACGGCTATCGCCTGAAGCCGGAAGCGCTGGCGGTCAAGATCAACAAGCTGCACATCAGCCAGGTCGCGGAAATGTCGATCCGGATTGCCCGCGACTGGTTCGAGCTGCTGCCGGAGACCTTCACCGACAAGCAGAACGAGATTGCCGTCCGCATTCTCAAGGAGATCCGCGATCGCCTGCGCTTCCTCAACGACGTCGGCCTCGAATATCTGAGCCTGTCGCGCAATTCCGGCACGCTGTCCGGCGGCGAAAGCCAGCGTATTCGCCTGGCCTCGCAGATCGGCTCGGGCCTCACCGGCGTGCTCTATGTCCTCGACGAACCCTCGATCGGCCTGCATCAGCGCGACAATGCCCGTCTGCTGGAAACGCTGAAGCACCTGCGCGACATCGGCAATACGGTGATCGTCGTCGAACATGACGAGGATGCAATCATGACGGCGGATGACGTGGTCGATATCGGCCCCGCCGCCGGCATACATGGCGGCCAGGTGGTGGCGCATGGCACGCCGCAGGAGATCATGGCAAACCCGAAGTCGCTGACCGGGAAATATCTCTCCGGCGAACTCGGCGTGCCGGTTCCCGACGAGCGCCGCAAGGTCAAGAAGGGTAAGGAGATCAAGGTCGTCGGCGCCAGGGGTAACAACCTCAAGGACGTCACTGCTGCGATCCCGCTCGGCGTCTTTACCGCCGTCACCGGCGTTTCCGGCGGCGGCAAGTCCACCTTCCTGATCGAGACGCTCTATAAGTCGGCCGCACGCCGCGTCATGGGCGCGCGCGAAATCCCGGCCGAACATGACCGGATCGATGGCTTCGAGCATATCGACAAGGTGATCGACATCGACCAGTCGCCGATCGGCCGCACGCCGCGCTCGAACCCGGCGACCTATACCGGCGCCTTCACGCCGATCCGCGACTGGTTCGCCGGCCTGCCGGAAGCGAAGGCGCGGGGCTACCAGCCAGGTCGCTTCTCGTTCAACGTCAAAGGTGGCCGCTGCGAGGCCTGCCAGGGTGACGGCGTCATCAAGATCGAGATGCACTTCCTGCCCGACGTCTACGTCACCTGCGACGTCTGCCACGGCAAGCGCTACAACAGGGAGACGCTGGATGTCACTTTCAAGACCAAGTCGATCGCCGATGTGCTCGACATGACCGTTGAGGAAGGCGTCGATTTCTTCGCGGCTGTTCCCGCCGTGCGCGACAAGCTGCAATCGCTGAAGGATGTCGGCCTCGGCTATATCAAGGTCGGCCAGCAGGCCAATACGCTTTCGGGTGGCGAGGCGCAGCGCGTCAAGCTAGCCAAGGAACTGTCGAAGCGATCGACGGGCCGCACGCTTTATATTCTCGACGAACCGACCACCGGTCTGCATTTCCATGACGTCGCCAAGCTTCTGGAAATGCTGCACGAACTGGTCAACCAAGGCAATTCAGTCGTCGTCATCGAGCACAATCTCGAAGTCATCAAGACGGCCGACTGGATCCTCGACTTCGGTCCTGAAGGTGGTGACGGCGGCGGCGAGATCGTTGCAACGGGCACGCCGGAGATGATCGTCAAGGAGAAGCGGTCCTATACGGGACAGTTTCTCAAGGAATTGCTGGAGCGGCGGCCGATAAAAAAAGTCGTAGCGGCGGAGTGATCTAGCCGCGCCCAATCAATGGAGGAGAGAATGACCAAAACCGGCACGATCCGAACCGGCATTGGCGGCTGGACGTTTGAGCCGTGGCGGGGGACATTCTATCCCGACACGCTCAAGCAGAAGGACGAGCTCAATTTCGCCAGTCGCCAGCTGAAGGTGATCGAGGTCAACGGCACCTATTACAGCACACAAAAGCCGGAGGTTTTTGCCAAGTGGGCGGCCGACGTGCCGGATGGTTTCATCTTCTCGCTGAAAGCGACGCGTTTCGTCACCAATCGGCGCGTGCTTGCCGAGGCGGGTGAGTCGATGCAGCGCTTTCTCACATCCGGCATCAGTGAGCTGGGTGACCATCTCGGGCCGCTGCTCTGGCAGTTTGCGCCAACGAAGAAGTTCGACCCGGATGATTTCGAGGCGTTCCTGAAGCTGCTGCCGGGCAAGCAAGACGGTCTGGCGCTCCAGCATGTCGTCGAGGTCCGGCATGACTCGTTCAAGGTGCCGGAATTCGTCGCCCTGCTTGCAAAATACAATATCGCGCCGGTTTGCGCCGAGCATTTCGAATATCCGATGATCGCCGATGTGACCGCCGATTTCGTCTATGCCCGCCTGCAGAAGGGCTCCGACGACATCAAGACCTGCTATCCGCCGAAGGACTTGAAGGCCTGGGCGAAGCGGCTGGAGACCTGGGCAGAGGGCAAAATCCCCGATGATCTGCCGTTGATCGACGGGGACCGCAAGGTCAAGGTCGAGCCGCGCGACGTCTTCGCCTTCATGATCCATGAGGGCAAGGTCAATGCGCCTCATGGCGCGATCGCGCTGCAGGAAGAAGTGGCGAAATAACGCCCCTCAAACGGGCGTGACGTGCGCAACGAGATCTTCCGCCGTCAGTCCTTTTCCGGCGCGCTGCCCAGCGACGCCATGCAGCCAGACACCGGCGGCGGCGGCCTCGAAGGCTGGCGCACCCTGTGCCATCAGTCCACCGATGATGCCGGCGAGCACGTCGCCGGAGCCGGCGGTGGCAAGCCATGGCGGGGCGTTGGCGTTGATCAGCGCCCGGCCGTCGGGTGCAGCGATGACACTATCGGCACCCTTGTAGATAATGGCGGCATGAGCCCGCGTCGCCGCCGCCCTGGCCTTCTCCACTTTGCTCAGCGCACCGTCGGCGGCGATATCGGGAAAGAGGCGGGCGAATTCGCCCTCATGCGGCGTAAGGACCAGCCGCGTCGGGCCATCCGCGAAGGCATCAAACATGAGTTGCGGGTCGTCGCGAAACGAGGTGATGCCGTCGGCGTCCAGCACCAGATGACGATCGTTCAGGGCCAGGGCAAATTGGCGGGCCTTCTCGCCGGCGCCGAAGCCAGGGCCGAGAACGAAGGTCGAAAGGCGCTTGTCGGAGAGCCACTCGCGCAAGGAGACCTCGTCCTCGACCGCGCGCAGCATGATCGCCGTCAGGAACCCGGCATTGACCGCCAGCGCCTGTTCCGGGGAAGCAATGGTGACAAGCCCTGCCCCTGCCTTCAACCCAGCCATGGCCGACATGCGCGCCGCCCCCGTAGCTGTCGCGCCGCCGGAAAAGACGACGAGGTGGCCGCGCTTGTATTTGTGGGTGTCGGTGGCAGCCGCTGGCAGGTTTGCCTG